>JALSPC010000101.1 GCA_026986155.1 bacterium
CCCCCCGGAAAGTTGGGAGGGATACCGGTCTCCGTGCTGGGGGAGCTGGACCATGTGGAGGGCCTGGTGAACCCTCCGCTCAATCTCCTCCTTCGAGACCTTGTGCATCTTGAGGGGGAAGGCGATGTTGTCGTAGACGGTCATGTGGGGAAAGAGGGCATAATTCTGGAAGACCATCCCGATGTTTCGCTTGTGGGGCGGAATGAACGTCACGTCCTGCCCGTTCAAGAGGATCTCCCCGGAGGTGGGGAGGGTCAACCCCGCGATCATGGAGAGGGTCGTCGTCTTTCCGGAGCCACTTGCCCCTAAAAAGGTCATGAACTCCCCCTCGCGGATATCCAGGGTCAAGTGATCCACGGCCACCACACCGGGATACGCCTTTACCAGTTCTGTCAATTGAACGGAACCTGACATTTCACTCCTTCAGAAAATGACGCAATTTTTCGCATACGAGATTGAGTAAAAATGATTGCTGATTCTCGTTTTATACCCATCCGCATTATCTATACGCAATTTACAGGCAAGGCTCCCGGTTGTCAATAAGGTGCTAACCTAAGATCCGGGACAGGTTTTATATGTTTCGATGCCCTATCCGATTTAAAGTCTGAACCTTCCCATGTGTGATCGAGATAAACGTGGGAATGTTACCCGAAGATCCAACAGCGTATGCACCTTGATCGCCCCTTTGGTTTTGCGAAATCGGGCCCAGAAAAACAGGGAAAAACACAGGCCAATGGTCGAAGCATCAAGGGCATTGACCGTTTCGTCAATATGCTAACCCAAAATCCTCTCCCGCGTAGAGTTCCTTTGCCATCCCTTTGAGGACTTGGGCAAAGTCCGCGTGTATCCGGCAGTCACGCCTCTCGTTCGCGTGGGTCAGAGTGCCGCGGGATACCTTCCCCAATTATGACCCATAAGCCTATGTCAAGTCGACAACAACAAGCTTTATCCGTTTTTTTACCTGTTTCTAATTACTTACACCCATCTCACACCAATTTTTCCGAACAACCGCGAAATTGTGTTTAAAGAAAATTATGAGGTCCCACAGGTTTTTAGTCCTATTCTCAAAAGACTTTGAAGCATTGTTTGGCTTGACATATCGCCTCTGCTCGTATTAAATTCATACTATAGGGCTTCGGACGTTTGGGAAGGAGCCAGTGTAAAATGTGGAATACGGCAAAGTTTTCCGCGTTCCAACCAAATAGCCCCGGAAAATGTAACATCAAGAATTAAAGGAGAAATTTATGAGAAAAGTTTGCGCAGGTGTATTGGGATTTATCGTCGTGACCACAATGATCTTCGGGTTGGGTGCGGGCAACGTAAACGCCGCCGAAAAGGTTTACATCAACGGGTTCGACGCGGCCTATCCCCCGTTTACCTTTATTGACAAGAGCGGAAAACCCGCCGGGTTCGATATCGATGCCCTGAATTGGATCGCCAAGAAGGAGGGCTTTAAGGTTCAGCACAAACCCATTGAATGGGCCGCCATTATTCCCTCCCTCAAGGGGAAGAAAATCGACATCATCGCCTCGGGCATGAGCATTACACCCGAGAGAAAGGCGCAGGTGAATTTTACCGAGCCCTACTGGCTTGTCCGCCAGTTGCTGGTGGTCAAGAGCGGTTCCAAGCTGACTCCCAAAGAGGCCCTGAAACCTGGGCGCAAGATCGGTCTTCTCAGGGGAAGCGCCGAATCCAAATGGATTACCGAGCACCTGCTGAAGAAGGGATACAAGTTCGAGTTGCGGCAGTACGACACCACGGAACTCGCTATCGAAGAGGTCGCGAACGGCCGCGTGGACGCGGCGGCAGTTTCCAATACCGCCCTAGAGGAAGCGCAGAAGAAGGGCCTCAAGGTCAAGGCCATCGGCAGCTACGGCCAGCCGGACGTCTATTACGGCTATGCCGTCCGCAAGGAAGACACGGCACTGCTGAAAAAATTGAACGACGGCCTCAAGAAGTTGAAGGCGTCTCCCTACTGGAACAAGCTGGTCAAGAAGTGGAAGATGAAGTAGGAAGCATCCGCTGGCGTTTATGAGAACGAGGGGACGGAAAGGCCGGGAGGAGAAAGGCCTTTCCGTCCCCTTTGATTTAAGGTCACGGAAAGGGACCTGATGCATCTATCCATATCGGCAGGGATGAAGGCGGTTCTCGAAGGGCTTCCCTACATCATGGGGGGTGTCTGGGTGACGTTGGTCGTTGTGGCCGGGGCCCTGGCCATGGGCCTGCTTTTGGGAACCTTTTTGGCCATCGCCCACGTTTACGGAAACCGGGCCTTACGCACCCTGACGGGGATCTACGTCTGGTTTTTCCGGGGGGTTCCTCTCCTCGTTCTTCTCTTCCTTTTCTACTTCGGCCTCTTGGGCGCCCTGCACCTTGACCTGTCTCCCTTTTTTGTTTCCATCGTGGTTCTCGGGCTCATCAGCTCGGCCTACCAGTCGGAGATCTTCCGGGGCGCCATCCTGTCCATCCCGGAGGGGCAACTCAAGGCGGCGCGGGCCATCGGGATGAGTGATTTCCAGGCGGTTGTTTACATCATCCTCCCCCAGGCCTTCCGGCTGTCCATACCGGCGTGGACGAACGAGTATACCATCATCATGAAGAATTCGGCGGTGACCTACGCCCTCGGCGTGGCGGAGATCATGGCGCGGGCAAACCACGTGGCTGCCAGGACCTACCAGCACTTCTGGCTCTACCTCCTGGCCGGATTCATCTTCCTGGGCCTGACCTCCGCGGGGACCAGGTGCCTGGGGCTGCTGCAAAAGAAGGTCGCCATCAAGGGATACGCGCGGTAGGGAGCATCGATGGAACAGACGCCCGTTCTGAAGGTTGAGGATATCCGGAAACGATTCGGGGAGAAAGAGATCCTGAAGGGGGTTTCCCTGGAGATCAACCGGGGGGACATAAAGGCCATCATTGGTCCTTCGGGGGGCGGCAAGAGCACCCTTCTGCACTGTATCAATTTCCTGACCCTGTTCGACGCGGGACGTGTTTTCCTGAACGGAGAGGAGATCGACCACACGGACAGGCGGAGACTCTACGCCTACCGGCAGAAGGTGGGGATGATCTTCCAGGATTTCAACCTGTTTGACCATCTCAGCGCGTTGCAAAACGTCCAGATTGGGCTTGTCCGGGTGAAAAAGATTCCCAAGGCCCGGGCGAGGGAACGGGCCGTCGCGGAGCTGGAACGCGTGGGCCTGAAGGAGCACATGGACAAGTATCCCGCGGAGCTTTCCGGGGGACAGAAGCAGCGGGTCTCCATCGCCCGCGCCCTGGCCATGGATCCGGAGGTGATGCTGCTCGACGAGCCGACCTCCGCCCTGGATCCCGAGCTGGTGGGCGAGGTACACGCGGTGATCAAGCGTCTCGCGGCAGGGGGGATGACCATGGTCCTCGTGACACACGAGATAGCGTTCGCCGGTTCGCTGGCCAGGGAAATCCTCTTCATGGATGAGGGGGTGATCCTGGAGAAGGGGCCACCCCAAGAAATCCTGTATGGCGCGAAACGCGAAAGAACGCGGGAGTTCTGCGACAAGATCATTCATTTTCATCACAAGGATAACGGGTGACGATGAGTGAATTGATGTTTCTGCGCCAGGAGGTCGCCCCCGCCATGATCCGGGGGGTCTGGATGAGCATCCGACTCATCGTTCCTTCGGCCGTATTCGGCCTGGCCATCGGGATTATCACCGGGACCCTCCGGGTCTACGGGCATTCCGTCCTGAGAGCCATCGCCAACGTCTATGTCACGTTTTTCAGGGGGTTTCCACTGCTGGTGCAGCTCTACCTCTGGTATTTCGGCCTGGCCCGGTTCGGTATCTATTTCAGCCCCTACACGGCGGCCGTGATCGGCTTCTCCCTCTGCAGCGGCGCGTATCATTCCGAGTATATCCGGGGCGCCCTCCTTTCCATCAAGGATGGCCAGATGCTGGGGGCCCAGTCCCTCGGTTTCAGCAGGACCCAGGCCCTGGTCTCCATCATCCTGCCCCAGGCCGTGCGGCGCGCCCTTCCAGGGTGCGGCAACGAGCTGATCTATCTCATCAAGTACTCGTCGCTGGCCTACATGGTTACGTGCATCGAACTGACGGGCGAGGCCAAGATCCTGGCGTCCCTCTATTTCAAGTACATGGAGATGTTTCTCATCGCGGGAGCCATCTACCTCCTCCTGGTCTCGATCGCGACCTGGCTTTTGAACAACGCGGAGGATTGGTTGGCCGTGCCGGGGTTCGAACCTCCCCGGCGATGAGCATGAAAGGAAGCGGGTAAGCATGACGGATCGTGATACCCTCACGGAGAAGGCGGAAAGATTGTTCGAGCGGTTGGAAGCCCTATTGTCCCGGGTGGAGGAGCGTTTTCTCGGCCTGGAGGAGGATAAACCCCGGCGTGATGACGAGGCACGAACCTTCCGGTGGATAAGCCGGGGTCCCAGGGGGATCCTGAGACCGGTACCCTTCCGGGCGCGCGGGCGGCTGGACGACCTCTTGGGGATCGCGCGCCAGAAAGAGGCGCTGGTTCGAAATACCCGCCAGTTTCTGATGGGTTACGAAGCGAACAACGCCCTGCTCTGGGGGGCGCGGGGAACGGGGAAGTCGTCGCTCATCCGGGCCCTTGTTCACGCCTTCGCTCCGGAAGGCTTGCGGCTGGTGGAGGTGGGAAAGAATGACCTGCGAGACCTGCCGGAGATCGTGGAAGCGATCGCCGCTTCGCCCCACCGGTTCATCCTCTTCTGCGACGACCTCTCCTTCGGGGCGGAGGAGCCGGGATTCAAGGACCTCAAGGCCCTCCTTGACGGGGCCCTGAGCACCGTGTCGGACCGTTTTCTCATCTACGCCACCTCGAACCGCCGGCATTTCATGCCGGAGGAAACCGCCACGACGGAAGAGGGCCGGGAGATTCACCCGGAAGAGTCGGTGGATGAAAAGATTTCCCTCTCCGAGCGTTTCGGATTGTGGCTGCCCTTCTACCCCTTTTCGCAGGAGATATACCTGGATATCGTGGAACACTGGCTAAACGTATTCGGTATCGAACGGGCAAGCGAGGAAGTCAAGAGAGAGGCCCTCCGGTGGGCCCTGGCGCGCGGCTCCCGGAGCGGGCGGACCGCCTACCAGTTCGCGCTGGATTACGCCGGAAGCTGGAAGATGGCTGCCGGCGAGGGGAGGAAATGATGGATCTGCGTGTTTTTGAGACGATGAACGAGGAAGAGCTGCGGGAATATATCCAGTTTCTCCTCTGGCATTACCGTGTGGTGGACGCCTTCTGGTTTATCACGGTGAGCGAGGCCTACGATCAACCCACGGCGGAGCGACTCAACGAAAAGGTCTGGGGCCGCGTGTCCGGGATGGCGGCCATGGATATCGTCAAGCGCTTCCACATTGAAGAGCGGGGGCTGAAAGGTTTCCTCCAGGCGTTGCGTTACTTTACCTGGACCATCCTGGTAGGTTACGAGATCGAGGCGTCGGAAGACGAAATCGCGATTACCGTGCCCTCCTGCCCCGCCCAGACGGCGCGGCTGCGGCGCGGGCTGGGGGAATACGACTGCAAGGAGATGCACCGCCGGGAATTTGTGGGGTTCGCGCGGGAGATCGACCCGCGCATCCAGGTGGAATGCCTCTTCGCCCCGCCGGATGATCACCCGGAGGATGTCTTTTGCAAGTGGCGCTTCACCCTGGGTAAGGAAGAAGGCGCCTAAATCAGGACGATGCGCTGGATAGTCCTGACCACCTCTTCCGGGTCGTCGATCACCTGGCAGATGTCCAGATCCGATTTCGCAATGGTCCCCCGGGTGACCATCTCGCTCTTTATCCAATCGATGAGGCCGTTCCAGTAGTCGCTTCCCACGAGGATGACGGGAAAGGGGCGGATCTTTTTCGTTTGAATGAGGGTGACGGCCTCGAAGAGCTCATCCATGGTGCCGAATCCCCCCGGCATGATGATGTAGGCCACGGAATACTTGACCAGCATGACCTTCCGCACGAAGAAGTATTGGAAGCTCAGGCGGATATCGGCGTACTCGTTGGGTTGCTGCTCGAAAGGCAGCTCGATGTTGAGCCCGATGGAGTGGGCTCCACCCTCGACGGCGCCTTTATTGGCCGCCTCCATGATGCCGGGGCCGCCCCCCGTGATGATGTTGTAGCCCTTCTTGGCTAGGAGGCGCGCGATCTTCTCGGCCGTGGAATAGGTGGGATCGGTCCGCTTCATACGCGCGGACCCAAAGATGGCGATGGCCGGAAAATAGTCGCCCAGCTTCTCGAAGCCGTCCACGAACTCCGCCATGATCTTGAAGAGCCGCCACGACTCCTTGATAGTCATGTCGTCGATGATATATTGTTTTTCGTCCGGCATTTTCCCCTCCACTAAGAATGATAACGTGTCATCTTACGCTCTTTGAAGGAAGGATTCAAGAGACGGACGAGCAGATGTATTTCAATCCCTATTGAAGGAAGCAAGAAAAAAGAAGAAGAGGAGGTATGCTGAATACAAAAAGAAATTCTTAAAAAAGTATCTTCCACGGCTGCCTCAAATTAAGAATTGGTAATCTTTCCATCATCTCTCGGTCATTTTTTTATGCTAAAAATCGTTTAATGGAATGGAAACAGGCAAAAATGGGAGTATTTATTGAAATTGAACCGCAAGCCATTTATGGTATGTAAGACGAGATGGAAATCACCGAGATGATAAATAGCAAGACGGCTGTCAAGGTTCTTTTTGTTCTCCTTCTAATCCTGATATCGCTTTCGGGGATATTATCCCGTCACTTGTGGAAACCGGACGAGCCTCGAGTGGCGGAGATCGGGCGGGAAATGTGGCTGAACCGCCAGTTCGTCCTGCCAACCCTAAACCGGGAACCCTTCCTGGAAAAGCCTCCCCTCTATTGGTGGGTCATGAGCGCATCCTATGAGCTTTTCGGCGTCTCGGACGGAAGCGCCCGTCTCCCCTCCGCCCTGTTCGGCTTTCTGACCCTTCTTTTTACCTATCTTATCGGGAAACGGGTGGGAGGAGAAAAAACGGGGATGTTTGCCGCCCTTATTCTTGCCACCCTGACGGAATTTTCTATCATCACGCACCGCTGCCTCGTGGACAACGCCCTCATCTTCTTCGTAACCATGGGATACTACGGCTTTTTCGCCGGGTATACCGCGAGCACCCCAAGGGGCAAGTGGATGGGATACGAACTGATGGCCGTGACTTCGGGACTGGCCTTTCTCTCCAAGGGGCTGGTGGGCCCCGGGTTGATCGTGGCGCCTCCCCTCCTCGTCCTCCTTCTCTACCGGGATTTCAAGGAGTTGCGGCGGGTTTTGCCCATGACCGGTGTCGGTACCCTGATTTTTATCCTCATCGTGACACCCTGGATTATCGGCCTTTACCAGACGGGCGGCTGGCATTCCATCCGGGAATACCTCCTGCAGAATACCCTCGGCCGGATCCTGCCAGGTGCCGTCAACCACTACGTGGGGGGACACCGGCACAGTTTTTTCTACTATTTCAAAAAGCTTCCCTCGGACTTTCTTCCCTGGATCGCCGCGCTTCCCGCCGCGCTTGCCTTTCTTTTCCATCCCCCGGGAAACTTCGAACAGCCCGTGAAAAAGGGGCTTGCGACGGCGCTCCTGCTGTTTTCCGGCGGATTCCTCCTCCTGAGCCTTCCCGCCACCAAGCGCGGACTCTACCTCGTCCCCATCTATCCCATGCTCGCCGTCGTTATTGGCGGCTGGTTCGCCCACGCCTGCGGCCCGAAGCGGGGGGAGTTCACTTCCCTCGAATGCTGGACCCTGAACGGGATCCTGGGCGTTTTCTCCCTTGTCCCTCTGGCTCTTGCCGTTGGCGCCGTCATGATTGTCTTTACGGGCCTGGGACCTAAAGACTACCAGATGACGCCGGTGATTCGCCGGCTAACGCCCCTGCTGGTCCTTATCGTTCCTCTAGGTCTCATTACTTTTCTCTTCCTCGCCAGCCGCTTCCTCCGCTCCGTCAAGTCTCGGACCGCCCCCTCCTGCGCCGTCATTTTCGCCACGGTCCTTCTTCTTCTTTTTACCTACCACGAGGGAGCGGTCCGCGTCATGGATCCCGTCAAAAGCATCCGCCGTTTCCCCGACAAGATCCAGCCCTTTCTCAAGGGAGACCCACCCCTGGGAGGGTTTCATCTCAGTGAACTCACGCGCGGCATGATCCCATTCTATACCGGAAAGTATATCACGCTCCTGGATACGCCCGGAGATATCAAGGATTTTCTCCGGAAACATCCCGGGGGTCTGCTGGTTATTCCCGCGAGAGAGGCCGAAACCCTCCCCGCGGACTTGAGGGCTCACCTGACTTTTCTGACCGGGCAGGACTATTCCCGCCGCTTCAAGGTCCGGCTCTACCGCCTGGCCCAGACCCCGAAAAATCTCCCTTCGATTCCACCGGGACCGCGAGCGCCCAAGAAGGCCCCAAAAAACGGGGAAGAAACCTAAGCGGCTTTTCGTCCCACTAACGGTTGTCATAAACGGAAAATATGGATATAAAGAAAACCCATGAATGAAAAAGGTAACCCAAAACTCTCCGTCGTCATCCCAATGAAAAACGAGGCCGTCAATATCGCCCCGCTTTTCCGCCGGCTCTTTCCCATTCTTAACGCCCTGAAAATCTCTTTCGAGGTCATCTGCATCGATGACGGCTCCACGGATGAAACGTTTTCCACCCTGAGGCAACACCAGGAGTCCCACCCGGAGCTCGTCATCCTCGCCTTCGCCCGTAACTTCGGCCAGCACGCCGCCGTGATGGCAGGTTTTGAACATGCCGCGGGGGAATGGATCATCACCATGGACGCGGATCTCCAAAATCCCCCGGAGGAAATCCCCAAACTGGTCGCCGCCTTCGAAGCGGGACACGACCTGGTGGGAACCTACCGAGAGGGACGGCAGGACCCCTTCTTCCGGCGCTTCGCCTCCGACTTGGTCAACCGGATGACCCGCAAGATTTCCGGTGTCTCTATCCAGGATTTTGGCTGTATGCTCCGGGGCTACACGCGGGACATCGCCAAGCAGCTCGCCCGGCAGAAAGACTACCGAATCTTTATTCCGGCCCTCGCCACGCTTTTCGCCAAGGACCCGGTGGAGATCCCCGTCTCCCACGCCCCGAGAACGGCAGGGGAATCCAAGTATTCCTTCATGAAACTTCTCAGCCTGCAACTGGACCTGATGACGAGCCTTTCTCTCGCCCCCCTGCGTTTCCTTTTCTTCACGGGGTCCATCATCGCCATCCTGGGCATCTCCTTTGGGTTACTCCTGATTCTTCTCCGGATTATCCTGGGCCCCGCGTGGGCCGCCCAGGGCATCTTCACCCTGTTCGCCATCTTATTTATCCTAATTGGGGGACAGTTCATCGCCTTCGGACTGCTGGGGGAATATATCGGACGCATCTTCAAGGAGGTCCGCGGGCATCCCAGTTACGTCATCAGGGAAACCTGCCGGGGGAACAGGGAAAATCTGCTGTCCCATGAATCCCATCAAAAGAACGGGAGCCTCACATGAAAATTCTCATCCTGGGTGTAAACGGATTCATTGGAAGCAACCTGACCCGAAGAATCCTCGACGGGACCGAGTGGGAACTCTACGGCATGGACCTTTCCAGCGACAAACTGGGAACCCTGCTCGAGCATCCCCGCTTTCACTTCCTGGAAGGGGATATCGCCATCAACCGGGAATGGATTGAATACCATATCAAAAAATGCGATGTCTGCCTGCCCCTGGTGGCCATCGCCACCCCGGCCACTTACATGAAGGACCCTCTCACCGTCTTTGAGCTCGATTTCGAGGAAAACCTACGTGTCATCCGCCAGTGCGTGAAATACGCCACCCGTGTCATCTTCCCTTCCACCTCTGAGGTTTACGGAATGTGCCCGGACGCGCGTTTCTCGGAATCCACGAGCCCCCTCGTTTACGGCCCCATCCAAAAACAACGCTGGATCTACGCCTGCGCGAAACAGCTCCTCGACCGAGTCATCTGGGCCTACGGGCGGGACAGGGGGCTGTCGTTTACATTGATTCGTCCCTTCAACTGGATCGGGCCCGGGCTGGACCGGATCGATGCCCCTAAGGAAGGAAGCTCCCGCGTGGTCACACAGTTTTTAGGTCACCTCCTCCGGGAGGAACCCATCCGCCTCGTCAATGGGGGAAAACAGCGCCGGAGTTTTACCTTTATCGACGACGGTATCGACGCCCTCATGAAGATCATAGCCAACGAGAACGGGACCTGTGACGGGCAGATATTCAACCTGGGCAATCCCGCCAACGACCTTTCCATCCGGGAGCTGGCCGAGCGGATGATTACGATCCTCCGGGAGTTCCCGCCGCTTCGGGATAAGGCGGAAAGGGCACGAATCGAGGAGATCCCGGCGGAGGCATACTACGGGAAGGAATACGACGACATGCAGCACCGCGTTCCGGACATCACCCGGGCCAGGGAACTTCTGAAGTGGGAGCCAAAAACCGACATCGACGAGGCCTTGAGAAAAACCATCCAGTTTTACAGCGGCATCAGTAACCACCGGGCCGCGGAAGAACTTGGAAGCCTTTAACTAATCGTGTCAGAAAAGCGCCTCCTCGCCCTCAAGGTTGACGTTGACACCCACGACGGGATGCGGGACGGGGTTCCCCGCCTGCTTGAAATCTTCCGCCGTGAAGGGGTCCGGGCAACCTTTTTCCTCTCTTTCGGGCCGGACAACGCCGGCAAGGCCGTTTATAACCTTTTCAGAGAAAAAGGCTTCTTCAAAAAGATGCTCAAGACCCGCGCCCCGAGCCTTTACGGACTCCGGACTGTTCTGTCGGGAACCCTGCTGCCCGCGCGCCCCATCGCCACGAAGTTCCCTAACCTGGTCCGGCAAATCGAGGCGGAGGGACACGAATGCGAGATCCACGCGTGGGATCACCGTTTCTGGCAGGACCACATCGAAGCCCTGTCATTCGATGCGATAAAGGACCAATTCCTGAAAGCGATAACCGCCTACCGCGGGATTCTTTCTCATCCCGCCCGGGCCGTGGCGGCCCCTTCCTGGAAAATCACGGACACCGTCATCGCCACGGAAACGGTCATGGGAATCGAATATGCCAGCGACCTCCGCGACGGCCCTCCCTGCTTCCTCCGGTCGAAAAACGGCACGCGCTCTCCCCTCCAGATCCCTACCACCGGTCCCTGCCTGGAGGAGCTCCTGACCCTTGGAATCACCCGAGAGAGGGATTGGGTCTCCCGGATCCTCGATGCCGCCGGGAAGGCCCCCTTTCCCGTCCTCGCGCTTCACGCCGAGGTGGAGGGCGGACCCTACGCGCGTTTCCTGACACGGCTCCTTAAAGAAATAAAAAAGGGGCCTTATGAAATCGTCCCCTTAGGCAACATCGCCGAAACCCTTCTGACGGAAAAAGAGAGAATTCCCACCCGCCGGCTCACCCGCATCACACTCCCCGGACGGGCGGGGTGGGTCTCGAGTTCCACCCCATGAATTCGGCAAGATTCGATTTCCGTCACGCCCGCCTCACCTCCCGGCAGTCTTTTGCCATGAGACACGTGCGAGACAGGAAGGGAAAGAGAAGAGAGCGGAAGGGGTTTCCCCCTCGCTTCGGCGTATCAGGAGACAACGAATAGATGGCATCGCGTGCGAAAAGATTCCCGATCCCGTTAATACACCTGACCATCTTGATCACCCTGGGAAGCGCCTTGCTCTTCTACAATCTGGGAAGCAGGCCCCTGGGCGGTTCCGAAGGCCGCTGGGGAGAGGTCGCCAAGGAGATGCTGGCAACCCGTGACTGGATCGTCCCGAGGATCAACGCGGTTCCCTACCGGGACAAGCCGGTCGGTTCCTACTGGCTCATCGTCTTGGCAAGTCTTCCAGGGCGCCGCGTGACGGAATGGAGCACGCGCTTGCCCTCGGCGGCTGCCACGCTCTTCAGTATCCTGCTCCTCTACTTCATCGCGCGGGCCTTCTGGGGACCGAAACCGGCCTTTCTTTCCGCCCTCGTTTTTATGACTACCTTTCCTCTCCTCCGCTGGAGCCGAACCGCTAACGCGGACGCCCTGACCCTCGGGGGCACGCTCGCCTGTATCACCCTTTTCGCGAAAAACAGGGACGATCCCGAAAGGGGAACCTGGCTCTATCCCTTCTTCATCATCGCGGGTGTCACAAGCCTCATGAAGGGGCTGCTCGGGTTCGTTCTGCCCTCCCTGGGCGTATTTCTCTACCTCCTGGCAAGAAACCGCCGCATCTTCCTGAATAAAAGGTTCCTCCGCCATCTCGTCTCCGCCTTCACGGCGGGCCTGGTTCTTTTTCTCATCCCCTTCCTCCTGGACTATGGGACCACCCATTCGGAGATGTCCTTCTACCTGCTGTTCAAGGAAAACATTGTCCGCTTCTTTCACCCCTTCGATCACACGGCCCCCTTCTTCTACTACTTTTATTACATCTTCATCACCCTTTCCCCCTGGATCCTCTTCCTCCCCTTCCTGGCTTGGACTCTGTGGAAAAACGGTATCCGGCGTGACGAGGGAACCTTCTTCTTCTTCCTCTGGTTCGCGGCCCTCTTCACGTTCTTCACCCTTTCGGGCTCAAAGCGAGGATACTACATTCTCCCCGTTATCGCGCCTTTCAGCGCCCTCCTCGGCGCCGCCATCTCGCGAACCCTCTCTTCCAGCACCCACTCGCGGGCCGAATCGCTTCTCTGGCTTCTCCCTGGCCTCGTCTCCACGGCGGGCGGGATCGTCTTGATGGGGTTGCTTCTCTTTTTCCCCCGCCTGTTTACACCCCACATTCCCCGCGAAACCTATCCCTACCTGTATCTCGTCGCCCTTTGTTTCTTTCTCGCGGGCGTTAGCCTGGCAACAACTTGGAAACAAAGATTTTCAAGTTCTTTCGCCATTATTTTTTCAGGATTTTTCCTGATGCAAAGCATCTTTTTTGCCGTCATCGTTCCAACAACTAAAAAAAGGACCTCTTTCAAGACGTTCTGCCAGAAGGTCAATATTCTCACGAAGGGCAAGAAACTCGGTGTCTTCCGTTCAGCGGACCGAAGTGTCCTCTATTATTACCTGGAGGATTCTCCTCCCTTTCCCTGTTTGCAAACCCCGCTCTCCGCGAGGGAATTTCTCACCTTCCACCGCGATGCATACCTTCTGGTACAGGGGGAAGACGACCTGCGCAGTCTTAAACTTCACCGTTTCAAAATCGTTCTCAAGGAAACGCGGAAAGATTCCAAAGGGTTTTTCCTCGTCACCCTTCCTAATAGGCGAAACCGGTCTCGCAGAAATCCTCAAATGCCTCTTCGCTGTGCCAACCTGGATATCCCATAAAAACCACCACAAAGTAACCTTTTGAAATTATAGCAGATACTGCCTCGGCACAACGAGAATAAGTCCCGATAGGCCACGCGCCGCGCGGAGAAGAAGATCGAGATCTTTCGCGAGAAGTATTAATGGCGATCGGGAATTGAGGCGATCTATTCCGCTCTGGATCGTCTGAAAGGATTCAAGTGGTTGAGATACAGAGGTATTGACGAGTGATGATGAGTGTTTCCGCCGCGTTGGCGCGTGCCGGGAACGGCTGAAAAACCAGTCGGATGGGCAGTGGGTCTGAAAAGATGTGAAACGGGCGCAAACCCTTTGAAAATAAGGGGAAATAGAAAACCCGTCGTCCCGGAGAAGACCTGCGGAGAGACGGGTTGTCTTTTTTCAAATGGTGGAGGCGGCGGGAATCGAACCCGCGTCCGAGAGTCTTCGGCATGAGCGTCTACATGCTTATCCGTCCTACTCTATTCACCGATCAATTGCCGGTCGGCAGGCACCTTGATCGGTATAGCCTGAAAATCTTAGCCGCTTTCCGTCAGGCAGCGGAAAACGGAGCAACCTGTCTCGATGACGCCTCGTCAGGGTGTGACAGGTAGACACCCTGGGAGACGTGGCGGTCAACTAAGCCGCCAGAGCGTACTCAAAATCGTTCGCATTTGTGTTTATTTCCACCAGATTACGGGCTGGCAGACCCCGACATGCGACCCATGCCTCAACTACTCCCGTCGAGCCCTTTTCGCCCCCAGGAGAGCACGCTGTGCCTCACGCTCCATGGTCTTGCGACGGAGCGTTTCCCGCTTGTCAAAAAGCCTTTTGCCCTTGGCGAGGGCCAATTCCACTTTTACCTTACCACGTTTAAAATATAAGCGCAACGGGACGAGGGTCAAGCCCTTTTCCTTAATTTTTCCAAGGAGTTTCCGAATCTCTTGCCTTTTGAGGAGGAGCTTTCGGTCCCTTAGGGGAGCATGGTTGTTGTAGTTGGCGAAGGGATAGGGGCTGATATGCGTGCCGATGAGAAAGACCTCACCGTTTTTGATGCGCGCGTAGCTGTCCTTGAGGTTGGCCTTTCCCATCCGGAGGGATTTTACCTCCGTCCCCCTCAGGGCGATCCCCGCCTCTATGGTCTCGATGATCTCGTAGTCGTGCCGCGCCTTCTTGTTCTGGCAGATAACCTTGATATCATCCCTGTTTTCTTGTTTCCCCATGTCATCGTAATCATAGCACACGGGATAACAAAAACGAATCACGGCCGACCCTCAAATTGACAAATCCCCGGGCAAGGGGTATGAAATAACCATCTCGCAAATAATGACAGGGGGTGGATTATGAAGATCAAGTGGTATGGTCACGCCTCGTTTCTCATCACGTCCGACGACGGCGTCAAGATTATCACGGACCCGTATGAACCTGGGGCCTACGACGGCGGCATCGCCTACAAACCCATCGAGGACGCGGCGGATATCGTGACGGTTTCCCACGACCACGCGGATCACAACTACGTGCAGGGGATCAAGGGGAATCCGGCCGTGGTCAAGGGACCGGGAAGCCATGAAGCGGGGGGTATTTCCTTCAAAGGATACGCCACGTTCCATGACCCATCTGAAGGGGCGGAGCGGGGCGAGAATACCATGTTTGTTTTCACCGTGGACGGGGTGACGGTCTGTCACGCGGGGGATCTGGGACACGTGCTGAAGGCGGCCGACGCCGAGGCCCTGGGGTCCATCGATGTCCTCCTGTTGCCCATCGGGGGGGTCTTCACGCTCGACCCGGGGGAGGCCACCGAGGTCATGAACCTCTTGAAGCCGAAGGTTCTTATTCCCATGCACTTCAAGACCCCGGCTTGCGGGTTTCCCATCGCGGACGTGGCGGAATTCCTGGAAGGAAAATCGTCGGTCGAGAGGGTCGGCACACCCGAGATTTCCCTGTCAAAAGACAGTCTACCCCATCCCATCCATGTCGCGGTCCTGGAGGCCGCGAACCTGTGAAGGCGGCGATGCACGAGCTGAGGCTCCTCTTCAGCGAGGAGGAGATCGCCAAGAGGGTCGCGGAACTGGGCAGGCAAATCACCGAGGATTACAAGGAAGAGCCTATCTACGTCTGCTGCATCCTGAAAGGGGCCTTCATGTTCACCGCGGATCTCATCCGTCATATCGACTGCCCCGTGCGGGTGGACTTCATCCGGCTTGCCAGTTACGGCAGTTCGACAAGCACCTCGGGCGAGGTGAAGATCACCAAGGACGTGGAGCTTCCGTTCAAGGATTGCCATGTCCTCATCGTGGAGGACATCGTAGATACGGGGTTCACGCTCGAATTCCTCGTCAACCGCCTCAAGCTGCACGAACCCAAGTCGGTAAAGATATGCGCCCTGATGGACAAACGCGCCCGGCGGGAGGTGGAGGTTCCCGTGGATTACATCGGTTTTTCTTTCGATGACGGGTTCGTGGTGGGTTACGGGGTCGACTACGCGGAGTATTACCGCGATCTTCCGGGTATCTATATCGTCGAGAATCCATGAAACGGAAATCACGCAAAGGACGCCTGACGGGTTGGATCCTTATCCTCCTGATGGGCGTCTTTCTCGTCGCTCCCCGGGGGGGATGCGACACATGCAAGATTCATCTTCTCACGGGCGGCGAATATTTCTATGCTTTGAGGGACGCCATCGATAACGCCCGGCATTCTATTTTCCTGGCTATCTATCTCTTCAAGACCAGCCGATACCCCACCAACCGCGCCACGGGTATCTTGAACGCCCTTTTAAGCGCAGCAAAGCGGGGAGTGGATATCACTGTTCTCATGGAGCACAACGACGATCCCGAGAGTTTCATCAACGTGGAAAACGCCAAAACGGGCCGGCGGCTCGCCGACGCGGGTGCCAAGGTCTTCTGGGACCGCCTGGACCGGAAACTCCACATCAAGGCGGTGGTTATCGACCACCACGTGGTTTTCCTCGGAAGCCACAACCTGACCCACAGCGCGATGAAGTATAACCAGGAGATGTCGCTCATGCTGAACGACGCGCGTATCGCCAACGAAATCATCAAGAAGATTTCCCGTTTTCCCAAAACGCCCTTCCGACGAACGCCGTGAGACGCTTGTATCTCTTGTTGGCATCTGTTTTTTTTCTGGTGCTTTCCTGCGCCCCGGCCGTATGGAAACAGAAGGCCCCAATCCAGCCGCCTCCACCCCAGGTTACCTACGCTCCCCCAAGGGAACCGTATCTTTTCGAGGCAGGGAGAAGCGCCTTCGAGCAGGGAAATATGACGGCGGCGTTGGAGAAACTGGATCGCTTCATCAAAATGAATCCCGCGAGCGATTTAACGGATGATGCTCTTTTCTTCATGGGTCAGATCTATCTGAAACTTGAAAACCCCTACGAAGCCTTGAGGTATTTCAGAAAGATAGAAACGCAATTCCCCGGGAGCAACACCTTCCTGAAGGCCCTCTATGGGGAGGCCTACTGCTGGTACCGGTTGAAGGATTTCGCCCGCGCGAGGAAAAAGCTCGAAAAACTCCTCTCGTTCGCGATTCCATCTCCCATCTACGTCCGCGCCATGACGTTGAAGGGGCATCTCTGCCTGATGGAGAAACAGGTGTCCTGCGGCATCGAGGCGTATCTGACCGCTCGCGAGAGGACCGAAAACCCCACGGAGCGTGCCGTCCTCGACTCCTATATCGTGAAGGCTGTTTCTTCGATCGGGGAAATCGAGGTTTTGGAAACCCTCTCTCAAAGATTCCCCAAGGACATCACGGGACGCGCCGCGAGGGTTCGCCTCGCGGAAATCCTGACGAACCGGAAAGAGTTCCGGGACGCGGAAGCCCTCCTCACCCCCGCCTTCCTCGAACAGTTGACCGGTACTCTGAAAGAGAGGGCGGAGGCGCTCCTTGCCCGGCTGAAACGGGCCGTCATCAAGAAGGTGAAAATCGGCTGCCTCCTTCCCCTGACGGGAAAGCGGGCCCCCTTCGGGCTTCGCGCTCTCAAGGGCGCCCTGGTGGCGGGAAAGGCCTTCCAGCAACGGCCGGAGGAACTCGATATCACCCTTCTCGTAAGGGATACGGAAGGACAGCCGGAAACGGCCGCCAAGATGGCCCGCGAGCTGGTGGAAAAAGAGCGCGTGCAAGCCATCGTGGGGCCCATGTTTCTCGACACGACGCGAGCGGCGGCCCGGGCCATCACGGAAAACCCCGTGCCGCTTATCAGCCTGTCGCAGGCGGAGGGGATTCCCCAACTGGGTCCCTACGTCTTCCGCAACTGCCTCACGCCCGAACAGCAGGTGCGCGCCCTCGCTCGTTACCTCATCGACGGGCTGGGCGCGCGGCGGGCCGCCATTCTCTATCCCGCCATACCTTTCGGCCGGCGTTACATGAAACGTTTCTGGGAGGCGTACACAAACGAAGGGGGTGAGATCCGGGGCGTGGAATCGTATCAGCCCACGGATACCGATTTCGCCGTCCCCATCAAAAAGCTCATCGGTCTTTATTACTCGAAGGAGAGATGGGAGAAGGGGGAAACCCCCTCGGAGGAAAACGGGAAGTTCGAACCGGTCGTCGACTTCGACGTGGTCTTTATTCCGGATACCTATAAACGGGTGGTGCTCATCGCCCCGCAATTGGCGTTTTACGACGTGGAGGGAGTCACGCTCGCGGGGGTCAATACCTGGAACAACCCGGTCCTCATCCGGGAAGGCAAACGCTTCGTCCGCGGCGCCGTGTTTCCCGACGGTTTTTCTCCTCAAGCCCCCACCGCGGCCGTCAAGACATTTGTGGACGACTTCAAGGCGGCGTTCGACGAGGTCCCTGAAATCCTGGCCGCCCAGGCCTATGACGCCGTCGAGATTGTCGTGAACGTAAACAAACAATTTTTCATCGCCGACACGGCCGCTCTGGAAGTGAAGCTGAGGGAGGACACGGGATACCAGGGCGTTTCGGGCCTGCGGTATTTCGACGAATCAGGCGAGGCCGTCCGTGATGTCCTCATCCTGCGGGTCACGCGCAAGGGATTTGCCCCCTTGTCCATGGGGACCCTTTCCCCCGCCTCGGATTCACAATGAAAATTCCGGAACCGCTCCACCCGTGGGATCTCACGTTCAAGGAGGCCAAGGATATCCAGGTCCGATTAGCGGAGCGGGTGCGGCTCGTCTTTCCGGGGAAGACCATTCGGCGTGTCGCGGGGGCGGACGTCTCCTTCGACCGCTTTTCCCCCGTTTTGCACGCGGGGATCGTGGTCCTTGCGTTTCCGGAGCTGGAGGTTGTGGAAGAGGCCTGGGTGACGTGTCGCGCGACCTTCCCCTACGTCCCCGGGTATCTCAGTTTCCGCGAGGCCCCCGCCGTCATCGAGGCCTTTGAAAAGATAGAAACACGGCCGGATGTTCTTATCCTGGACGGCCAGGGAATCGCCCATCCGAGGGGACTGGGCCTGGCCTCCCACGTGGGGCTCTTTCTGGGCCTGCCGACCATCGGGTGCGCCAAGTCTCTCCTGGTGGGCCGGCACGGGGAGGTTCCCCGCGTAAAAGGGGCCATGGTTCCCCTGGTATTTCAGGAAAGAGAGGTAGGGCGGGTCGTCCGGACGCGGGACGGGGTCAAGCCGGTTTTCGTCTCTCCCGGACACCTCATTGACCTGGACACGGCCGCGTTTATCGTCCTGTCGTGCTGCCCGAGATATCGCCTGCCCGAGCCGACGCGACACGCCCACCGTCTCGTCAATCGAATCCGGAGGGAAGTCAGGGAACATGTCCAGATATAAGCTGGTCATCGCCTACGACGGAACCGGCTACCGGGGATGGCAGCGTCAGCCCGACGGGAAGACTGTCCAGGAAACCTTGGAATCGGTATTTTCCCACCTTTTTGGCCAGCGGGTAGAGGTCGTGGGAAGCGGCCGGACCGACGCGGGGGTGCACGCCCTGGGACAGGTGGCCCATGTGGACCTGGCGACCGCCATTCCGCCGGATGCCCTCTACCGCGCCTTGGAGGGGCATCTCCCCGAAGATATCCGCGTGCGGGACGTCGCGATCGTCCCTGGAAACTTCCACGCCCGATACGATGCCGTAAAGCGCGCCTACGCCTATCTTATCCGCCATGGAACGGCCCCCTCCCCCTTCTTCAGAAACGCCAGTCTCCAGGTTCCCCGGTCCCTGGATATTGAACGGATGAACCTGGCGGCATCCGTCCTTGTGGGAAGGCACGATTTTTCCGCCTTTCGCGCCACGGGCGGAGGGCGCACCCGACCCACGCGGGTGGTCTTTGTCTCCGAGGTGTTCCCGGTGACATCCTCTCTCCTTTGTTACCTCGTTGTGGCGGACGCCTTCCTGAGAAAGATGGTTCGGGGAATCGTGGGGACCCTTTTGGAGATCGGAACGGGGAAATCCGACTCCTCGTTGATGGGGCGGCTCCTCGAAACGGGGGATCGTCGTCTCATGGGAACCCTCGCCCCGCCCCAGGGGCTCTACCTCGCCCGTGTCATCTATCCAAAGGACTCCGCGCGTGGATGATACCGGTTTCATGCGGGTGGCCCTGAAGATGGCCCGCAAGGCCCGTCTCTACGGAGAGGTGCCGGTGGGGGCCATCGTCGTCCGTGAAGGAAAGATTCTCTCCATGGCTCACAACCTCACGCGGAGTCTGAACGACCCAACGGCGCACGCCGAGCTGGTCGCCCTGCGCCGCGCGGCGGAGAGGCTGGGAGACTGGCGCCTAGCCGGCTGCGCCCTTTTCTGCACCGTGGAACCATGTATTCAGTGCGCGGGAGCCATGCTCCTGTCCCGCGTCGATCGTCTGGTTTACGGCTGTGCGGACCCAAAGATGGGGGCGGTGCATTCCCTCTTTTCCCTGTGCGGCGACCCGCGGTTGAACCACCAGGTCCGGGTCACCGGAGGCGTGCTCGGGGAGGAAGCGACGGCGTTGATGAGAGATTTTTTCAAAAGCCTTCGAAAATAGTCATGCGTTAGCCCGTCTGAAAAATTATTTTTCATAAAATGTAACCTTTTCTAGCTCCTCGACGATTTAATATACGAAACCACAAAAAAGGAGGAGATTATGAAAAGAAAACTGATAATCACATTCGTCATCGGGCTCATCCTCACGGGAACAGCGCTGGCCGCGCACTACGACTTTGGGCCATGCCAGCCCCGCATGGAATTGCTTCGAACCTTCGCGAAAATGAAGGTAAACGACGCGCAGAAACACGCCATTGCCACAATTTTGAAAAGGCATAAATCTGAGTTTGAAGCCGCCATCACCACCTTTAAAAATGATCGAAAAAACCTTAAAGATGCCATCTGGACAGAAAACGCCAATCAGAAAGCCGTTAAATCCGCCTATGAAAAATTGGCGTCTTCAGGAGAAAGGATCCTCCTCCTGACCGTGAAGGTTTTTAGAGAAATCGACAAGATCCTAACGCCAAACCAGTGCCGCATTCTCAGGGAGGGGAGGGAAAGAATAAACAAGGCCGTCGCGTGTAAGATGCAATCTCGCAGGGCCCTTGTGAACGAATGGGTGCAATTATACGCGCAACAATAATCAACGCAACCGGCGGGGCAATCGGGTTTGGCCTTGCCCCGCCACCCGTCCATGGCCTTCGTGCCACGGGAAAGGAGAAGACAATGGAGAAGTCACTCATGAGCGTTATCCTGGTAGTGGTGGTGGGTATATTTTTAAGCCCCAATAGCGCTTTGGCGCGAGGTAGGTTTACAACCTTTACAGGTCCAAGAGGCAGGAGCGCCACGCGTTCAGTCCAAAGCGGGATGACCTCCAGCGGCTATCATCGCAACGTGACCACGACGGGACCGGCGGGAAATACCTACTCGCACAGCAGCACCACGACAGGCGTGGGAACAGGGAACCGCACCACAACGGTCTCGGGTCCGGCCGGCAACACGGCAACCCGAAATGTCCAGCAGGGAGTGTCTTCCAGCGGCTATCATCGCAACGTGACCACGACGGGACCGGCGGGAAATACCTACTCGCACAGCAGCACCACGACGGGCGTGGGAACAGGGAACCGCACCACAACGGTCTCGGGTCCGGCCGGCAACACGGCAACCCGGAATGTCCAGCAGGGAGTGTCTTCCAGCGGTTATCACCGCAACGTGACCACGACGGGACCGGGAGGAAATACCTACTCGCATTCAACCGCAACAACAGTGAACAAATAGCCCTCAGGGGAGATTTCCCGCGTCCATGACAGAGAATGGTGAAGATGCCCTCGTTATTGAACGAATTCTTAATGGTGACACGGATGCGTTCGAAATCTTGCTCAAGAAATATCAAGATACCGTGACGAAGATTGTTGTGGCCAAGGTTCCATATTGTCACATGTCGGAGGTAACCCAGGATGTTTTCATTAGAGCCTTCAAATCCCTGTCGAGCTACCGTGGAGGGGAATCTCTCGAATCTTGGTTGAAGACCATTGCCGTGAGAACTTGTTGTGATTACTGGCGAGCGAAATACCGGAACCAGGAAACCCCCATGAGCTCTCTATCCGAATCCGCCAGGCATTGGGTTGCCTCCGCCTGCGCCGATGGAGCAAAGAATGTATTAAATGGAGACAGTGAAAGGATGGAATTGCGAGAAATTCTCGATTGGGCCTTGGATCATTTAAGCCCGACGGATCGGATGGTCGTCCTTTTGTTATATTTTGATGGGTATTCCCTACGTGAAACATCCATGGCGCTTGGCATCTCCATAGCCAACGTGAAGATCAGGGCGCATCGATCACGAAAGAAATTGAGACATGCGCTTGTATCACTCATATGAAAAGAGAGGGAGGACAAACGATGCGTGAAAAGGAAAAGCTGGCATATCTTGAAACCCTTCTTTTCGAAACATATCATCTGCGCCGCGCTTCCGAAGAATTGCCGGAGGGATGGCGGGAAAAGGTCATGCGGGAAATAAGGAATATTCGCCTCAACGAATCAACAAACCAAACCTTCCTCGAAAGATGGTTCGGCAATCCAATTCTCTTCAGATTCGCCGGGGTTTGCCTGCCTTGCGCCCTTTCTCTGATGCTGTTTTTCATTTTAACGGGAGGAGTATCGCTGGGACTCGACCGCCTGGTTATTGGGAATCCCGCGGGAATTGCAACCCTCGCGGTCTTTGTTCCTTGAGCCGGCATGAAGGTTGGAGGTTGGAAATGAGCAAACGGAAGATTGTGACAGGCCTATTCGTGATATTCCTTTCCGGAATTCTTTTCGGTTCCGCCATAACCGGGCTGTATATCCGTCACAAAATCCGAGTGAAAGTGAACGCGCTGATCAGCGGGGACAGCCAGGTTGCCACGGAGCTTGTCATGCATAGGCTCTGTCATTCCTTATCTCTAAGCGCCGACCAGGAAAGGGCTATCCGTCCCCTTGTTCAACGTGCCGTAACAAGGGTTCGAATCTTGAGAGCGAAACTTCGGCCGCAATTTGAGAGGGTTTTTCTGGAAGCCTTGGAAGAGATAAAGCGGCATCTTAACAACGAACAGAAGGAAAGGCTCGACACGTTGGCACGGCGCATCCGAAAGGGGCTTTCCTTTCCGAAAGAAACCCGAAGGGGGTTATCGAAAAAGGCGAAAAGACAGGGGAAATAAGTTGGGTTTCATCAAATAATTACCTGGATTCTTTTGCGATAGCAAGGTGATAGAATCTTCCGCAACGGAAACCTTCAATACTCATGCGGGATACCGAGGATGTGCATTGCCAGGTGCCGAAGGTCTCCCGTCTTTTCCACCCAGCCGTAGTTGGCGTCCTTCTTGGAATCGAGATCCTTGATGTAGGGCTTGATGTCCAGAAGCGGCGTGCCGTCGAAGACGTCCAGCCCCGTCGTCGTGATAGTATTCCCCTCCACTTTCAGGACCTTGACCACGCTGAGGCCGATGGGGTTAGGCCGCAGGGGGGAGCGGCTGGCGAAAACCCCCACCTCAATCTCGCCGGCCCAGACGGGTTCCACCTTCATGGAAACCTCCCGGTTCAGGCGGTCGATGAAATAGAGGAGGTAGATGTAGGTGAACGTGTCCAGATCTTGGAGCCCTTCCCGGTACTCGGGGAAGACCTCGATAAAAAAATCCCCCTCGTCCGCCTCCACCGGCTGGTAGGGGGCCTTGTCATGGTAGGGGGTATGAATCACCCCGATGGGATGAAAAACGATATGCATGATTTTATCTGTCCTTCCTGGAGCGTTGGCCATGTCTAAATTTTCCCTGAGGGGGAACCCCTTTCTGATAGCCTTTTAAATCGAGAAGCATACTTGAAAAACCCAGCGATTCAAGGTGATGGAGAAAAGACTCCCTGAGTTTCGCGTTCCCAAAACGATTGAGTTCATCGGGAGCCACTTCAATCCTTGCCGTCTCTCCGTGGTGACGCACGCGGACATGATGAAACCCCCTTTGGCGGAGGAAATCTTCTGCGGCGTCCACTACCTTCAGAAGCTTCGGTTTCAAGGGCGTCCCTGTCGGGATTCTCGTCGCCAGGCAGCCGATGTCATCGACCCCGGGAGAGATGTTATGCTCCCGTCTCAAGGTCTTGATATCTTCCTCGGTTATCCCCGCCTTCCGAAGCGGGCTCTCGATGCCTAATTCTTCGAGGGCCTTTAACCCAGGCCGGTGGCCGTAAAGGACCTCCGACAGGTTCGTCCCTTCCATGCATCTTTGCGAAGTTCCAGGCAAATCAAAATACTTCAAAAGAGACTCGAATAAGGCCTTCTTGCAATGATAACAGCGGTCAATTCCATTGGCGGTCACGAGGGGAATCCCAAGCAGATCGATCGGAAGGATGGTATAGTTTATCTCCTTTTCCTCAAGAAACCTGTAAACCTTCTGCAGGGTCGCGGGTGAAACGAACGGCGTCTGGAAAAAGACAGCGTGGCATATCCGGTTCGTGAAACGGTAGATAATCTCCAAGAGAAACGTGCTGTCGCTCCCACCGGAAAAAGCGAGGACTATTTTTTGCTTCATGGATTGATGAACAGCGCTTCGGCGGCTGCAATGGCCCTTTCAAGGTTTTCCGGTTTCTTCCCCCCCGCATTGGCCATGTCCCTCCGTCCGCCTCCCCGTCCATCGATGACGGGCGCGAGTTTCCGGATGATGGCGTTCGCGTCGAACTTGTCGGTCAGGCTCTTCGAAACCATCACCAGCAGGTGAGCCTTGGAATCGTTTTTGCTTCCCAGGACCACCACGCAATCCCCCAGCTTGTTGCGTATCTCGTCCCCCATGGTTCTTAGAATCTTCGGGTCCGCCCCGGGCACCTGCGCGGCGACCAGCTTCATCCCATCGACTTCCTTGGCTTGGTTCACCAGGTCAGACACCTTCGATGAGGCCATCTTTGATTCAAAGGCGCGAAGTTTTTTCTCGTAGGCCTTGAGCTCTTCCTGGAGGGTCTCCACCCGTTTTTTGGCCTCCGCCGGGGAAACCTTCAGCTGGCTGGCCACACCCTCCAACAATCCCCGTTGTTCCTGGACGTGAAGGACGGCCGCCTCGCCCGCCACTGCCTCGATCCGCCGGACCCCGGCCGCCACGCTCTCCTCGCCGACCACGAAAAACGCGCCGATATCGCCCGTTCGGTCCACGTGGGTCCCTCCGCAGAGCTCCGTGCTGTAACCCGGCACCTTCACGACGCGCACCACGTCACCATATTTGTCCCCAAAGAAGGCGAGGGCCCCCTCCCCCACCGCCTCGTCGAAGGGTTTTTCCTCTTTCATGAGGGGAAGGTTCTCCTGGATCTTCTCGTTGACGATACGCTCAACCTGCGCGATCTCTCGCGGGCGCACCGCCTGGAAGTGCGTGAAGTCGAACCGCAGGCGCGTCTCCGTGACGAGGGAACCGGCCTGGCGCACGTGTTCCCCCAGGATCTGCCGCAACGCCGCGTGCATCAGGTGGGTCACGCTGTGATGGCGCATGATCGCCTTGCGTCGTTTCTCATCGACGCGAAGGGTCACCTCGTCTCCCACGTTCAGGATTCCCTCGACGATCTTCGCCCTGTGGACGATAAAATCAGGAAGGGGTTTCTGGGTGTCCGTGACCGTGGCGGAGACACTGTCCCCCTCGATCACTCCATGATCCCCGACCTGGCCGCCAGCCTCCCCATAGAATGGAGTCTCTTCCGTGACCACTTCAATCTCCTCGCCCTTCCGGGCGGAGGTAACCTGTTTCCCGTCCTTGATGAGGGCGACAACCTTCGATTTCGTCTTAGTCGTCTCGTAGCCGAGGAATTTCACCCCGCCCGTTTCCGTGTTTATCTTCCGGTAAACGGGGGAGATTTCCCGTTCCCCCGACCCCTTCCATGCCTGCTGGGCCCGCCGCCGCTGCGCCTCCATGTGCGACTGAAAGCCCTCCATGTCGAGGGTCAGACCCGTTTCCCTGGCGATGTCCTCCGCCAGGTCCACGGGAAACCCGTAGGTGTCGTAAAGCCTGAAGATAATCTCACCGGGAATCTGCTTTTGGCCCTTTTCCTTGAGATCCTCCAGGGTTTCATTCAAGAGTTTCATGCCGTTGTTCAGGGTGGCGGAGAACCGGTCTTCCTCGCCGTAGACGAGCTTTTCGATGGTCTCACGGTGGGAGTTGAGCTCGGGATAGGCCTCCCCCATCATCTCGATGACCTGGTCCGCGATCTTGTAGAGGAAGGGGTCGTGAAACCCCAGCATGTATCCGAAGCGCATGGCGCGACGCATGATCCTCCGGAGAACGTACCCCCGTCCCTCGTTGGACGGCAGCACCCCGTCGGCGATGAGGAAGGCGGAGGCCCGGCTGTGATCCGCGATGATGCGCAGGGCCACGTCATCTTTTTCTCTCTCCCCGTAGCGGGTTTTCGCCATCTCCGCGATGGTCTCTATGATGGGAACAAAGAGGTCCGTCTCGTAGTTGCTCCGCACGCCCTGGAGGATGGCGGAAATCCGTTCCAGTCCCATGCCCGTATCAATGCTTGGATTGGGAAGGGGCACCATCGTCCCATCCGGCAGGCGGTTGAACTGCATAAAGACGAGGTTCCAGAGTTCCAGAAAGCGGTCGCAGTCGCAGCCGATCTTGCAGTCCGGGCGACGGCACCCCACCTCCGGACCCTGGTCGATATGGATCTCGGAACAGGGACCGCAGGGCCCCGTGTCTCCCATGGCCCAGAAATTGTCTTTCTCCCCCATGCGGACAATCCGCTCCGGGGGAATCCCGATTTTATCCTTCCAGATGCCGTAAGCCTCGTCATCGTCCTGATAGATGGTGATCCAAAGCTGCCCCTTCGGAAGCTTAAAAACCTCTGTGAGGAGCTCCCAGGCCATGGTGATGGCCCCTTCCTTAAAGTAGTCCCCGAAGGAAAAGTTGCCCAGCATCTCGAAGAAGGTGTGGTGGCGGGCGGTATACCCCACGTTGTCCAGGTCGTTGTGTTTACCTCCCGCCCGCATGCATTTCTGACAGGTGGTCGCCCGCTTGTAAGGGCGTGATTCCTCCTGCGTAAAGACGGATTTGAACTGGACCATCCCCGCATTGGTAAAGAGGAGGGTCGGATCGTCCATGGGAATAAGAGGAGAGCTTTTGACGATGTGATGCCCCCGTGCCTCAAAAAATTCGAGAAACGTTTTCCTGATCTCCGCCGACTTCATATGGATCCCCGTTCCCACGAGGGTTTGAAAATTTCCATATCATTTTCCTCACCCTCAGACTTCTTTTCAAAATCATCCCATTTGGTGTCACTGCTGGCCATAATCCCCTTGACGCGCAACGCGAAATCATCCGGATTAGAGCTGTTCCTCAAAGCCGTATCGTAGGTGATCATCTTGCGTTGGAGGAGATCCATCAGAGACTGGTCGAAGGTTTGCATGCCGTAGGTATGATATCCCTTGGCAATCGCCTCTTCGATTTCCTTGGTTTTATCCCGGTCGATGATGCATTCCTGGATATGTCCTGTGTTGACCAGAACCTCCACGGCGGGGACCCGCCCCTTTCCGTCGGCCATGGGAATCAGACGCTGGGATATGATTCCCTTGAGTATGGACGCGAGCTGGAGCCGAATTTGTTTCTGCTGGTAGGGAGGATACATGGCAACGATTCGCGTAACAGTTTCCGTGGCATCCACCGTGTGCAAGGTCGAGAGAACCAAATGACCCGTTTCCGCGGCGGTCATGGCAATGTCAATAGTTTCAAAATCCCGCATTTCGCCCACGAGGATAACATCCGGATCCTGCCGCAGGGAGCTTCGAAGCGCCGTGGCGAATGATTCCGTATCCACGCCGATTTCCCGCTGATCGATGATGCACTTCTTGTCCCTGTGCAGAAACTCGATGGGATCCTCAATGGTAATGATGTGGAGGTTTCTTTTAGAATTGATTATATCGATCATGGAAGCAAGCGTCGTTGATTTCCCGCTTCCCGTCGTTCCCGTTACGAGAATGAGTCCCCGGGCTTCCATGGCAATCTTCTCAATTATGGGCGGGAGGTTGAGTTCAGCGAGGGATTGAATGTTATAAGGAATCGCCCGGATGGATATTCCTAACGTTCCGCGCTGCTGAAAGATATTGATACGGAAACGCCCCAGTCCGGGAACCCCGTATCCCATGTCCACATCGTGCAGCTCGGCAAGTTTTCTCCGATGACCGTCCGTCATGAGCCGCTGAGCAAACGCGTCGATTTCCTCCCGCGTGAAGGGAGAAACGGAACTGACGGATTTCAGTTGACCATTGATCCGCAATATGGGAGGGAGCCCCACCTTGACATGGACGTCACTGGCGTTCTTTTTGACCGCCAACCTCAAGATGTCATCAATCTCCACCTTCGCCTCCTTCAGAGAGAAACCCTTCAGCTTCCAAAACCTTTCGTTTTATCTCCTCCATGAGCTCTGGGTTTTCCTCCAGGTAACCCCTTACGTTATCCCTTCCCTGACCCAGGCGTATATCGCCGTAAGAAAACCAGGTGCCGCTCTTTTCCACGATATCCTTATCCACGGCCAAATCGAGGACCTCTCCTTCCTTCGAGATTCCTTTCCCGTAGAGGATATCGAATTCCGCGTCCCGGAAAGGAGGGGCCAGTTTGTTTTTGACCACGCGGACGCGCACGTGGTTGCCAAGGGTCTTGTCCGCCTTCTTAATCCGTCCGATGCTCCGGATGTCCAGCCGCACTGAGGAATAGAACTTCAAGGCGTTTCCGCCGGTGGTCGTCTCGGGATTCCCGAACATGACCCCAATCTTCATGCGAATCTGGTTAATGAAGAGCACGACCGTATCCGACTTGCTCGTGATGGCTGTCAACTTCCGAAGGGCCTGTGACATCAGGCGCGCCTGCAGGCCCATATGCGCGTCTCCCATATCACCCTCCAACTCGGCGCGGGGAACCAGGGCGGCCACCGAATCGACCACGATGATATCCACCGCGCCGCTCCGAACAAGGATTTCCGTAATCTCCAGGGCCTGTTCCCCCGAATCTGGCTGGGAAACGAGGAGTTCGTCCGTGTTGACACCCAGCCTGCGCGCGTAATTCAGGTCGAGGGCGTGCTCCGCGTCCACGAAAGCCGCCACACCGCCATCTTTCTGGGCCTCCGCCACGATGTGAAGGGCGAGGGTGGTCTTTCCAGAGGCCTCCGGGCCGTAGATCTCCACGATCCTTCCCCGCGGGACCCCTCCAATACCGAGAGCCAGGTCGAGACCCAGGGAACCCGTGGAAATGGAGGCAATCTCCTGAGGGGAAACCCCCTCCCCGAGCCGCATGATGGAGCCCTTGCCGAATTGTTTCTCGATCTGCGAAATGGCCAGGCTGATGGCCTTCTGTTTTACTTCCTTCGAGTCGGTCATTCCTCTTTTCCTCCAAACGAAAAACGGTTGAGGGGTTGATAGATGGGGCCTTTCGGCGTCAGGTCACTCCTGAAAAATGTAAGGCTGGAAACGTCAAAGACGGGGCCCTGCGGCAGGTTTCGGAATCTATCCATCTCGAATTTAACGAGTTTCTTGATTCTTCCTATGGTGACATGGGGGGTAAACGGCCTCTTTTCCACCGCGAACCCCCCGCCTTCCAGGGTGGCGCGCATGGTCTCATAAAACTCCCTGAGGGTCCGCCTTTCCGTCAAGTCTTCCACGCCCGCCCAAAAGACCCGGGGATTTCGAAGATTGGGAAACGCACCGATCCCCCGCATTCGCAACACAAACGGGGCGAACCGCCCCGCCAGGGGTTCCAGTATCTTTTCCACTTCCTCAATTGCCCCACGCGGGATTCCCCCAAAAAAGTGAAGCGTGATGTGAAGGGCTTCCCGCTTGACCCATCTGATATTCCCCTTGAGTTCCCGTCTCATCTCCCGGCTTCTATCCTCGATCCAGTCCCTTGCGTCGTCCGAAATTTCCAAGGCAAGGAAGGAGCGTATCATATCAGGCTCAGGCGCATAATTCATCGTTTCACCGCACTTTCATGCTAACATATCGACATAAAAAGTCAATTGGGCAACACCCTGCTCCCGTTCCTTTGGGAGACGCGAGAACCTGTTAAACGCAAAGAACCCTTTCTTCGACGCGCCGCCCAGACCCACAAAAGAAAGGGTAGAGTCACGATAACCTCCAGGATAAGGGCCAGCAGGTTGTGCCATGAGAAAAGGAGACCGAAACTCATCGCGCGGTTGACGTTCAGAAAAAGGGAAAACGGAAAACGAAAACAGGCGTGGCTAAACGGCCAGAGGAGGGGAAGGCCGAAGGGCGGCGCCGTGTCGTAGGTCAGGCAGTCAAGGAAAAGATGGGAACCCGCTACCGCCAGAAAGGGCCATAATGAGGCCCTTTCCTTGAACAGTCGTGGATACGCCTTGTACGCGGCCAGCGAAAGGACGAGGGTAAAAAGGAGGCTATGGGTCAAGCCGTGGTGAAAGCGGCTTGGTTCCCCCAAAAGAATGCCCGGAAGAAAGTCAAGATCAGCGAAATTTCCGAGCAAGATCCAGAAAAACGCCCACATAACCCGGGACGTCCTTTTAGGCTTTTCATTCGAAAGAGTCAGTGAAACGATGCTGTGGGCAAGGGGTGTGGGCACTTAGCGCTCCTTTTTCATGTCTGCATGCTACTGTATATAACAGCCTCAACTCATCGATTCAACACCCGAAACGAAACGGCGTCCTTGACTTGTCCAGGAAACTTGTATAAAGTTACAAATGAAAAAAAGCGAGATATGAAATTGGATAATTTTGAACGATTAGAAAAGGAGGTCGAACGATTAATTGATGCCTACGCAACCTTGAAAGAGGAGATGAAGACCCTCAGGAAAGACACCCAGGGACAGAACGAAGAAATGACCGCCCTGGAGCGTCGCGTAAGGCAATTAGAGGCAGACAGACAGTTGGCGCGTGACAAGATCGACCAATTGCTGGAGCAACTTAACCAGATTGATCTTGGATAGGAAAAGATGGCATTGGCACAAGAAGAACCCGTTAAGGTCTATATCCTGGGTCAAGAATACCTGGTTAAAAGCGAGGAAGGAGAAGATTATGTTCGAAAGGTGGCCTCGTACGTAAACGAGCAAATTGAGAACATCATTGAAACGACGAAAACCGTTACCACTTTCAAAGTCGCGATTCTGGCTGCCATGAGGATCGCGGACGAGTATTTTAAAGAAATGGAGAAGAACAAGAGGTTAGTGGATTTTGTGGAGAATCGCTCGAAGACCCTATTGAACAAGATTGAAAGGCAGGTTTAATGACATGTTCCCCTGCGTTGTTCGTGAAAGTCGGCATTTTTTGAGCCAACAGCCAAAAAACGGAAGGATCCTCTACCTGCCGTGTGCACGCCTCGTAAGAGGAAGCCTAAAGCAGGCATCGATCCGTCCACCTGCGAGAGCAGGTTCAAACTTGCCGGCTACACGGCAATAGCGGGGGAATTGACTTTGCATAGAAATGAATTACACAATAATAAAGGATATATCTGAGGTAATCAACTTTTACCCATCCCCATTTCTTTCTTCTGAAAGGGGGAAAGGGTTGTCTATGCACGGTGAAAACCATCGGGGAACACCCTTCCGCCTGCCAGCACCGCCGGAAACACCCCGGGCCGCCTAAAATTCCATTCTCCCAAGATCTATCTTTTCCTCTTGTCCCGAAAACACTGTTATTAAATGGGCTTATCGGGAAAGGGAGGAATAACTTATGCAACACTTCAGCCTGTTTATTATTATCGGTATCACCCTTTTTTTCACGGCTGTGGGCGTGGCCGTCGGGTTTTTTGTCCGCAAAAAGGTCGTCGAGGGGAAGGTCAAGTCGGCCGAGCAGCTTTCCAAAAAGATTATCGAAGAGGCGGAAAAAAAGGCGGAGCTTCTCAAGAAGGAGGCCCTGATCCAGGCCAAGGACACCCTTTACCAGTCCAAAGCCGAGCTGGAAAAAGAAACCCGACAGAAGATGAAGGAGCTCCAGTCCCTCGAACGGACGCTCATCCAGCGAGAAACCGCCCTTGACAAGCGCGACGAGATCCTTTCCGAAAAGGAAGAGAAGATCTCGAAAAAACAGGATGAGCTCTATGAACGGCTCCACCAGCTCGAGGAGAAGGAGAAGGAACTCCACCAGCAGGTTCTTCTCCAAAGGGAACGGCTCGAGGCCATCTCCGGCATGACTTCAGACCAGGCGAAGAAGATACTCATGGAATCCCTCGAGGAAGAGGCCAAACACGAGGCGGCCAAGCGCATACGCCAGATCGAAGAGGCGGCCAAAATGGAGGCGGACAAAAAGGCCAAGGAGATCATCAGCGTGGCCATCGGTCGCTTTGCCAGCGAATACGTCAGCGAGAAGACCGTCACGGTAGTCAACCTTCCCAGCGATGACATGAAGGGACGGATCATCGGGCGGGAGGGACGGAACATCCGGGCACTCGAGGCCGCGACCGGCGTGGACCTCATCGTGGACGACACCCCCGAGGCGGTTATCCTCTCCGGGTTCAACCCCATCCGGCGGGAAATCGCCCGCCTGACCCTGGAAAAGCTCATCAAGGACGGTCGGATCCACCCGGCCCGTATTGAGGAGGTAGCCTCCCGTTCCGAGGAAGAGGTGGAAGCCACCATCAAGGAAGCGGGGGAACAAGCCACCTTCGACCTGGGCATCCACGGCCTTCATCCCCAGCTGATTCGCCTTCTCGGAAGCCTTAAGTTCCGCTCCAGCTACGCCCAGAACGTCTATCAGCATGCCATCGAGGTGGCCTTCCTCTGCGGGCTCATGGCCTCCGAGCTGGACCTGGACACGAAACTGGCCCGGAGGGCCGGTCTGCTCCATGACATTGGGAAGGCGGTGGACCACGAGGTGGAGGGTTCCCACGCCAAGATCGGGGCGGACCTGGCTCGGAGATACGGGGAATCCCCCGAAATCGTTCACGCCATCGCGTCTCACCACAACGAGGAGAAACCCCAGACGATTCTCGACCACTTGGTCCAGGCCGCTGACGCCCTTTCCGGCGCGCGCCCCGGCGCCCGACTGGAACTCTTCGAAAGCTACGTCCGGCGCCTGCAGGACCTGGAAAATATCGCTCGGGGATTCAAGGGCGTGGAGAAGGCCTACGCCATCCAGGCGGGACGGGAACTCCGCGTGATGGTGAAAAGCGACGAGATAGACGACGACCGCGCCGTGGTTCTCTGCAACGACATCGCCAAGAAGATTGAAAAGAAACTGACCTACCCGGGGCAGATCAGGGTCACCGTCATCCGGGAACTCAGGTCCGTCGGTTATGCCAAGTAAGCCGACCAAGCTTAAGATCCTTTTCATCGGGGATATCGTGGGACGCCCGGGGCGAAACGCCCTGAAACAGTGGCTCCCGGTCTGGAAAAAGGAACACGAGATCGATTTCGTCGTCGCCAACGGGGAAAACGCGGCGGGCGGCATGGGAATGACGGCCAAGATCCACGCGGAACTCCTCGGGATGGGGATCGACGTCCTCACCTCCGGGAACCACATCTGGCACAAAAAGGAGATCTTCCACGTGCTGGAGGCCTCCGACCGACTGCTGCGTCCCGCCAACTACCCGGAAACCGTTCCGGGCAGGGGTTGGGCCGTTCACGAACGCGACGGGCTCAAGATAGTTACCCTCAACCTTGAGGGACGAGTCTTCATGAAGAGCCTGGAGTGCCCCTTCAAGACCGCTGACCGGCTGTTGGAAAATGCCGACGCCGAAGTTGTTCTCGTCGATTTCCACGCGGAGGCCACGTCTGAAAAAATCGCCCTGGGCTGGTATCTCGACGGTCGAGCCAGCGCCGTGGTCGGCACCCATACCCACGTCCAGACGGCCGACGAGTCCATCCTTCCCGGCGGAACGGCCTACATCAGCGATCTGGGCATGACGGGCCCAGCCGACTCGGTCATCGGAATGAAGAAAAACGTGGTCCTTCAACGGTTTTTGACCCAGATGCCTACCAAGTTCGAGGTGGCCAAGGGCCCCACCGTCATCTCCGGCGCCCAGGTCATCGTGGATACCGGGACGGGGAAGGCCCTTTCCATCGAAAGGATCCGGGTCTTTCGTCCCAATTCCGGCCCTTGAGCCCCGCGCCCTTAGGCGCGTTCAAGATTACAATCAAAGGAGTCGTCATGCGAGACAAGGTTTTGATTATTCTTTCGTCCTCGGACCGGGAAAAACTCATCACGGGTTTAATGTATGCCACCAACAGCCTCAAGCACGGCTGGATGGACCAGGTGAAGGTGGTCGTCTTCGGCCCGAGCCAACGCCTCTCCCTCCAGGACGCGGAAATCCAGGCATACCTGAAAGAACTCGTGACGCTCAATTCCACCCCTTACGCCTGCAAGTATATCGCCGACCAGGAAGGCTTCTCAGGGGAACTGGCCGACCTGGGCCTCGACGTGGTCTACGTGGGCACGGTCATCTCGGAGCATATCAAGAACGGGTTCGTGCCCCTCGTCTTCTGAGCGCGTCCGCAGCTCCCGCGCCCCGAAACGGCATAACCGGCATAGGATTTCCCGCCGGCCGTGAGATTCCCCCTTGACAAATCCAATCGAAAAACTATATTAGTAGGCACAGAAAGTTAAAGGTTCCTAACTTAAACATGGTTGGAAGAAAAACAGATGAAATTCCGCTTCCCTTCGCCCCCTTCGGAAAAGACGTGGAGGTCGTTCACATCAACGGAGGGGAGGGCATGCGTCGGCGGCTCATGGACATGGCCATCTACCCGGGAACAAAGGTAAGGCTCCTCTCCTCGTTTGGCCGGGGACGGCTCGTCGTGCAGGTGGGAGAATCCCGTTTCGCCCTCGGGCGCGGCATCGCTTACCGTATTATCGTGAGAGAAAATGGACGGTAACCATCTCAAGCCCCTCAGCGAACTTCTCCCCGGCGAGCGGGGCGTCATCCGGAAAATGAAGGTCCGGGGTCCCATTCGGCGGCGGCTCATGGACATGGGGTTCGTCTCGGGAACCCCAGTGGAATTGGAGAAAGAGGCCCCCCTGGGCGACCCCGTTGACATTCTCGTCAAGGGGTGTCATGTGAGTATCCGCAAGGAAGAAGCCCAGAATGTCCTCATCGAGGTAACCTCTTAACCCCGCCGTCATATCAATGGGAAAAACGTCTTACACCCTCTGCATCGCCGGCAACCCCAACTCCGGGAAGACCACCCTGTTCAACGCCCTGACTGGAGCCAAACAGCACGTGGGGAACTGGCCGGGCGTCACGGTGGAGAAAAAGGAGGGAAAGGTCGAATACGAGGGCCTCACCTTCAACCTCATCGATCTGCCCGGTATCTACAGTCTCACCGCCTACTCCATGGAAGAGGTGGTTTCCCGGGACTTCATCCTCAAGGAACGGCCCCACGCCGTCATCAACATCGTGGACGCCACGAACTTGGAACGGAACCTCTACCTCACCACCCAGCTCCTCGAGCTTGGCGTCCCCATGATCCTCGTGCTGAACATGATGGACGAGGCGGAAAAAAAGGGTTTCAGGATAAAGATTCCCTATCTGGAGAAGCTCCTGGGAGTGCCCGTCATCCCCATGGTCGCCTCGCGGGGCGAGGGAACCGGCACCCTCCTCCGGAAGATCCGGGAAATCGTGGAAGGCGAGGTGACCGTCGTTCCGCGGACCCCCAAGTACCGAAAGGAAATCGAGGCGGCCCTCCGAAACATCGAGACGGCGTTGGAAAAGCACCTTTCCAGGGCATTTCTTGACCTGTATCCTTCCCGCTGGCTCGCCCTGAAGCTGCTGGAGCAAGACGAGGAAATCCTACGGAAATGCCGGAAGGAGGCGGGGGCAGACAGCGCCCTGTTTTCCGCCCTGAACAGCGAGATCGAGAGGATCACGAAGATCCTCGGGGACGACCCGGAAACCCTCATCGCCGACCAGCGCTATGGGTTCGCCAGCGGGGCCTTCAAGGAGGCCGTTAAGGTCACCATTCAGGATCGCATCAGCCTGACGGACCAGATCGACAAGGTCCTCACCAGCCGCATCCTGGGAATCCCCTTCTTCATCCTCATCATCTGGGGCTCCTTCCAGCTCACTTTCACCCTGGGGGAGATCCCCATGCACTGGATCGAGTCCGGTTTCAATCTTATGGGCAACCTCTTTTCCCAGTGGATTACGGTCCCCTGGCTTCGGTCCCTCGTGGTGGACGGCATCATCGGGGGGGTGGGAAGCGTCCTGGTCTTTCTCCCCAACATCCTGATTCTCTTCCTCATCATCGCCCTTTTGGAGGATACGGGCTACATGGCGCGGGCCGCCTTCATCTCCGACCGGGTGATGCACTTCTTTGGCCTTCACGGCAAGTCTTTCATCCCCATGGTCATCGGGTTTGGTTGCAACGTTCCGGCCGTCATGGCCACGCGGGTCCTGGAGAACAACAAAGACCGGGTCATCACCATCCTTGTCGTAACCCTCATGTCATGCAGCGCGCGGCTTCCCATCTATGTCCTCTTCGCGGGGGCCTTCTTCCCGAAGCACGCGGGAAACGTGGTCTTCTCCCTCTACCTGCTGGGAATCGTCCTGGCCATCATCATGGCGAGGATCTTCCGGATCGTCCTCTTCCCCGGAGAATCGGCGCCTTTCGTCATGGAGCTTCCCCCCTACCGGCTCCCCACCTTCAAGGGGCTGATGATCCACATGTGGGACCGGGGCGCCATGTATGTGCAGAAGGCCGGCACGGTTATCCTGGCGGGCTCAATGATCATCTGGTTTTTGAGCAGTTATCCCGCTCATCCGTCCTACTCGATGAATTATGATCGGCTCCTCCAACAGGAGACGGCGCGTCACAAGGCCGCCCTCGCCGGGATCGCTCAGTTCGTAAAAATTTCTCCCGACCGGCTCGCCGCTTACCCGCCCTTCCAGGCCTGCGAAAAAGTCCTGGCGGCCTACCGGAAGGAAAGCTCGGAACGGCTCAAGAAACAGTGCGCCCTGGGGGATGTCGCGCAGAAACGTGATACAGCCTTACACGCGATAGAGAAGCGCTATCCCGGAACCTTGAAACCCTTTCGGGCGTATCGTAGAGAGATGGAGAGACACGAGGCCGCCGTGGAGGAACTTCTGTCGAAGAAGGCGGCCGAGAAGGCCGCGAAGAGTTACGCGGGGAGACTCGGCCGAACGGTCGCGCCCGTTTTGCGCCCCCTGGGATTCGATTGGCGCAATACCATCGCCCTCATCTCGGGCCTGGTGGCCAAGGAGATCGTCGTGGGCACCATGGGGGTCATCTACCAGGTGGGAGAGGCGAAAAACGAGAGCCAGAAACTCATGGAGAACCTCCGGAAGCACATGACACCGCTGACGGCTTACGTATTCATGGTTTTTTCCCTCATCTACCTTCCCTGCATCGCCACCATCGGGGTCATCAAACGGGAACTCAACAGCTGGAAATGGACCATCTTCAGCGCCAGCTATACCACGGTCCTCGCGTGGATCGTGAGTTTCATCTTCTACCAGGGGGGGCGCCTCTTCGGCCTCGGGTGACAACGCTACCGGCGGTGTTTCTTGTGAGGCTCCTCGCACGCCTCGGAGCGTTCCCCGTGCTCGCGGAAATAGTAATAGTTCTTCAGCCAAGATGGAACCCCCTTGGGGCAGGTCTGGACGAAGCGGATGAAACTCAAAAAGGCGTCCCGGGTCTCCGGACTCATGGAATGTTCCATGCCGCAGGCGTCCGCCTGGGCCGTCTCTTGAGGGATTTTCAGGATTTCATGCATGAAATCGAAGAGGATCCGGTGACGCTCCGCGATGTCCCGCCCTAATTTTTCACCTTCCGCCGTTAACTGGACGTTACCATAGCGTTCGTGTGACACCAATCCCATCTCCACGAGCTTTTTCAGGATACCCGAGATACTCGGATACGTCACCCCCAGTTTTTCGGCGATATCCTTGACGCGGGCTCCCCGGCCCTCCCGGGTAAGCTCGTAGATGGCCTCGATGTAGTCTTCTACACTTGTGGTAAGCTTCTGCATGATCGCCTTTAGCATAAAATTTATCTCTTTTTTACAAACATTTCCCGGATTTGTCAAAAGCGAAACATCTCTCAACCCATCCTATCCCGCGTTGACCTGTCGGCGCGAACGCGCTAAAAAACAGTCATGAATCGTCCCGAAATCCTGCGTATCGATGCCTCGGCCGGCTCCGGGAAGACCTATAACCTTTCCATCCGCTACCTCAAGCTCGTCACCGACATCCTCGCCACCGCCAGGAACCGGATACGGCGCGCCCCGGACGACGCCTGCCGCACCCCCTCTCCGTCGGAGGTTCAACCGGAGGGCATCGCCGCCATCCTCGCCATCACCTTCACCAACAAAGCGGCCGCGGAGATGAAGGAACGCATCCTGCTCATCCTCAAAGAGAGCGCCTTCAAAGGGAAGAACCCGGAAGGGCTGATCCTCGCTCCCGGGGAGGCGAAGGACGCGCTCTTCCATCTCATCGAGAACTTCAGCGACTTCAACGTGATGACCATCGACGCCTTCATGAACACCATCCTCAGGGCCTTCGCCGTGGAGGTCGGCCGGCTCCCGGGCTACGAACTGAGTTTTGATCCACGCAAGCTCTTTTCCCTCGCCCTGGATCGCCTCATGGCCGGAGAGGGCAATGTCATCGGCCATTTCCGGGTGTTTCTCGATCACCTTCTCACCACGGAACACGCCAAGGGATTCGACCCGGAGGATATGATTCGAAAGGCCCTCCAGGCGTTGCGGGACAAGGGCATCCGGCTGGATCAGATGGTTGGGGACATCCCCCGGGATTTCGACGAAAAAGAAGCGTGGGCGGCGCTCCGAAACCGGGTAGGGTCGTTTTACGCGGATCTCCTGGAGATCCAGGAAAAAACGGGCTGTTTCAACGCTGGATCCATGAAACCCGCCCAACACATGGCAAGTCTCGAGGAAAGAAACTTTCCACGCTGGGTCGCAGACGGGCGTTCCCTGGCCTCCATGCTGAAAAAGGGAAAGACCTGCCCGGATCTGCCCGGCCTTGAACGGCGCTTGGAGAACATCCGGGAAGAAATCTCCCAATTCTTCACCCGCCTCGAAATCTACAAACTCCGGCGCGCGCTGGAGGCCTACACATTGACCCAGACGGAGGAACACAAGATCTACCAGGAACTGAACTTGTTCGATGGGTCCCGGCTCCCGGAAGAGATACACGCGCTTCTCGGTAAGGAACCCGGCCAATCCGTGCCCGCCGCCTTCTGCCGGCTGGGAGAGCGCTACGTCCACTACCTCATCGACGAGTTCCAGGACACCTCCCGGAGCCAGTGGGAAGGTATGACCCCGCTGGTGGAAAACAGCCTCTCGGAGGGGGGGAGCCTCTACTACGTCGGAGACACCAAGCAGGCCATCTACGGCTGGCGGGGCGGGGACTACCGTCTCATGGAAGAGGCCTATCGGACCATGTCCTTTCTCGAAGGGGATCCGCGCCAACCGCCGAATATTCTTGAGACCAACTGGCGTTCCCAAGAAAAGCTCGTCGACTTCTTCAACAAGATTTTCGATCCTGGCGAATTCGAGGCGGCCCTCGCGCCCCTCATCAAGACGGACCGGGCCGATTACCTCGACGACCTTAAAAAGGTCTACGGCAACAGCTGTCAGAAAGTGAAAGAAAACAAGGAAGGCGGATACGTGCGCGCCAGATTCCTCCCAAAACCGGAGGAAGACCAAGACCCCGCCGCGCTCGTCCGGGAGGCCTTCTTCGAGGCACTCGAAGAGGCCCGCGGGACTTATCCCGACCGTGACATCCTCATCCTGGGCCGGAAAAACGACGAGATAGAGACCATCGCCGGCTGGCTCTTCGAACACCCCGACACGATTCCCTTTGTCACGGAACAGTCGCTCAAGCTCTTCACTCTACCCCCCGTCAAGTCGGTCTTGAATCTCTTGTCCTACCTCTCCCATCCCGACCGGGATTTCTACCTCATGGCCCTCGTGGAAAACGGGCTCCTTGGGACGATCACGGGGCGCCGTCGGGAGGAGATCCTCGCCGGGTACACCCCCGGGAAGGACACCTTCGAGACATATTTCCGGGGGAAATACCCCGCGCTTTACGCGCCCCTAACCCTTCTCCGGGAAAGCGCCGCCCGGCTGACCCCCTACGAGCTTACCCGGGAGATCATCGCCGTCTTTAAGCTCCCCGAAAAATTCCGAGGCAGCGCG
>JALSPC010000102.1 GCA_026986155.1 bacterium
AAAAGGGCCCAGCTTAAAACGATGGACACGAACCATTTCAGCAACGGTGATTTCATAATCCTATGCCTCTTTTCTTTTCTCCTTCAGGGCCTTTAAGACCTTTTCCGGGGTGATGGGCAAGTCTGTAATTCGTACTCCCACGGCGTCGTAAACGGCGTTGGCGATGGCCGGTGCCGTCGGAACGAGGCCGGGTTCCCCGATCCCCTTCGCGCCGTAGGGGCCGTCCTTCTCGTCCGTTTCGATGATCATGGGAACAACCGGGATGTCATCCTTGGCCGTCAGCATCTTGTAGTCGAGGAAATTGGGATTCATCACCCTGCCCTTCTCCAGTTTCATCTCCTCGGTCAATCCGTACCCGACGCCAATGTAACCCGCGCCGTAGATCTGTCCCTTGATGAGGGTCGGGTTTATGGCCTTTCCCACGTCGTGGGCGGCGTAGAGTTCCAGGATCTTGACCTCGCCGGTCTTCTCGTCCACCTCCACCTCCACTCCCGTGGTCCCGAAGGCATAGGTGCAGGAGAGATTCCCCTTGAATTCGCGGTCCAGCATCTCGGTGGGGGGATCGTAGAAGGCTGCGGCCACCACGACCTTGCTCTCCCCCGTTCCCACGTCGAGGGCCTCCCGCAGGATCTTGCTCACGTCCATCCGGAAGTAAGGGTTCTCGGGATCCTTTTTGCAGAAAACCACCCGGTCTTTGATATCCAGGTCGTCAGGATTGGCGATCAGGCCGAAATCGAGGGCCGGCTCTTTGAAGTCGGGATCCTTCCGTTTCTTTTTCTTTATCTGATGTTTGATAATCATCGGCATCTTTTCCACGGCCAGTTCCAGGATCTGCCGCTTGACCTTGGCGCAGGCCTTGAGGGCGGCGTTCCCCGCGATGAAGGTGTGCCGGCTCGCGTGGGTTCCCGCGTCCCACAGGCCGAAGGCCGTATCCCCGAAGACCAGGGTGATGTCATCGGGACGGAAGCCCAGGGCCTCCGCGATAATCTGCGACAGGGCCGTGGGGGATCCCTGCCCCTGGTCGGTGCCGCCGGACATGACGTCCACGTGCCCGTGCTCGTCCACCTTGATGATCATCCCGTGCCCGTCCGACTTGTAGACCCGCGCGCCCCCCGCTACGTGGATGAGGGAGGCCATGCCCACGCCGCGGCCGTTTCGTTTCCCATGTTTCTTGTCCCAGTCCAGTTTTTCCTTCACGCCCCGGATGCATTCCTCCAGGCCGCAGGAGGTAATCTTCAGTCGCATGGGGGTCTCGTCGCCTGGCCGGTTGGTGTTGATGAGCCGCAACTCGGCGGGATCGATTCCGGCCGCCTCCGCGAGCCGGTCCATGGAGGTCTCCACCGCAAAGGTGGCCTGGGGGTTTCCGTAGCCCCGCATGGCCTGGCAGTAGATGTTGTTCGTGTAGACGCACTTGGCCTCGAAGTAGACGTTGGGAACCCGGTAGAGGGAGGAGATGGGCATCATCATGACTGAGGGGGTCGTGGCCCCCCAGGAGGTGTAGGCTCCGTTGTCCAGGACCGCCGTCACGTGCCGGAAGGTCAACCGCCCCTCCTTGTCGCATCCCTGCTCGATCTCGAAGACGGCGGGCTGTCGCGGCGGCAGGGCGAAGAATTCCTCTTCCCGGGTGAAAAGAATCTTGACCGGCCGGTGGGTCACCAGGGCGAGCTGGATCGCGATGAACTCGTAGATGTCCGTGTCCAGCTTGGTGCCGAAACTTCCCCCCACGATGGGATTGACCACGCGCACCTTGCTGTTCTTCAGGCCTATCTGCGCGAAATATTCCAGGATACGCCGCTTGTCCCAGAAGATGACGTTGGTCTGGTTGTAGAGGGTCAGGTTGTTGTTCATGTCGAACTCGGCGATGCAGCCGCTGGTTCCCATGCAGCACTGGTTCACCCAGGTCGTTTCCACGTGGTCCTTGACGATGTGGGCGGACGCCGCGCGGCCCGCCTCGATGTCGCCCGCCTGGAACTTCCAGGGGAGCGGAAGGATGTTTGAGCTGACGGGACGTCCCCTCGCGTCGACCTCGTGGACGAGGGGCGCGTCGTCCTTCATGGCCTCGAAGGGATCGAAGACCCCGGGCAGTTCTTCGTATTCCACCTCGATAAGGTCGCAGGCCTCCCGGGCTATCTCCGGGCTGATGGCCGCCACGGCCGCCACTTCGTCCCGGAACTGTCGCACCTTGTCCTTTTTCAGAACCCACTGGTCCTTGAGGAATCCCACCCGGACCTCGGGGATGTCATACCCGGTGATCACGGCCCGGACACCGGGGAGTTTCTTCGCCTTGGAGGTGTCGATGCGCTTGATCCTCGCGTGGGCGTAGTCACTGTATTTTATCTTCCCGTATAACATGCCGGGGCGTTTCAGGTCGTTGACGTAGACGGCCCGCCCCGTGACCTTGTCCACCTCCGCGGTTCGAGGAACATCCTTTCCCACATACAAGTATTCTGACATTATTTCCTCCCGAAACCTTAGGATTTGTTTTTCATCATTTCAACGGCCTTCTGAATCGACTCGACGATCTGGACATACCCCGTGCAGCGGCAGAGGTTCCCGGAGATACCTGTCCGGATCTCCTCTTCCGTGGGGTCAGGGTTCTCGTCCAGCAGCGCCTTGGCCGACATGAGCATTCCGGAGGTGCAGAAACCGCATTGCACGCCGTTGTTTTCCAGGAAGGCCTTTTGGAGGGGGTGGAGGGATCCGTCTCTGTCCGCCAGGCCCTCGACGGTCACGACCGATTTTCCTTCCGCCTCAGCCGTGGGGAAGAGGCAGGAGTTGACCGCCTTTCCGTCGATAATCACTGTGCAGGCCCCGCATTCGCCCACGCCGCACCCTTCCTTGGGGCCCATCAGCTCGAAATATTCTCTCAGGGTTTTCAGCAGACTCCACGCGGCCGGCACCTCGGCTTC
>JALSPC010000103.1 GCA_026986155.1 bacterium
TGCTGGTCCAATAAATTTCCTCTCCGTCCTTGAGGCCCTTTAGGAGATCCATGTGGTGGAGGGTGGTGAAAATGCGTTCCGCCTCATCCTCGGAGACCCCGAGGGCCTGGGCCGCTTCCTCTTTCTTGACCCGTCCCCGGTTGCGGATTAGGTCCAACAGTTTCTTCTGCTCGTCGGTCAGGTCCGCCAGGATATCCTGACCCTTCCGCTCCGCCTCCTTCTTAGCGGCGTAACTGGCCCATGGGTCACAGGTCCGGGGCGGGTTCATGAGGTCGAAGTAGCAATCTTCGCAGACCTTCATGCCCCTGAACTCGAACATATCCTCTTCCTTGACTTCGGTGCCACACTTTTCGCACTTCATGACACATTCCTCCTTACCTGGTTTTTCTTCTATCGCCGGACTATCACAGGAGATTTATCAAGTCAATATAACCGTGAACTTAATACTTACCACGCCCGACTTTCCAGCTTCGATCTGTTTAAAGGTTGTCCCATTCAATCTCCAAGCTTCCTCCCGGGCCCGTAGAGGTTGCATGCTGGTTCCATAGTTAAAACCCCTCTTTCTCAGGTCCTAATCGGGTCAGTAGATGCGGGCGTGAAACCTTTTAATCTCAGAAAAAAAGTCATAAGACTTATCCATGTAGCAGAGCTTGCGAAGATTGAAAAGCTTAGTATAATTTTTTGAAAATGTCATGATCGCGATCCTGGCAACGAGTTTATTTCCCATAGCTGTTTGTTATTCTCGACCGCTTAGACCTCCGCGGCCGTGGGTTCGTCGTAACGCGCACCGCAGGGCCCTTGTTCATGAACAATTACATCCCGCTGTCAAGTCGCCTGAAGAGATACGGGAGGTTCTCAGAGAGGTGGGAGGCAAAAATGTCGTTCTGGAGAATGGAAGCTCTTTTCTGTTATGGTTTCCAGAGAAATGGAATTCCTTGCAAATCAAGCATATTATAAGTCTCGCTTCATGGCAGCGGAGGACATGCCGAACGAATGTTTTATCTCTGGTATCGGAATCGATGGTATCACGATTACGCGATTATTGCGCCGCAATATGCCCAGATAGACGAAAACGGGCTGATGCAATTCATGGATTATGGATTCCCGGAGTATCTATCAAAACCTAAGACTTATCGTAGATTACCTGTGGAAAAACGCTTATTGAGATAATAAGACCGTATTAATTCTGCATGGTTTTTCCCGCGGCGCGGCCAGAATTTTCGAGCTCGCGGCTTTGGATCGAGCCTCGGAGGGAATGGGTGTATTCGCGGCATTCATTGCCGATTCGGGGACATCGTTTGCCGAGAATCAAGGGAGAATTTCTGCGTTTCTACGCGGGCTTCCGCTTAACGCCTATAAGGGAGGCAGGTTTTGGTTATACAGTGGAACAGGCGACCATGAGGGGCGAACCTGCAATGATATGCGAAAAATGAAAAGATTCATAATAGCTCATGGGGGTAAAGTTGATGATATGTATTTTTATGATACGTAGATGCACGGCATCCTTATTACCGGTGGCGCTCACAGAGAAAGCGCTGCCTTGAGCACCTTGTTTGCCTATATCAATGCCATTAGATCTTGAGAAAACTTACATTAAACAATTCGAGGCGTTGAATTCCGGGTTGATTCGCGTGTTCCATATCACGTATGCCGGCTTGTTGCTCTCATCGCTCCACTTTACTTTTCTTTATTGAAAGTCTATACAAAAACACATGGACGAAAATGAACGCCGTATTCTTGTGGTCACGAGTTTCGGACACTTTATGAGCCACTTTAACATGATGGTCTTTCCCGCCCTGGTGCTTCCCCTTACCACCTATTACCATCTGAGTTTCAGCCAGGTGGTCCGGCTCTCCTTTCTCATGTATCTTTTCTACGGGATTTCCGCCCTGCCGTGGGGCCTCGCGACCGATAAACTGGGTGCCAAAAGGCTCCTGATGGGATTCTTCCTTGGAACGGGGATCTGTTCCCTCCTGGCGGCGGGTTTCATGAGTACACCTTTTGGCTTTATGGTTTTCCTGTCGGGGATCGGGATCTTTTCGGGGATCTATCATCCCGCCGGGATCGGGCTGGTCTCCCGGGGGGTCCGCCGAATCGGCAAGGGACTGGGCATCAACGGAATGCTGGGCAACGTGGGGTTTGCCTTCGGGCCTCTCATCACGGGATTCATCAATTACAAGTGGGGGCCCCGGGCGGCCTATGTCTTCCTCGGTGTCTTCAATCTTCTGGGGTGCGGCCTCATCTTTTTCCTGAAGGTGTCGGAGCCGGAACGGACGGAGACGGCGAAGCAATCCTCCGGCGGCGGAATGTTGAAGGCCTTCCTTATCCTCTGTGTCGCCATGATCCTGGGGGGGATCACGTTTCGGGGTCTGACGGTGACCCTTCCGTCTCTCCTGGAGCTTCGAAATCCCGCGCTGCTGAAGGCCCTGGCCGGCGCCGTGAGTTTTCTCCAGTCTCCCAACGTGTCCGCCACGCTTCTGACCTCTCTCGTTTTCCTGATCGGGATCGTGGGAGTTTACCTGGGCGGCATCATCGCGGACCGCGCGGACCTGCGATGGTCTTACATCGTCTTCAACGCCCTCGCCTTCTTCGGCGCCCTCGGGATGGCATTCTTTACCGATATTCCCCTCATCGTGGTGTCGGTTTTTTACACCTTTTTCCTGCTGGGGCTTCAACCCATTGAGAATACCCTGGTCGCTCGCTATACCCCCGACCGTCTCCGTCATTCGGGATATGGGGTGAAGTTCGTCCTGAAGTTCGGCGTGGGCGCCCTTGCCGTGCAGCTCATCGGCTGGATCAAGGCTGCGTGGTCCATCCAGGCGGTTTTCATCATGATGGCGATCATCTCGGTCCTGGTGGTGGGAACCATCGTCGTGCTGATCGTGCTCACGCGCCCACTAAAGGCGCACGCGTCCTAAGGTTTCCCGTTATACAAGATAAAAAATCGTTTGACAGCGGGGGAGGTCTATTCTATAATGCCGTGCCGTGGTGAACATGAAAACATTCGTTTTTGTCATCATTTTTCGACATCTTGTCCCCCATAACGCAAAGACTGGAGAGGAGGAAGTATGAAGTCGTATCTGTTTGCCCCCGGGCCCACGCCGGTTCCGGAAAACGTGTTGCTTCGCATGGCCGCTCCCATCATCCACCACCGGGAAAAGGCCTTTTCCGACCTGTTCGAAGAGGTGCGGGAAGGCCTGAGATATCTTTTCCAGACGAAGCAAGAGGTGCTCGTCCTGACCGCCTCCGGAACAGGCGGCATGGAAGGCGCGGTGAGCAACCTGTTTGCCAGGGGGGATTCGGTCGTCGTGGTGAGGGCCGGCAAGTTCGGACAGCGCTGGGGGGAACTTTGCGAGGCCTTCGGCCTTTCTCCCGTTTACGCGGACTTCCCCTGGGGAGAACCGGCGGATCCCGAAAGGATCCGGCAGCTCTTGGACGACAATCCCTCCGCCAAGGGGGTCCTGGTCCAGGCGTCGGAGACGTCCACCGGTGTCATGCATCCCATCCGAGAAATCGCGGAGATCACCGCCTCCCGGGACGAGGTGGCGCTCGTGGTGGACGGGATCACGGCCGTGGGGGTCTTCGCGATGCCCATGGACGACTGGGGGATCGACGTGGTGGTGACAGGATCCCAGAAGGCCCTGATGCTGCCGCCCGGTCTCGCCTTCGTGGCCCTCAGCGAGAAGGCGTGGCGGATGGTGGAGGCGTCCGGCACGTCCAGATATTATTTCGATTTGAAGAAACACCTCAAGTCGGCCCAGAAAAATCAGACCCCCTATACCCCGGCCATTTCCCTGGTGATCGGGCTTCACGAGGTCCTTTCCATGTTGAGGGAAGAGGGGCTGGAGAACGTGTTCGCGCGGCATCACCGCTTGGCGGAGGCCACGCGAGGGGCCGTGAAGGCTATGGGCCTCGAGCTGTTTGCCAAGGCCTCGCCCAGTGACGCCTTGACGGCCGTTAAGGTCCCCGAGGGGATGGACGGAATCGCCCTGAAGAAGACCTTTCTCGAGCGTTACGGCATGGTTGTGGCCGGCGGGCAGGACCACGTCAAGGGAAAGATTATCCGCATCGCCCACCTGGGCTATTTCGACCCCATGGATATGTTCCAGGTCATCGGCGCCCTGGAGATGTCCCTTCACAAGATGGGGTATCCTGTCCAACTTGGAAGCGGCCTGAAGGTTCTGGCCGAGAAACTGGCGTAGGAGGAAGCGATGAAGGTACTTGTAAGCGACAAGCTGGCGGAAACGGGACTGGATAAACTGACGCACGCCGACGGGATAAGGGTAGACGTGAAGACGGGGCTTTCTCCCGAGGAATTGAAAAAGATCATCGGGGAATACGACGGTATTATCATCCGGAGTTCGACGCGCCTGACGGAGGATGTCCTGGAGGCGGCCAAGAGGCTCAAGGTCATCGGCCGCGCGGGAATCGGCCTGGACAATGTGGATGTTCCGGCGGCGACCCGCAAGGGGATCGTGGTCATGAATACCCCCCAGGGAAACAACATCGCCGCCGCGGAGCATACCATCTCCATGATGCTGTCCATGGCGCGCAGGATCCCCCAGGCCACGGCCTCCCTCAAGGCGGGCAAGTGGGAAAAGAACCGTTTCATGGGGGTCCAGGTCTATCACAAGGTCCTGGGGATTATCGGGATTGGGAACATCGGGGGGATCGTGGCGGACCGGGCCCTGGGACTGAAGATGCGGGTCATCGCCTATGATCCCTTCATCTCCGAGGAGAGGGCGAAGGAGATGGGGATCGAGCTGGTCAAGGATCTGAACGATCTCTTCTCCCGCGCGGATTTCATCACGGTGCACACGCCCCTGGTCAAGGAGACCCGGAACCTCATCAACAAGGAGGCCTTCGGGAAGATGAAGGACGGGGTCATGATCATCAACTGCGCGCGGGGCGGCATCGTCAACGAGCGGGATCTTTACGACGCCATCGTTTCCGGGAAGGTGGCGGGGGCGGCCCTCGATGTCTTCGAGGTGGAGCCCGCCAAGGACAATCCCCTATTTGAGCTGGACCAGGTCATCGTGACCCCCCACCTGGGCGCCTCCACGGGTGAGGCCCAGCGGAACGTGGCCTCGGCCATCGCCGATCAGGTCATCGCCTACCTGCTGCACCGCACCATCCTGAACGCCGTCAACGTCCCCGCCGTCAGCCCGGAGGTCATGGAGCGGATCGGTCCCTATCTCAACCTGGCGGAAAACCTGGGAGGGTTTCTCGCGCAGGTCTGCGCCTTCGGTATCGAGGCGGTCGATATCGAGTTCCACGGGGAGATGTTCGAACGGGAAGACACGGAGCCCATCGTCCTGTCCACCCTGAAGGGATTGCTCTCGCCGGTCATGGGGGACGACGTCAACTTCGTGAACGCCAAGATCATGGCCCAGCAGCGTAAGATCAAGATAAAGGAATCCCTGGTGGAGGACACGGGGGACTACACGAACCTCATCGTCCTGAAGGTTCGGGGAAAGGACGAGGAGCACAGCATCTGGGGGACCCTCTTCGGAAAGAAAGAGCCCCGGATCGTCCGTTACAACGACTTCATCATCGAGGCCATCCCCCGGGGGGAAATCCTCCTCGTGGAGAACTACGACCGCCCTGGCGTCATCGGGAATATAGGGACGACCCTGGGCCGCGAAGGGGTCAACATCGCCACGATGCAGTTCGGACGGGACAAGATGGGGGGACAGGCCATCTCGCTGCTCCACCTGGACGCCCCGTTGAACGACGAGCTTATGAAAAAACTGCTTGCCCTCCCGAATATCATCTCCGTGAAGTCCATCCGCTTGTGAAAAGCGCGGGTAAGGTGATAAAATAAGAAACGGTTTTTAGCTCCCCGTAAAGGTGGGGAGCCGTTGAACGAAAAATCTTGCGAACCTCGCGCCTTTTCAGGAATGCGGGGACCGTGAGGGAATGCGGGTGAATGTTATGTCAGTTGTGGTTGTGGGAATTCAGTGGGGCGACGAAGGGAAGGGCAAGATCGTCGACCTGCTGACGGAAAAGGCCGATATGGTTGTTCGATTCCAGGGGGGGAACAACGCGGGACACACCCTGGTGGTGGAGGGGCGGAGGTTTGTCTTTCACCTCATCCCGTCGGGGATTCTTCACCGGGAAAAGATGTGCGTGATCGGAAACGGGGTCGTTGTTGATCCCTTCGTCCTTTTGGAGGAGATGGACACCCTCGAAAAGGAGGGGTTCGAGGTGACGCCGGACCGCTTGAAGATAAGCGCACGGGCCCACATGATCCTTCCCTACCATCGTTACCTTGACCTGGCCCGGGAGGATAAGTCGGGGGGGAAGATCGGGACCACGGGCCGAGGCATCGGCCCCGCCTACGAGGACAAGGTGGGGCGCAGGGGGATCCGCATGGCGGATTTCCTCGATCCCGGGATTTTCGCGGAAAAGCTCAAGGTGAATACCCAGTGGGCCAATTTCGTCCTGACCCGGTATCTGGGGAAGGAACCCATCGACCCGGCGGAGTTTGAGCGGCTCGACGACGCCCTCAGGGACCGCTTACGTCCCTTCGTTACGGACACCTCCCTCTTGCTCAACGATTCCGCCGCGGCGGGAAAGGCGATTCTCTATGAGGGCGCCCAGGGAGCCCTGCTGGACGTGGATCATGGGACCTATCCCTACGTTACCTCCTCCAACACGGTCACGGGGAATGTCTGTTGCGGCGCGGGTGTGGGGCCCACCACCATCAAGGAGGTGGTCGGTGTCCTGAAGGCCTACACCACGCGGGTCGGCGGCGGACCCTTTCCCACGGAACTCTTCGACGAGACGGGACAGGCCCTGCGTGACAAGGGGGCCGAATACGGGGCGACCACGGGCCGGCCCCGGCGTTGCGGATGGTTCGACGCCGTGGCCGTGAGGCACGCGGTGCGAATCAACGGTGTGACCTCCCTCGCCCTCACCAAGCTGGATGTCCTGGACGAGCTGGATGCCATCATGATCGGCACCGCGTATCGGCTCGACGGAAACACCCAAAAAGGGTTTCCCGCGCTGGCCAGTGACCTGGAGCGGGTCGAACCAATATACGAGACCCTGGAAGGATGGCGGCGGGATATCACCGCGTGCCGCGCGTGGGAGGACCTCCCGGACGAGGCGCGGGCCTACATATCATTTATCGAGGAAACCGTCGGGGTCCCGGTGGATATCGTTTCCGTTGGGTCCGACCGCGCCCAGACCATCATCCGGCGGCATCCCTTCGGAGGCTGACCGTTATCCGCCCGGCATTTTCTCTCGATTGTTTGTCGAATGAAAAATGTTTATATTCCCTTGACTTTTTAGGGGAAGGAAGGTTCCCCTGAGAAACAAGACGTCAAGCGGGTTTTGAGCGCGCGAGCGCCCGCCAGCGGGAGTGGGCGCCGGTATCCGCGTGTTTTCCGCGTGTCCTTTTCGCAACGCTCCCTATGTTTTATCTTTTTTTTATGATATAATTCACGAATCAAAATCTATGAGAGTGGGTAATGGAAAGAAGAAACAGTAAAAAAATGAATCCGTTCTACCGGAACCTGGCATTCTGGCTGCTGATAAGCCTGTTCATGATATTCATGTTCAACGTCTTCAACAAGGGCCAGACGACGCATAAGAGTATCATCTTCAGCGACTTCCTGAACATGGTAAACAATGGTGAAATCATCGCGGTGACCATCCAGGGGAACCGCATCGAGGGCACCACGACCAGCGGGACCCCGTTCAAGACGTATGCCCCCGATTATCCGGACCTGGTGAAACTCCTCCAGAAAAAGGGCGTGAAAATTACGGCCAAACCGCCCCAGGAGTCTCCCCTCTGGCAGTCGATTCTCATCTCCTGGTTTCCCATGCTTCTGCTTATTGCTGTCTGGATCTTCTTCATGCGCCAGATGCAGGTGGGCGGCGGAAAGGCCCTGTCGTTCGGAAAGAGCCGCGCCAAGGTGCTCTCCGAGTCGAAGAAGAAGGTCACCTTCAAGGATGTGGCGGGCATAGAGGAGGCCAAGGAAGAGCTCCAGGAGATTATTGAGTTCCTCAAGGATCCCAAGAAGTTCACGCGCCTGGGCGGGAGAATCCCGAAGGGGGTCCTGTTGATGGGAGCCCCGGGGACGGGCAAGACGCTCCTGGCCAAGGCCATCGCGGGGGAAGCGAATGTCCCGTTCTTCAGCATCAGCGGCTCCGATTTCGTCGAGATGTTCGTCGGCGTGGGGGCCTCCCGTGTAAGGGACCTCTTCGTCCAGGGAAAGAAGAACGCCCCGTGTATCATCTTCATCGACGAGATAGACGCCGTAGGGCGTCATCGGGGCGCGGGGCTCGGCGGCGGTCACGACGAGCGTGAGCAAACCCTCAACCAGTTGCTGGTGGAGATGGACGGCTTCGAGTCGTCCGACGGGGTCATTCTCATCTCGGCCACCAACCGCCCGGACGTGCTCGATCCCGCGCTGATGCGTCCGGGCCGGTTCGACCGGCAGATCGTCGTTCCAGTCCCGGATGTCCGGGGACGCGAGGAGATCCTGAAGGTCCACACGCGAAAAACCCCCCTTTCAGACACGGTGGATCTCTCCATCATCGCCCGCGGAACCCCCGGTTTCACGGGGGCGGATCTGGAAAACCTCGTGAACGAGGCTGCCCTGCTGGCTGCCCGGAAAGGCAAGGACAAGGTGGGGATGGACGATTTCGAGGAGGCCAAGGACAAGGTCCTGATGGGGGTGGAGCGCAAGAGCATGATCATCTCCGAGGATGAGAAACGCAACACGGCTTACCACGAGGCGGGGCACACGCTGGTGGCGAAGCTTCTCCCCGGAACCGATCCCATTCACAAGGTCACCATCATCCCGAGGGGCCGCGCACTGGGCCTAACCCAGCAGCTCCCCATCGACGAGAAACATACCTACTCCAAGGAATACCTGTTGAACAATATCACCGTCCTCATGGGGGGACGCGTGGCTGAAGAGCTGATCTTCAATCACATGACCACGGGGGCCGGCAACGATATCGAGCGGGCCACGGAGCTGGCACGGAAGATGGTCTGCGAGTGGGGCATGAGTGAACGGCTGGGGCCCCTGGCCTTTGGGAAAAAAGAGGAACAGATCTTCCTTGGCCGGGAGATCGCCCAGCACAAGGATTACAGCGAGAAGACCGCTATCGAAATCGACGAGGAGGTTACCTCGATCGTGACCCAGTGCTACGAACATTCCAAGAAACTCTTGAAGGATAATATAGATATTCTCAATCGCCTTGCGGAAACGCTCCTGGAAAAAGAGGTCCTCGATGGGGAACAAATAGACCGAATCGTGAAGGGACTTCCTTTGAAAGAGGAGAAGAGGCCGAAAGAGGAAAAACCCAAGGCGTCGGAGGACCCCCGAAATGACGGGGAGGGTCAGTCTCCCCGGGAAAACGGGAGGGAAACCATGGCCGCGACGCCAGACGCGCAAGAAGGCCCGGGAATGCCGCCGGAAGAGGGTGGAGACCCCGAAGCCTGAACATGACACGTGGCCCGGAGAGTTAGGAAATGCTCGTAAGGATTCCAAATTATCTGACATACCTATCCCTTTCCCAGCACCAGTCCCCGACCTATGGATGGCAAAGATACATGTTTCCCATCACGGTCCTGGTGGAGGAAGTTCCCCTGGAATTGGTGGCGTCGTGCGAGGTGTGGATCCAGGAAAATCTGGGAGTTTTAGAGATTTATCCTTCTAAACTTGGAAGCGTTGCTCATCGGGACCTACTCATGGTGGTTCCCCTGAAAGCCCTTACAGATACGCCCGGGAAATTTACGGAACTCGAGGGCTTTTTCTCAGCCGTCCGCGGGACCCTGGAGCGTGTCAACCGACGTGAGGTGGCACTGAACTGCGCCGGAAAATCCCTGACAGTGGGGAAGCACCCCCGGATCATGGGCATCATCAACGTCACCCCGGACTCCTTTTCCGATGGAGGACTTCATTACAGCGTGGATGACGCCGTGGAACGGGCGCATCAGATGGCCTGGGACGGGGCGGACATTATCGACGTGGGGGGAGAATCCTCCCGCCCAGGGTCGGATCCGGTGGATGTCAAGGAAGAAATTTCTCGGGTTGTTCCCGTTATTACCCGGCTGGCCCAGGAGCTTTCCATCCCCGTTTCCGTGGACACGACAAAGTCCGAGGTGGCCCGGGCGGCCCTCGATGCCGGCGCCGGCATGATCAACGATATCAGCGGGCTCCACTGGGACCTGAAGCTGGCGGACCTGGCCGCCGAATACGAGGTGCCGGTCGTGGTCATGCACACCCGCGGCAGACCCAAAACCATGCAGCGGGAAATTCATTACGATTCCCTCCTCTCCGAGATCATCCGCTACCTGAAGGAGGGGGTCGAGATCGCCTTGGCCTCGGGCGTGCCGGAGGATCAGATTATCGTGGACCCGGGAATCGGGTTCGGCAAGACCTTAGAAAATAACCTGGAGATCATGGACAGCCTCTTTGAATTGTCCGTTCTCGGAAAGCCCATTCTTCTGGGCGCGTCCAGGAAATCATTCATCGGCAAGGTCCTCGATCTGGACGTGGATCAGCGGTTGGAGGGCACCCTTGCCACGACCCTTTACGGGATTATGCGCGGGGCGGATATCGTCCGGGTGCACGACGTCAAGGAGAACGTTCGGGCGGTTCGCATGCTCGAGGGCATGATGCAAATGGAAGGGAGCGCCTCGAAGTAGGATGTCGGAGCTTTTTTTCAGCCTTCACTGGTACGATGTCTTAGATATCCTCATCGTCGCCTTTATCATTTATAAAATTATCGACCTCATCAAAGGGACCCGCGCCGTTCAAATGGTTGTGGGCCTGGGAGTTCTCTTCGTGGTGTCCCTCCTCTCCCAGAAGCTCCACCTGGTGACGCTCCACTGGATCCTTACCAGTTTCCTCGGATCCATCATCCTCGTGATTATCGTCATCTTTCAGAACGACATCCGAAAGGCCTTGATGAACATGGGGCAGACGCCGTTTTTCCGGAAGGTCTATTTTTTCGGGAAGGAATCGGAGATCGAGGAGCTCTGCAAAGGGATTTCCTCCCTGGCCGAGCGGAGGCTCGGAGCCCTTATCGTGCTGGAGAGGAACACGGGGCTGCGGGACTATATCGAAAAGGGCGTCCAATTGGACGCGCGGATGAGCGGGGCGCTTTTGGTGAGCGTTTTCAACAAGGAATCCCCCATCCACGATGGCGCGGTCATCATCAGCGAGGGAAAGATCGCGGCGGCGGCCTGTTTTTTGCCCCTGACACAGGACCCAACCCTCGAGAAGGAGTTGGGAACACGGCACCGGGCGGCCCTTGGCATCACGGAGGAAAACGACTCGGTCGCCATCGTGGTGTCGGAAGAAACGGGCAAGGTTACCTTCGCCATCGGCGGAAAGCTGAGCCGGAAGATGGACGAGAAGGGCCTTGAGAAGGTCTTGCGCCGGCTCTTCGTCCAGTCTTCCAATGGGCCCATCAGCGGCATATGGAGGAAGAGTGAATGATACGATCGCTCTTCTTCAAGAACTTCGGACTCAAGATTTTGTCTCTCTGCGTTGCCCTCGTCCTCTGGTATTCCGTGGTCAGTGAGCGCCAGACCAATCTCCTGGTGACGGTGCCTCTCACCTTTATCAATGTTCCCAAGGGAATGAAGGTAAGAATGGTCAGCGCGGAGCGGGTGAGTCTCCACCTGGAAGGCCTGGTTTCGTCCATCCGGACCATGGAGATCGGAAAGATACGGGGCACCATCGACCTCAAGGGGACCCGGGAGGGGAAAAGCCGGTTCGAGCTTTCTCCCGCACAATTCAACCTGCCGGAAGGAATCCGCGTGGTGGGAATAAGTCCCGAGGTGGTTTACGTGGTGCTGGAGAGGCTCCTGACGTTCAAGCTACCCGTAAAGCCCAGGGTGAAAGGCAAGGTGGACGCCCACTACGCCGTCCGAAAGGTCTTTGCTGTTCCCAGGTTCGTCTGGGTCATTGGAGATCGGAAGGCCCGGTCGTCCATCAGCAATATTCCAACGAAGGTCCTCGACATCAGCGGTCTGAAAACGAATCTGAAAAAGACGGTTCCCCTTGAAGTCCCGAGAGATGTGCACCTCAAGGAGTCTCTCGATCAAGTGGTGGTTCAGGTCATCCTGAGAGAGAAGGTATGGGACAAGGAGTTCGACGGGGTGACGGTTCGTGCGGAAAACACTTCCGGTGGCCTTTCCTGCACGTTCAAGCCACCCACGTTGAAGATCGTCGTTCGGGGCTGGGCCACGGCGGTGGACGCCCTGGCGCCGGAAAATTTTTCCGCCGTCGTGGACGTGAAGGACCTGAGCGTGGGAATCCACGAGGTCAAACCAAAGATCCAAGCCCCCGGCGGCGTGAAGGTCCTCTCGGTCATTCCGGAAAGGCTCAAGGTTGTGATAGAAGAAAAGGTCATAGAATGAGAAGGGCGGGAATTTCATGAAAAAACTGTTCGGAACCGACGGCATCCGCGGCATCGCCAATATGGAACCCATGACGGTCGCGACCGCCATGCGGGTTGGCCAGGCCTTGGCGCGTCTCTGCAAGCGCAAAAACGGCGAGACGCGCATCAAGATCGTGATCGGCAAGGACACCCGGCTCTCCGGCTACATGCTGGAGACGGCCATCGCCTCGGGCATCTGCTCCATGGGGGCGGACGTTCTCCTGGTGGGGCCGTTGCCCACGCCGGGCATCGCCTTCATCACGAGCAGCATGCGGGCGGACGCGGGGGTGGTGATCTCCGCCTCGCACAATCCCTACTACGACAACGGGATCAAGATCTTCTCCGCCGACGGATACAAGCTCCCCGACGACGAGGAGGCCTGGCTGGAGCGGGCCATAGAAAAGCACGATGACGGGATGATGACTCCCACGAAGGACGAGGTGGGCAAGGCCTTCCGCATCGACGACGCCATCGGCCGCTACGTCGTCTACCTGAAGGGGACCTTCCCCCGGGCCTACGACCTGGACGGCATGAAAATCGCCCTGGATTGTGCCAACGGCGCCGCCTACCGGGTGGCGCCCGCCGTTTTCGAAGAGTTGGGAGCGCGGGTGTATCCTGTGGGAGTGAACCCGGACGGCATGAACATCAACCAGGAGTGCGGCTCTCTCTACCCGGAGAACATCCGCGAGACGGTGCTGAAAACGGGGGCGGACATCGGTATCAGCTTCGATGGCGACGCCGACCGGGTTGTCTTCGTGGACCACAACGGGAATATCCTCGACGGGGACAAGACCCTGGCCCTTTGCGCCCTGCATCTCAAGGAGAAAGGACAGCTCAAGCGGGATACTGTGGTGGCCACCATTTTGAGCAATTTTGCCCTGGACAAGGTCATGAAAGGGCATGGCATTAAGGTCGTCCGTTCCAGCGTGGGAGACCGCTACGTCATGGAGGCCATGCGGAAGGGCGGGTATAACCTGGGCGGGGAGCAGTCGGGACACGTCATCTTTCTCGACTACAACACCACGGGGGACGGTATCATCACGGCGCTTCAGGTCCTCTCCGTCATGGTGGAGACGGGTAAACCCCTTTCAGACCTGGCAAAGGTGATGGAGCCTTTTCCCCAGGTCATGCGGAATATTCCCATCAGCCAACGCGTCGACCTGGATGGGGCCCCCGACATCCGGGAGAAGATCGCGGCGGCCCGTCAAGGGCTGGCCGACCGGGGGCGGATCGTCCTGCGCTATTCCGGGACGGAACCCATCCTGCGCCTGATGGTGGAGGGGGAATCAGAGGAGGAAATCCGGGAACTCGCGGACGAATTGGAGGTCTATCTGAAAGAAAAATTCATGGAAATGGAGGAGGCGACATGATGCGTTTGGGGGTCAATATCGATCACGTGGCGACGGTCCGCCAGGCAAGGGGCGTGGACTACCCGGACCCGGTGGCCGCCGCGGCTATCGTGGAGATGGCGGGGGCGGATGGGATCGTGGTTCATCTGCGGGAGGACCGCCGGCACATCCACGACCGGGACCTGGCGATCCTTCGAAAGACGGTGAAATCGAAGCTGAACCTGGAAATGGCGGCCAACGATGAAATTATCGATATCGCCCTGGAGACCGTGCCCGATATGGTGACCATCGTCCCGGAGCGGCGGGAGGAGTTGACCACGGAAGGCGGCCTGGACGTGGAAACCTATTATGACAAGCTGGCCGTGCTCACGGAACGAATGCACGCCAAGGAGATCTTTGTCAGCATGTTCATCGACCCGGAGCCCAAGGCGATTGAGCTGTCCCGGAAGATGGGAAGCGACGCCATCGAGCTCCACACGGGACGGTACTGCGACGCCTCGACGCCCGCCGAGCGGGAAAAAGAGCTCGAAAGAATCCGCGCCGGTGTTGAAGAGGGTCTCAAGTGGGGCCTTCAGGTCAACGCGGGACACGGCCTGAACTACTTTAACGTGAAGCCGATCGCCATGATTCCCGGCGTTGAAGAGCTGAACATTGGACACAGCATCATCGCCCGGGCCATTTTTGTTGGCCTTGACCGCGCGGTCAGGGACATGCGGGCGCTGATTGACGAGGCCTTGAGAGGATAAGACGGGCGCATGGTTCGGGGTATCGGCGTGGACGTGATCCGGATCGGCCGTTTCCGCGGGGCCGTGGAAAGGTGGCGCGGACGCTTCCTGGATCGCCTCTTTTCGGAAAGGGAGGTGGAAGAGTGTCGCCGGTGGAAGGACCCCGTGACCCACCTGGCCGTGAAGTTCGCCGCGAAGGAGGCCTTCAGCAAGGCGGTGGGAACGGGATTCGGGGCCGCGCTCTCCCCCAGGGACCTTCAGGTGCTCCACGACGACAAGGGCGCCCCGAGGCTGGTTGTCTCCGGTAGGGCCGAGGCCCGGATGCGGGCGTTGGGGATGGAAAAGGTCTTCTTGTCCCTTTCCCATGACGGCGATGTCGGCGTGGCGTTCGTGGTCCTGGAAGGATTGGAAGGTCGGGCATAAAAAACAAAGATTGGAGGAAGAGTGGTATGACGGATCGTATTGGCTACTACGAGGAAAAGTGGGAAACGGAATCTCCCGATGCGAGGGAGGCGCGACAGGTAGCGTGGCTGCGGGAAACGGTGCAGTATGCCTATGCCCATTGTGAATCTGTCAAGGAGAAGATGGACGAGGCGGGGGTGGGCCCCGATGCCATCCGCGCCATCCAGGACCTGGAGAAGATACCCATCACGCCGAAACGGGACCTGGTGCGGCTCAACAAGGAGAAGGGGCCCTTCGGGGGATTCCTCGGCGTGGATATGTCGGACTTGAAGCGGGTCTACATCTCACCGGGGCCCATCTACGACCCTCACGGCCGGGAGGACGACGCGTTCAGCCTCCAGCCCCTTTTCTACAACGCGGGATTCCGGAAGGGAGACCGGGTCATCAATACCTTCTCCTACCACCTGACGCCGGCGGGCATCTTCTGTGACGAGGCCATCAACGCCCTCGGGTGTGTTCTCATACCTACCGGCGTGGGGAACACGGAAGTCCAGCTCAAGACCATGCTGGATTTGAAGGCGAATGGTTACATTGGCGTTCCCAGCTTTCTCATGAGCCTTATAAAAAAGGCGGAAGAGGCGGGATACGACTTCAACCGGGATTTCTCCATGGAGGTGGCCTTCGTGGCAGGCGAGATCTTACCGGACTCCATGCGCAAAACCCTGGAAGAGACCTACCATATCATCGTCCGGCAGGGCCTCATCACGGCGGATATCGGGGGCATCAGCTACGAGTGTCCTGAAAGGAACGGCATGCACTACTCGGAGCACCGGATCGTCGAGATCGTCGATCCCCAGACGGGGAAACAGGTTGGTCCGGGAGAGATAGGCGAGATCGTGGTCACTCCCTTGCGCCACAAGACCTATCCCATCATCCGGTTTGGAACGGGAGACCTTTCCTATTATGAGGACGATCCCTGCCCTTGTGGTCGCACCTCCCGGAGGATGATGAGGATCGTTGGACGGGTGGATCAGGTAACCAAGGTCCGCGGAATGTTCATCCACCCAAGCCAGGTCCAGGAAGTCGCCAAGGCCTTCGAGCAGATTTCCAGGGTTCGTGTTAGGGTGGACCGGGAAGGCGAAAGTGATTTGATGTGGTTCGATATTGAACTTTCGGAGGGTGCCTCTGGAACGGATGTTCTCAAGTCACAAATCGAGGAAAAAATACGGGAGGTTCTGAAACTGCGGGGAGATGTCGTTTTTGTCGCAAAGGGGACCATTCCCGAGGATGCGAAGACCATAGAGGACGTGAGAAAATGGGAGTGAAGCGGCGGGATTAAGTTGTGGCGTGCCGGTTTAAGGAGGCCACCGTTTTTGAAAACCTGACGGCCCACCGAATCGCCGATCTCAGACTTCCAGGATCGGCGGTGCCGCTACCCGCGATGTCCAACGCCGTGCCGTGGTCCACGGAGACGCGGGGGAAGGGGAGGCCGAGCGTGCAGTTAACCCCCGACTCGAAGGCGAGAAGCTTGAAGGGAATCAACCCCTGGTCGTGATACATGGCGACAAAGGCGTCGTAACTCCCAAGGTTTTTTCGGGTGAAGGCCGTGTCTGCCGGGAGGGGACCCGTGACGTTTTCTCCCTTCTCCCTAAACTTCCAAATTGCGGGATCGATAATCTCAAGTTCTTCCCGGCCCATATCACCGCCCTCGCCGGCGTGGGGATTGAGCCCCACGACGCAGATTCTTGGGTGCTCGATCCCGAACCAGTCCCGCGTCGTCCTCAACGTCAGGTCGATGGCCGTTTCAACTCCCGGGCGCGTCAGGGAAGGGGCGACGTTGCGAAGGGGCAGGTGAATGGTGGCGAGCGTAACCTTCAGGGGGACGGAAACCATCATCATGGCGTATCGGCGCGTTTCCGTCAGCGCCGCGAACATCTCCGTGTGCCCGGGGTAGGGATACCCACCCTCATGGAAGGCCCGCTTGTGGATGGGGCAGGTGACCACCGCGTCGATTTCCCCTCGCGCGGCGGCCGCGATCGCCGCCTCGATGTATTGCCCGGCCGCTTTGCCGGTTACGGCGCTTACCCGGCCGGGTCGGACTGCTTCCGGAGGCAGGTTTGTGACGGGGAGGAGGGTGAGTTCCCCGGGGCGCGCTTCCGCCGCCGTATGAATCTCACGGATGGGAGGCGCGGCGGGGAGGATCCGGGCGGCCTCCTTAAGGACGTTCGCATCTCCGAAGACCACAGGGATATGCCGGGGCAGGCGGCGCCCGTAGGCCTTCAGGATGATCTCGGGGCCGATTCCCGCGGGATCTCCCATCGTGATACCGATTCTCGGGATTGACGTCACCATCTTTTCCTAACCCACCAAAAGACTTTCGTCAAAAGGTATCAAAGGACGCCTTGAATGGCAACGGGCACGAGGACAACTGGAGATTAACCATAATTTATGTTAAAAATGAAGGGTGAGCGTTGATTCCGGGGTGAAATGCGAGTTTGCGCGTGGCGCGAGCGGGCGTAAGGCCATAGGGGGCCTTATTCTTGCCCTTTTTGGCCTTCTGTTGCTTGCCGAGTGTGCTTGCGCCTTCAATTTAAAGTCGTTTCTTTCGGCGAGAACAAAGAAATCGGCACCCACGCCCGTGACTGCCCAGATAGAGGTTACGGATCTTATCCCTTACGCGGCAAAGCTGTCCCGAGACTACTATGATCTGATGAATCAGATCAAGTTCATCTACGAACTCGGCAGGGTTAAGAGCCGCCTGGAGAAGATCGCCCAGGAGCTGGAGGATCTCTCCATTGAATTGGCGTTTCTCGGGGGGAATCCTCACCAGAACTATAACCGTCTCCTCTATTACAACGAGGAATTGAATCAGATAGAGACGGAACTGGCAAGAATCGACAAGTCCCTGTCCATTGGCAAGACGACGTTATTGAAGGCAAGGGAAAAGTGGCTTTCCGAAAAACAGAAGATCCCCCGCTGGAAAACGATGATCGAGAGGCTGGGGCCTTTGAGCGTCGAAAGGAAGGCGCTTTTGGATATCAAGGGCACGATTCGTAACGCCCTGATGGTCATCAATCAAAGGCTTCGCCCGGTTCTTGATGTCGAGCAAAAGGTGTCGACCCTGCGCGTGAAGAACCATACCATGGTTCTCGTGGTTAACGACTGGCTGAAGACCTACAAAGGTGAGATCCTGGAGAGAAACGCCCCCTCCATCCTCTCCCCGGCCTATTTCAGGCAGTTGAATTGGAACCTCTGGAAAGATTCCTGGAAGAGCCTGGATGAGTTTTTCGTCCAACAGGGGCACCATATGGCAAGGAACATCTGGCTCATCACCTCCCTCGCCATCGCATCCGCTCTTCTCACCTTGTTGATCTACCGGAGTCAGAACCACGTGGACATGGTTTCACGGTGGTACGTGTTTACGAAACACCCCTTCGCATCTTCCATCTTCGTCTGCTTTACATTTTTCGGCGCGGCCGTCCGGCCCTTGCCGCCGGGCTGGATTCCCGCCTTTCAATTCGGCGTGATTCTCTCTGTCATGCACCTGGTGAAGGGAATGTTCGGAGACGCCTGGAAGTGGCGGGTGGTGAACCGGCTGGCCATCCTGATCCTCGTGACTTCGCTGATGCGCATGGTGCTCTTCCCCCGTCCCCTTTTGCGGCTGATCGTGATCTTAATCGCCTTTACCGGGATTTTCTTCTGTTTCTGGGAGAGCTGCCACCGAAAAAACGCGGAGAAATCCCCGCTCATTGTCATGAGCCTGAGGCTGGGAACGCTTATTTTTTTCGGTGTGGTCATTACGGAGATTTTGGGCTACGCGGGGTTTTCCCTCTACCTCATGAACGCCTTACTCATGACCGTCTTTGCCCTTTTAAATGTGTGGATGCTCTACCTGGTGGTAAGCGGATTCATTGAGTTTGTTTTTTACAAGTCGCCTTTTCACTTCATCCGAAAGAACGCCGAGGTGATCTTCCGCCGTGTTCGGCCCATCCTGATCATTTTCTTCTCCGCTCTCTTCTGCGTGACCGACCTTGTGATTTGGAAGGTCTACGCTACCAAGGGTGAGGCGATTCAACAATTCTTTTCCCTTGGACTGCCGGTGGGGGGAATGAACATCACGATAGACGCGGTGCTGTCTTCTCTCCTGGTCCTTTATGTCTCTTTTCTCACCTCCTGGACCATCCAGGCCGTTTTGCTTGAGGAAGTCCTGCCCAGGCGGAAGATGGAGTTGGGGAGTCAGTTGTCTATCTCCCGGCTTGTGCACTACGGCATCGTGTTCATCGGATTTCTCATCGCCCTCCGGGTCCTGGGGTTCGGACTGACGAACCTGACGATTATCGGCGGCGCCCTCGGCGTGGGGGTGGGCTTCGGCCTACAGGCCATCGTCAACAATTTCGCCAGCGGCCTGATTCTTCTCTTTGAACGCCCCATCAAGATAGGGGATACCATCCAGGTTGACGGCGAAATGGCGGTCGTGAAACGCCTCGGTTTACGCGCCACGATCGTGCAAACCCTGGACAACGCGGAGATCGTGGTTCCCAACAGCGACATAGTCACGTCGAGGGTTACAAATTGGACACTGGCCAACCGCCGCGTGCGGGTCCGGATCCCAGTGGGCGTCGCTTACGGATCTGATGTTGCGAAGGTGAGGGAGATTCTTCTACAATGCGCGGGAGAGAACTCCAAGGTTTTGAAGTATCCCGAGCCCCAGGCCCTGTTTCTCTCCTTTGGTGACAGCGCTCTCAATTTTGAGCTGCGGGTTTGGATCAGCGAATTTATGGACAGCACGGGGGAGGTGCAGAACGAGTTGAACCATGCCATCAACGCGAGATTTGCCGAAGCGGGCATCGAGATCCCCTTTCCCCAGCAGGACCTCCACCTGCGCAGCGTGGACACCGAGGCGGCGCGGGCGCTCCGCGACGAGAAAGCAGTGACGAGTGACAAGTAGGAAGAGGTTTAGAGCTCAAGGCTCAAGGCTCAAGCAAACAAAAACAGGACTGAGTGCTGAGCAAAAAAACTTCATTCCGCTTTCCTCGCATTCATCCTTGGGTTTCTTTCGCTAACTATCGACACCCCCGGACAATTTGACGGAAAAAGAAATGTTCGACCGTTCTACCCGCGAAAGACCCAATAAATCCGTTGTTATTTTCTCTTGAGCTTGAAAATTTTGGTTTCTCCCTCCTTGAGGGAAAACTTATATTGTTCTTTGTTTATCTCTATGCTGTAATTGCCCGGAGGCAAGGGAATATGATCGAGTGAATTGCTTACGTGGCCGACTATCTCGCCGTTTGTGTTTCTAATATTAATGAAATTAACCCTCGCGTTTACTACTTTCACGACGCCAGGCCGAAGCAGTTTATTTTCACCTTCCTTGATCTCAACAGGCCAAGTTGCCCTTCCAAAAGAAACAACATAAAACCCAGGCATCAGCGCGATGGAGTTCTTAAAATTGCTTACACTGCCCTGCTTTTCGCCGGTTTCCGCGTCAAGAACGACGGCTCCCCTAAGGCCGGCGGGTTTTACCGTGAGCCGCCCAGGCCTGAGCACTGTCGTCTCTCCGGATTTTACCTCAACGCTTTTCCATAGCGCCGCGCCGACCTTTACGTTGTATATGCCTTGTTTCAGCTTAACAGAGGTGTGGAACTTGCTGATGTTTGCCACATTTTTCCCTGTTTCGGCGTCAATGACATCGTGTCCCGTTATGTCCGGATTGATGATTTTCAGGACCCCCGGCGCTTTTTCCTTTATCACGATAATCGTCTCGGTTTTTTGCGAGGAGACTGTTTCAACAGCCGTGCTCAATGCTTCAACAAGTTCCTTCGCATTGGACGCGGAGAAATAACGTCCGCCAGTAACCCTGGCAATGCATTCAAGTTGCACCTTTGCCGCGTCGTCCACACCGAACCCGACCGTGTGAATTACAAGTTTGGATATACCCGCCTTCGCAAGGGCCTTGGCCGTCACGCAAGGATCGCCTTTACAGGTTTCTTTGCCGTCGCTCACTAAAACAATGATGCGTTGTTTTTCGGTTTGTTGGGAAAAGTCTTCCGAAGCAAGCTTCAGGACGTAGCTTATGGGGGTATATCCGCGGGCTGTAAGGGCATTCGCCTTTGAGATAATTTTGTTTCGATTTTTCGAAAGAGGGGCGAAATTTACCAGGAGTTGGGTGTCCTTGCAGTCTTTTTTCTTTCTGTGGGATTGATGGCCGTAGGCGCGGAAGGCTATTATGGTTTCGGGAGAAATCTCCTTAACCAGCATCTCAACGGCCTTCTTCGCGGCGCTAATTTTTGATTCCCCGCTTTTCAAGAGGCCGTTCATGCTGCCTGAAGCGTCCAGAATCAATTCAACGCTTACATTGTTTTCCGACGCATTGGCGGACCAGGGTGAAAACACGGCGATCGCAACCAAGATGGTGGCCAAGAATAAGATTGTTTTCCCAAGAGATGTCTTGAACTTCATATTTCCGCGCTCCTTAATGTTAAATATAATGAGTTATAATGTAGTCATTTACTTGTAGGGTTACTTTGTTGCGTGGATTCGTGGCCTGGGCTATATATACCAAATTCTGCGGCGGCGGGGTTATTTTTTGTTTTTTTCTTCCCAAATCGCCCTCTACGGGTACCTGCCGCCTGCCGAGCTGTCAACCTCTTCCTTACTATGTCGCGGGCGGATATCGAACTATCTGCATTTTTATACAACGTTTCCCTTTGTGTCAAGAAAGGTAGTTTTGTAGAAAGTTCAATTTCTGCGCCTGTCTGTGCGCTGCAAGTAGACATGCACGTTGAGAATTTCCATGACTTGTAAGAATGGGCACTCCATGCTCGGTGAGGCTGCAGAGCGGATCAAAACACGAATCATGCATCGTAGGGGCCCGGTTCAAAAGGAAATCGCCAGGGTCTACGAAGGACTTACCCCATGCCCGATATGGACAGGATTTTTAGAATCGTGTAAATTAGTAGGCATGGTTGTCTTCAAATCTCCTGCTTTCCACCTCTTGCTTACCATATAGGGGTGGTAAAATGAGTGTTCTCGTTGAATTCGCTATCTTCCCCACGGACAAGGGAGAGAGCGTCAGCGCCTACGTGAGTCGGGTCCTGAGGATGTTCAAGGAAGGAGAGATTCCCTACCGGCTGACGCCCATGGGAACCGTTTTCGAGACGGAAACGATGGATGAGGCCCTGGGGCTTATCGGGAAAGCCTATGCGGAGTTGGCCCCCGACTGCCGCCGGGTTTACGTAACGGCCACGTTCGACATCCGCCAGGGACTGTCCAACAGGATGGAGGGAAAGATCGCCTCCATCGAAGAGAAGATCGGCAAGGTTGCCTCATAGTTTTCGTCCCCATTTCAGCACGTTGCGGGGGATGGCGAAGGTAACATTCCCTTCGTAAACCGCCTCGTAGCCCGTCTGCCTGAAGGGAAGGAAGGCGAGGGTGACCCGTTCGACGGCCGGTTCGGCCCGGTTAAGATTCGGGTAGAACCGGGCTTTTTTCGCCCCGATCTCGGCCAGGACGATGGGAATCATCTCCCGGATGCCGTCTCGTTTTAGGAGGATAGGGTAGGGCGCCTTGGGAAGCCTGTCCGCGGGGTGGGTTTCTGGCTGGGCGCAGGTGAAGACCTTGCATAGCTGCAAAAAGAGCCTTGGTCGCATCTTGAAGGCGGGAATGAAGACGTGGAGCGGGGAGGGTTTTCTGGGAATGTGGGACTGGTTCGCGAACCGGGCGAGGTCTCGGGTGTCGTGTAGTGCGAGTCGGGGTATCGTGGTCTTGATTTTCCAGAAAGGCAGGTAGAACGCATCCGGATTTCCTTTTGCCGGAACCTCGAACGGGATGGAGGCATAATGTCCCCGGCGGATTTCCCAAACCTTGTCACAGCCGGGGCACAAGACGGCCCGACTCTCCTCGGCGCAGTCCAGGTCCCAGCCGCAGTTGGGACAAAGGAGGGGCAGGGCGCCGGGAGGAGACATCGCGGTGGCGGCGGTTTTGGTGAGCCGTTCAAGGCCGGAGGGAGTCAGTTTTCCAATGGGCCGGTTCGTCAGCCCGTCGCTCAGAATCACGGTGTCTCCCGCCTCCGCCGTCACGGGGAAGTAGACGAGACTGTTCCCCTCGTCCAGGAAGGCGGAAACTACCGGATCGTATTTCTTAAAGACGGTTCGGGTCCTCTCGGGAGACCAGTGTGAAAAATCGGATCGGTCGAAGGGATCCCCGCCGGAGATGTCCGTGAGGAAGATGTTTGGGTCGTCCCGAATGGTTTCCCTTTCAGTAATGGGGGAATTCAGCTGCCGAATCGCGCAGTCGAGGAGTCTTTTGAAGTCCCGGCGCGGGCGGATGAAGAGGCCCTTTTGCGAGTTGGCGAAGCCTAACCGCATGACCTGCGGGCGTGTGCCCAGGGAGACCATGTCAAGGGAGACATCGGTGGCGAGATAGGTCTTGTCAATGAGGCTCCCCGCCGTTTTAGGGGGGAGGTAAGCGGTAAATCCCAGCCCCTTGATTCTCCAGAAGGGGATGTAAATCGTTTCAGCGGAAGCGGTTTTAGGGGAGATGGCGTATCGGAATGGGCCGTTGGGCGTCAGGTAGAGGCGGGTTTTGCAGTAGGAGCAGCTTAGAACATGCTGTGCCTCTTTCAGGGTGACGGGAGCGCCGCACTGGGGACACTGGGTTTCGACCTGCCAGGATCGCATCCTATGTCAGTTTTTCCCCGCAGGCGTTGCAGTAGAGGGAACCGTGAAGGTTTTCCGCCCCGCAGTGGGGGCAGGATATGGTCCGGGCCGCGGCCTCCATTTTTGTGCCGCAACGAGGACAGAAGCGCGCGTTGGGTGGCAGATTCTTCCCGCAGTTGGGGCATTTGTTGATGATAACGAGTTGATGTCCGCAATAGGGACAGAAACGGGCTTGCCGGGGGACGGTCTGGTGGCATTCGGGGCAGGTGAGATTCTGCGCCTGGGATCCCGGGGAATGCTGTAGGGCTCCCGCGAGGAGGCCCGGAATAAGCATACCGACCCCGAGGCCGACGCCGCTCCCCGCCGCGCCGTCACCGGCCGATGCCTTTTCCATGGCCATGCCCGCCTTCATCTTAATGAAATCGTCAAGATTCCCCAGGACGGCCAGCCGGCTCTTGTCGTCGATGGCCTGCTGAACCTCTTGCGGGGGAGTGATGGAGGTGATGTAGAGGTTTTCAAGGCGCAACCCGTAGTCGTTGAAGTCCGCCTTGAGGCGTTCTTCCAGGCCCGCGGCGAGGGCATCATATCGGTCGGGCAGGTTGAGGATAGAATCCAGTTTCTCCCCCAGGTAATCGTTGAAGCGGGAAACGATCACGCGGCCGAGATAATCCTCGATGTCCTCAGTGGTGTAGATGCCCTGGGTGCCCACCATACGGTTGATGAAGAGGACGGGCTGCGCCACCTGGATGTTGAAGACGCCGAAGGCCCGAAGCCGCACCAGCCCCAGCTCTGAGTCCTTGAAAGCCACGGGATCACGGGTGCCCCATTTCAGGTTGGGGAAGATCTTCATGTTGATGAAGTAGACCTCGGCCCTCAGGGGGCTGGTAAACCCCCAGGGGAGGCTGAGAATCTTCGTGATGACGGGAATGTTCAGGGTGGACAGGGTGTGGCGTCCTGGCCCGATGACGTCGTAGGCCCGGCCGTTGTAGAAAAAGACGGCCGCCTGGTTGTCCCGCACGATGAGCTGGGCCCCTAACTTGATCTCTCCTGAGCCCTTTTCCGGGATTCGATGCACAAGTTCCTTCCCGGTCTTATCGAACCACTCGATGACCTCCAAAAAGATGATGTTATCTGTTCCCATACTTTCCCCTTGTTTCAGATTCTAAGATATCTTCCTTTCTGGGCATTGGTATCATCCTTTTCCGCGGAGCGGAAAAGGATGGAAAATTAGAGATTAAACTCCACCTCTCTTTATTTTGAGAAATTTTTTTTCAAATGTCTCCCTGGAACTTATCTGTTTGGATTTCACATCCTTCCAGATATCGTCCATGTTCTCCAGGAGGATTTTTACGATATTTCCATCAAGCGCGCGTTGCTTGACCTTGTCCTTGAGGATTTTTTCTATCTTTTTTCTGCCCATTCCCGCTCGGTAGGGACGATTTTCCGCCAGAGCGGTAAAAATATCCGCGACGGCCATGATGCGTGCCCCAAGATTGATTCTTTCGGCCGAAACATGAAAGGGGTAACCTGTGCCGTCGAGTTTTTCGTGATGAAACGCCGCCCATTCCGCGATCATGTCGAGACCCCCGATGGTGTTCAAGACGGTATAGGTGAAATAAGTGTGCTGTTTAATAACATCAAATTCTTGTTTAGTGAGATTGCAGGGTTTTTCAAGAATTGAATTTGGAATGCCAAGCTTGCCCAGGTCATGAAAATATCCGGCGATTTCCATCTGGTTAGTTTCGTGTTCCGTGAACCCCAATAAACGCGAGAGCATCACGGCGCATTCCGCCACGCCGGTGGAATGCGTGGCCGTGAAGCGGGATTTGAAATCGATAATATGACGGAAGACAGAGGCGATGGAAAAGATTTCGTTTTGTCCGATCTCTATTCTCCGAAAGGGGCCGTGATGCAGAAGCAACGAATAAAGCCGCGGAGAAGTCAAATCCAGCCAGATGTCTTCACGTTTGGAGAGGCCCATGAAAACATCGACAAGATCTGGATGAATTTCATTTTTGGCAAGGGCGGAAATGGTTGTTCTAAGAGTTTCCGTCTGGTGCAGGATATATTGGTTCCGATTGATTGCTCTTTCGATATTATCGGCGAGGTTGATGATTTGGGATTCCAAAACATGGGGCGTGTCGAGAGGAACATTCCAACTGTCCCATGGGGTGTGATGGTAACGCACGATCTTAGCCGCCGGCGCGAGGATGGGGGAGAGTTCATAGAAGGCTTCGCCGAGGATGCAGTGGGTGTCCAGATTAATTTCACCTGCTTCCTCAAGGAGTTGCACCTTTTCTTCCAGGGAAAGCGCACCGATATCATGCAACAGTGCGCCCAGGTAGATTTTCCCTATCGTATTTTCCGGAAGCTTGGCCGCCTCGGCGATTTTCCAGGCAAGAAAAGCGGTTCTCATCTGATGGCAGGCGATCCGGGAATTGGCAATTTCTATGGCATCCGAAAGGGACAAAAGAAGGTTGCTTAACTTTACGGTAAATTCTTGTAACATGTCGCATCCTTTCTGGGGTTTGCCGGAAGATCCCCCCCGCCGCGAAGGATTTCCTCCCGCCTTTTCCTTTTCATGTTCTGTCGCTTTCGATGATGGAAAGTCGACTTAAAATCGAGAGGGAGGCTGGCAGGTGAATACAGAAGTGCGTGAAAAAGACAATTGTATACGCATCCGGCTGCCCCTATTGAACTTACCAAACCAGAATATAATCTCCCCTTGTTCGATAATTTATAACTTTTAATCGAGAATGTAAAGGGAATCTCTATCTTGCTTTGCGTTTTCCCGTTCCCTTGCACTTGGAGGTGTTTTGCGTTAGAAGAGTGCCATGCGAATCGGAATCATCGGATTGCCCCTGAGCGGGAAAACGACCCTTTTCGAGGCCCTGACGGGCGCCTCGCCCGCAGACCACAAGGGGGGGCGAGAGGGTCCGGACATCAAAGTCGTCAAGGTCATGGACCCGCGGGTCACCCGCCTGGCGGAGATGTATCAGCCCAAGAAGGTGACTTACGCGGAGATGGAGTATCTCGATTTCGCCGGCATCGTCAAGGACGGCCAGCAGGGGGAGATGGACGGGTCCTTCCTGAAGTCCATCGGGAAGATCGACGCCTTTGTGCACGTGGTGCGGGTCTTCCCGGATTCCGTCTTTCCCCATCCCCTGGGAAAGGTGGATCCCCTCCGGGACATGGAGCGTTTCCACACGGACCTGATTTTGTCCGACCTTGCCATCATCGAAAAGCGCCTGGAACGCCTCCGGAAGGATCTAAAGCGGGGCTTGCCCGTCAAGGAAGAGATCGCACTTCTCGAGCGGTGTGGGGACGCGCTGGAGGGCGAGATTTTTTTGAACCAGGTCGACCTGGACGAGGCTGCGCGCCAGCGCCTGAAGGGGTTCGATTTCCTCACCATGAGGCCCATGATCGTGGCCCTCAACGTCCACGAGGACCAGTTGGGGACGGACGAGATGGACCAAATAATGGCGAAGATGGAGGAGACTTACCCTTTTTTGAAAGACAGCCTTTTCGTGGTGGCGGGGAAGATCGAGATGGAAATCGCCCAGCTTAACGAGGAGGACGCGGCGGATTTCCTGGAGGACCTGGGAATCGCGGAGAGCGCCATGAACCGCCTCATCCATCTCTGCTACCGGAAACTGGGGCGGATCTCCTTCTTCACGGTGGGGAAGGACGAGGTCAAGGCCTGGACCATCCCCCGGGGCCTGCCCGCGGCGAAGGCGGCGGGGGTAATCCACTCGGACTTCGAGCGGGGGTTCATCAAGGCGGAGGTGATTTCCTTTGATGACCTGGTGCGTTTGGGCGGGATCCCGGAGGCCCGACAGAGAGGGCTTTTGCGGCTCGAGGGCAAGGATTACCCCGTTCGGGACGGGGACGTAATAACCTTTCGTTTCAACGTGTAAGCGCCGCCATGGGGATCTACGAGAGTTCCAGCAGGGCGGGAAGGCCATCTTTACGCCCGGCCCATTACCTCCTTTTGGGGTTTGCGGGCGCAATTCTCCTCGGCGCGGTTCTCCTGTGGCTGCCGGTCAGCACGAACGGCACGTCCATTCCCTTTGTGGACGCCCTGTTTACCTCCACCTCCGCCGTCTGCGTGACGGGGCTCATCGTTGTCGATACGGGGACGAAGTTCACCCTTTTCGGGCAGATCGTGATTCTTGTCCTCATCCAGATGGGGGGGCTGGGCATCATGACCTTCACCGTCTTTTTTATGATTCTGCTGGGTAAGCGGATTTCCTTCAAGGGGCGCGTGGCCATCCACGACAGCTTCAGCCATTCCCCCTTCACAAACTTCTCCGGGATGTTGAAGGCCATTTTCATCCTGGCCTTCGGGATTGAGGCCCTGGGGGCCCTGGGGCTCACTCTCTGTTTCGCCCGGGATTTTCCGCTGAAGCAGGCTATCTATTCGGCTGTCTTCCATTCTATTTCCGCCTTCTGCAACGCGGGATTTTCCCTCTTCTCCGACAGCCTGGTGCGATACCAGAACTCCATTCCCGTGAACATCATCTTCATGCTCCTTATCGTGCTCGGGGGATTGGGGTTTCTCGTGCTCATTGACCTTCCCGCCCTCTTCGACAAGAAGCGAAAGTTGTCCCTGCACGCCAAGGTGGTCTTGATCACGACGGGACTCCTCATCCTTGGGGGGGCGATCTTCATCTTCGTGGCGGAATACGCCGGCCAGTTGGCGCCCCTTCCCTGGCGGGGAAAGATTCTGGCGTCTTTCTTCCAGTCGGTCACCCCCCGGACGGCGGGATTCAACACTCTTGATTATGCCCGGCTCACCAATGCCACCCTCTTTTTTACCCTCTTCCTTATGTTTGTAGGGGCTTCGCCCGGTTCCTGCGGGGGCGGAATCAAGACAAGCACTTTCAGCGTTCTGATCCTGCTCGTCTGGCGCCGAATCCACGGACACCGGCGTGTGTCCATTCTCCAGAGGACCCTCCCCCAGGAGGTCACGGACCGGGTCATCGTCATCTCGTTCCTCGCCTTTGTGACGGTTTTCGCGGCAACAATGATCCTGCTGATTTCAGAGGGATGGGGGCTTCCCTCGGGGAAGGAGCGCCTTCACCTCATCAATATCCTCTTCGAGGTGGTCTCCGCCTTTGGGACGGTGGGTCTGTCCACAGGCATTACATCCACGCTTTCCGCTTTTGCCAAGGTGGTGCTGGTCGTCGTCATGTACGTGGGACGTGTCGGCCCCGCGACGGTCGCCTTTTCCATGCGCCCCCAGGAAGAGGAACACTTCCAATACGCCGAAGAACACACAATGGTGGGATAATCCCTTTTTACTGAATTACAGAGTTTCCAACGCCAGACGGGAAATGGCGTTGAGCGAGAAGAGATCCCGCTGTCCTGCTTGAAGACGCCGCCCTCCCGCGAAGGCGATCATGGCCGCGTTGTCCGTGCAGAATTTGGTGTCCGGGATGATGACGCGGATACCCGACTTGCGGGATTTGCGGGCGAGGACCTCCCGCAGGCGTGTGTTGGCCGCCACACCGCCGGTGACGACGAGCTCTCCCAGTCCCGTCTCCTCCAGGGCGAAGAAGGCCTTTCGAATCAGGGCCTGGACCACGGCCTCCTGGAAGGAGGCGGCCAGGTCCCTTACGAGATTTTCTGGTGGGGGCTCGCTGGATTTTCCGCCGTATCCCATCTTTTTGAGTGTGTAGACAAGGGCCGTCTTCAGCCCGCTGAAGCTGAAGTTGAAGTTGTCCCGTTGGATTAGCCCGATGGGGAGATCGAAGGCGCGTGGGTTTCCCCCCTCAAGGGTCAATTTATCGATGGCAACCCCCCCCGGGTAAGGCAGCCCGAGGAGCTTCCCAGCCTTGTCCAGGGCCTCCCCCGCCGCGTCGTCCACGGTTTTGCCAAGCCGTTCATAGCGCCCGAAATCGATAACTTTGTAGAGACTGGTATGTCCCCCGGAGACGATGAGCCCGAGGAAAGGGAAATGGGGGTGGGTTTCCTCGGGACCGAGGAAGGGGGAGAGGAGATGGCCTTCCAGGTGGTGGATCCCCACGAACGGCACTTCCGCGGCCCACGCCAGGGCCTTGGCGAAAGAGAGACCCACCAAGAGCGCGCCCACCAGTCCCGGCGCGAAGGTCGCGGCGATCCCGTCTAGGGCCTTCAGGGAAATCTCCGCCTGTTTCAATGCCTCCCTGGTGATGGGGACGATGGCCTCGATGTGTTTTCGGGCCGCCAGCTCGGGGATGACCCCGCCGAAGGGGGCGTGATCCCGGATCTGGGAACGGACGACGCTGGAGAGGATACCCTTTTCCGTGTCATAGACGGCCGCCGCGGTTTCGTCGCAGGAGGACTCGACACCCAAAACGATCATGGCCGCTTCTCCCGGTGTGGCGTCAGCGGAACCATCATGTAATCTTCCATGGGCGGGGCAGAAAGATTTCCTGGTAGAGCTGGAGCGCGTAGGGGTCCGTCATGCCGGCGATGAAATCGCAGACGCAACGTTCATAGGGTTCGTTGGCGGGGCACCTCCTTTTCACGCCTTCCAGTCTCGAGGGATCCGCCAGGAAATAGTCGAAAAGATCCTGGAGGATCTTGGAGGCCTTGTTGAAGTCGGACGCGACGGGAGGGCTCTTGTAGACCTTTTCGTAGAGGAAAGACCTCAGGGCCAGGGCAAGGCTGCCGATGTCTGGGGAGAAGGTGATCGTTTTCAGCGGGGACCGCTCCATGGAGGTCTGCACGATATCGACGACCAAGGTGTTGATGCGCCTGGAATGGGTGGTTCCAAGCCCTCTTAGGATCTCAGGCGGAACATCCTCCATCCCGATGATGCCGCTCCGCAGCGCATCGTCCAGGTCGTGGTTGATGTAGGCAACCACGTCGGCGACGCGCACCACCTGCCCTTCCAAGGTGGCGGGGAGCTGCGCCTTCTCCGCGGGGATGATATCACCCAGTCCCTTGGAGTGCTTGAGGATGCCGTCGCGGACCTCGTAGGTGAGGTTGAGTCCCTTTCCGTCGCGTTCCAGCTTGTCCACCACGCGGAGACTCTGCTCGTAATGACGGAATCCTCCCGGAACGATACGGTTCAGGACACTCTCTCCCGCGTGGCCGAAAGGGGTGTGGCCCAGGTCGTGCCCCAGGGCGATGGCCTCGGTCAGGTCCTCGTTGAGACCCAGGGCCTTGGAGATGGTCCGGGCGATCTGGGAGACCTCCAGGGTATGGGTCAGGCGCGTCCGGTAGTGGTCCCCGGCCGGGGAAAGGAAAACCTGGGTCTTGTGCTTGAGCCGCCGGAACGACTTGCTGTGGATGATACGGTCGCGGTCGTGCTGGAAGGCCGGGCGGATATCGTCCTCCGGCTCCGGGTAGAGACGCCCCCGGGAATCGCGGCTGCGCGCGGCGTAAGGCGCGAGGATACGCTCTTCCTTTTCTTCTAGGATTTCCCTTATGTTTTCCATGGACTTCGACCGGTTTCCTTAAAGTTTCTTTTTCTGCAATGCCTCCAGGTCCTCGTTTGCTCCCATGACCACCAGCATATCGCTGTCCTTGATGACGAAGTCGGCGCCGGGAACCATGACCATCTTCTCCGGGACGAATTCCTTGATGGCGATGACCTGGATGCGATATTTCTTTCTCAGGTCAATCTCCGCCAGTGTCTTTCCGATGAACTCCTTCGGGGGAGCGATCTCCATGATGCTGTAATCGGGCGCCAGGGGCAGAAACTCCATAACGTTCCGGGATGTCAGGCTGTTGGCCAGCTTGATGGCCATCTCCCTCTCCGCGAAGACCACGTCCGTGGCGCCGATCTTTTCCAGGATCTTGGCGTGATCGTCACTCTTCGCCTTTACCACGATATGACCGATGCCCATCTCCTTGAGGTAGAGGGTAGCCAGGATGCTGGCCTCCATGGGGTTCCCGATGGCGACGATGGCCACGTCCACGTCCGGGACACCGAGGCTTGCCAGCGCGTCCTTGTCCGTCGCGTTGGCAACCACGGCCTGAGAACAAAAGTCCTTGATTTCCTGAACGATGTCCCGCTTGGCGTCGATGGCGATGACGTCGTGTCCCTTCTCGAACAGGGTTTTGACCAGGTAGAACCCGAACCGTCCCAGGCCTATTACCGCGAACCGCCGCATAGGGGTCTCCTTTCCGTTTTCGTTGACATCCCAAACCTGACCGTTTAAGATGCCTTAGAGTTTATAATTCCTGGAAGGGGCGATGTCAAATAATATCCTCGTGACCGGCGGAGCCGGGTATATTGGTGCCATCACCGCGTGGGAGCTTGTCCGCGCCGGGTATTCCGTCGTGGCGCTGGATAATCTCTCAAAGGGGCACAGGGAGGCGCTCCCGCCGGATATTCCCTTCGTGGAGGGAGACATCGGTGACCCGAAGGTGGTGGAAGAGGTCCTCAATGTCCATAAGGTCGGCCAGGTAATCCATTTTGCCGCGTTTTCCCTCGTGGGGGAATCGGTGGCGCAGCCCTGGATCTATTTCGAGAACAACCTCGTCAAGGGAACCCGCTTCATCGAAACCTGCGTGCGGAACGGAGTCAAAAACTTCGTGCTTTCCTCCACCGCCGCGGTTTACGGGGATCCCGTCCAGGTCCCGATCCCTGAAACGCACCCTTTGAGGCCGAAGAACCCATACGGGTTTTCCAAGCTGGGCCTGGAAAACGTCCTGGAGAGCTACCACCAGACCCACGGCCTGAACGTGGCGTTCTTGAGATATTTCAACGCGGCGGGCGCGGACGCGACGGGAGAAATCGGGGAGGATCACGACCCCGAGACGCACCTGATCCCCATCATCTTCCAAACGGCCTTGAAAAAGCGGGAAAAGGTTTTCGTCTTCGGCGGGGATTACGATACCCCGGACGGGACGGCGATCCGCGACTACATCCACGTGACAGACCTTGCCCGGGCCCACATCGCCGTCCTGGAGGGAATGGAAAAAGGGCTTTCGCATCACGCTTACAACCTGGGGATCGGCCGGGGCTATTCGGTGCTGGAGGTCATCCGGGAGGCCCAGGAGGTTTGCGGTCACGAGATCCCCTACGAGGTGGCGGGCCGGCGCGCGGGGGACCCGCCGGTTCTCGTGGCGGACAACAGGCGATTCCTCGATACCTTCGATTGGCGGCCCGCATATGATTCCCTGCGCGCCATTCTCCGAACCGCGTGGCAGTGGCACAAGAACTATGCGGACGGGTATGCTGGGGGCGGCGACGATGCCGTTTGACAAATTCCGAGAAGAATGCGGTATTTTCGGGGTCTTTAACCACCCGGAGGCGGCGAACCTGACCTACCTGGGGCTCTACGCCCTCCAGCATCGGGGGCAAGAGAGCACGGGCATTGTCTCCTCGGACGGCCGGACCCTGCACGTCCACAAGGCCATGGGCCTGGTGGCGGACATCTTTACCGAGGAGGTGCTGAAGACCCTGCCGGGTTCCATCGCCATCGGTCATGTCCGGTATTCCACGACCGGGTCGAGCCAGCTCATCAACGCCCAACCCTTCGTGGTCTCGGGGGGCATTGGGAATATTGCCATCGCCCACAACGGGAACCTGACCAACGCCATGGAGATCCGTCAGGAACTGGAGTCTTACGGCTCCATCTTCCAGTCCACCATGGACACGGAGGTCATTATCCACCTCATGGCCGTTTCCCGAGAGAGAATCTTCCTCGACCGGTTGATTGATGCCCTTGCGCGGGTTAAAGGGGCCTACAGCCTCCTTTTGATGAAGGAGGATGCCCTGGTGGCCCTCAGAGACCCCCACGGTTTTCGGCCCCTTTCCCTGGGACGCCTGGACGGCGCCACGGTGGTGGCGTCCGAGTCCTGCGCCTTCGACCTCATCGGGGCGACCTTCGAACGGGAGATTGAACCGGGAGAGATCCTCTACGTGGATAAAGAGGGTGTGAAATCGTTCAAACCCTTCGATCCTGTTCCCCAAACCCCCTGCGTCTTCGAATACATCTACTTTGCCCGTCCCGACAGCCTCATCTTCGGCAAGAACGTCTACGAGGTTCGAAAGGGGCTCGGCCGGCAGTTGGCCCGGGAATTTCCCAGGGAGGCGGATATCGTTATTCCCGTCCCGGATTCGGGGATGCCGGCGGCCATCGGTTACGCTCAGGAGGCGGGGATTCCTCTGGAACTGGGACTGATTCGAAATCATTACGTGGGCCGCACCTTTATCGAGCCGAAACAGTCCATCCGGCACTTCGGCGTCAAGATCAAGCTGAATCCCGTCCGGGAAATCCTCAAGGGCAAGCGGGTCGTGGTTATCGACGATTCCATCGTGCGGGCTACCACGGGCCGGAAGATCATCAAGATGCTTCGCAGCGGCGGCGCCACCGAGATCCACTTCTTCATCAGCTCGCCCCCCACCCGTTTTCCCTGTTTCTACGGCATCGACACCCCCACCAAAAGCGAACTGATCGCCAATTCCCATACCCTGGAGGAGATCCGGAAGTATATCACCTGTGACACACTGGGGTATCTGAGTATGGAGGGACTGCGAAAGGTCGTGGACGGCGGCAGGGCCTCCTACTGCTACGCCTGCTTCGACGGCCGGTATCCCGTCGAGTTCCCCGTTGACATCCCCGAACCCCAGATGCCCCTGTTCTACAACATCTCGTGATGGACGTGCGGGAGAAAAGACTGCTCGCTCTCCTTCGGGAGCGCTCCTACGAGGATCGGGAGGTGACGCTCACCTCGGGCAGAAAGAGCCCCTACTACGTGGATGGAAAGCAGACGACCCTCCATCCCGAGGGCGCCACCCTCACGGGGGAGCTCTTCTACGAGAAGATACGGTCCTTCGACGTAGAGGTGGACGCGGTGGGGGGACCTACCCTGGGGGCGGACCCCATTGTCACGGCCGTCATCATTGCCAGTTACCGGCGGCGTGATCCCATCCCCGGTTTTATCATCCGCAAGGCGCCCAAGAAACACGGGACGATGCAATGGATCGAAGGGGTGAAATCCCTGCGTCCCGGTGCCTCCGTGGTCCTGGTGGAGGATGTCATGACAACGGGCGGTTCCCTCTTGAAGGCTGTGGAAATCGTGAGGGAATTGGGTTACACGGTCGCCCTCGCGGGGGTCCTGCTTGACCGCCTGGAGGGGGGTGGCGCCGCGCTGGAGGCGGCGTCGGTTCCCTTCTTCTCGCTCTTTACCATCAAAGACGTGAGGGGATGACGAAGAGGCCGCGTGACGAGGGTTTCATGGGAACGTCTGGGTTATAATTTCAATATACGGATGGCGCCCCGCACCACGATGATGAACACGATTCCTCCGATAACGAGGTCGGGAAGCCCGGAGTTCAGCCAATAGACGAGAATCCCCGCCAGGATCACGCCTAAGTTGATGATGACGTCGTTGCTCGTGAAGATCATCGAGGCACGCATGTGCACCTCTTCGCTCCCGGCCCGCCGGAGCAGGTAGAGGCAGAGGGCGTTGGCCGCCAGGGCGAGGAGGGAAACGATGATCATCACGCGGAATTCGGGTGGGACCTCGGAGCCGAAAAAGCGCCTCAAGACCTCAGTAAGCCCGATGAGGGCCAGCGCGATTTGGAAGTAGCCGCTTACCGAGGCCAACGACTTTTTTCTTTTGAAGGCCGCGCCCACCGCCATCAGGCTCAACCCGTAAACGATCGCGTCCGCCAGCATATCCAGGCTGTCCGCCAGAAGGGCCATCGATCCCGAAAGGATACCGAAGGAGGATTCGATGGCGAAGAAGAGGAGGTTGATCCCGAGGACCGCCCAGAGAACCCTTCGTTCTCTGACGTCTTGATCAACAGACCGCTGATCCGTATCCCGCGTTTCCACCAACCGGGAACCCAATTTGAGCTCCGCGAGGGCTGCGTCGATGACCCCCGTTTCCCCGGCGTGCACGACTCGCAATATCCGGCGAGGCAAGTCGAAATGAAGGGCCTCGATGTGGTCTATCCCTTGTAGCTTCATGCGGATCAATTGTTCCTCCGCGGGACAGTCCATCTCTTCGACATGAAAAATCGCTTCCTTCATGCGTTATCTCCCGTGGCGTTTTTCGTTCGCTTTATATCTGTTCGGCGGCCTAATTTCTACCGACATCTTTGGGAGATGGGAATTTTTCGGTATAGCCGGGTGGAAAACCCGAAATTCTTGACACCGGTATGGGTATGTGATACGCAATTTCAATCCGAGTTAAGTTCGCGGGGGAAAGGAGGGATGCTTAGACCTTGGGATAGGGGAAGTTCCGGCTGTCTTGGCTCCGGAACTGCGCGCTTTAAAACAATTCAAGTCGCGGGTAAGAAATTTCACAATCCGTGAAAAGGAGGGAGAAGATGGATAGATTCAGGTTGGTGCGTTTGGGGTTGATCATGGTTGTCGCGTTCATGTTTGTCGTGGCGGGAGCGATGTCGTCACCGACGTTCGCGGCGGAAAAGAAGATCAAAGTCGCGGCCGTGTTCGAGACCCCCATCGAGGAGCCGTGGGTGAACCAGATTCACGTGGCGCTGCTCAAGGCCAAGAAGGAACTGGGCATCGAGTATACCTGGTCGGAGAGCGTGAAATCGGCGGACTTCGCCCGCGTGATGCGTGAATACGCGGAGAAGGGCTACCAGTTGATCATGGGAGACGCCTTCGGGGCCGAGCGGATCGCCCGGCGCGTGGCCAAGGCTTACCCGAAGGTCGCCTTCGTTTTCGGGTCGGGAATCGGGCCCGCCGAGCCGAACTTCGGCGTGTTCGACAACTGGATTCACGAGGCCGCCTACCTGTCCGGCATGATCGCCGGGAAGATGACCAAGACCAACAAGATCGGTGTGGTGGCCGGGATGGCCATCCCGGAGATCAACCGCCTGGTCAACGCCTTCAAGGCGGGGGCCAAGGACGTGAACAAAAAGGTGAAATGCAAGGTTTCCTTCATCGGGTCCTTCTTCGATCCACCCAAGGCAAAGGAGGCGGCGCTGGCCCAGATCGAGGACGGCGTGGATGTCATTTACGCGGAGCGTTTTGGCGTGATCGAGGCGGCAAAGGAGAAACATATCCTGGCCATTTCCAACATGTCGGACCAGTCCAAGCTGGGGCCGGATGCCGTGATCACCGGGCCTGTGTGGGATATGTGGCCCACCGTGAAATACGTGGTGGGGCTGGTCAAGGCAGGGGTCTTCACCGCGCAGGATTTCGGTTCTTTTTCCTACATGTCCAAGGGCGGGTGCTACTTGGCGCCCTATCACAAGTGGGAGAAAAAGCTTCCTGCGGAGGTCAAGCAGTTAGTGGAAAAGCGAAAGAAGGAAATTCTGGCGGGAACCTTCCGCGTCGATATCGACGAATCCATGCCGAAATCGGATTATTGAACTTCATTTTTTCGAGGCTGTGCGGGGAAGCGTAATCCCCCGCACAGCCTTTTTCTCTGAAGAAGGAAAATCCGTATGCCTGTTGCTCTGCTGGAGATGGCAGGGATCACCAAGTCGTTCGGTCCCGTTCTGGCCAATGACAACGTCAGCCTGACCCTCTATCCTGGGGATATCCTTGGGTTGCTGGGTGAAAACGGCGCTGGGAAGACGACCCTGATGAACGTTCTCTTTGGTGTTTACACGGCCGACGCCGGCGAGATCCGTATCAACGGGGAGCGTGTGAGGATCCGAAATTCGGCGGACGCCCTCCGCCACGGTATCGGGATGGTTCACCAGCACTTTCATCTGGTGCCCTGCCACACGGTTCTCGAAAACCTGATGGTGGGGAGAAAGGGGCGCGGCGGCAGGCTGAACAAGAAGACGGTCCTTGAATCTCTGGAACGAATCAAGGAACGCTTCGGCCTGTTCGTGGAACCCGCCGCCCTGGTGGGCGACCTGACCATCGGGGAGCAGCAGCGCCTGGAGATTATCAAGGCTTTGATTCGCGGGGCGCGGGTCCTGATCCTGGACGAACCCACCTCCACCCTCACGCCCCAGGAGACGGAGGGGCTTTTCGAGGCCCTCCGGGCCATGTCGGACGAGGGAATGGGGGTCATCTTCATTTCCCATAAGCTCCAGGAGGTTCGCGCCATCACCAACAAGGTGGTTATCATGCGCCGGGGCAGGGTGACGGCTACCCTCGATGAAGTCGAAAACGTTAGCCGGCACAAGCTGGCGGAGCTGATGTGCGGGCACGAGATCACCCCGCCCGTGAGGGAGCCGGTGACACCGGGCGAGGTCCTCCTCGCCTTCAAAAACGTCGGCACGGGCGGGACGGCGCGATCTCGCCTGAAGGGAATTACCTTCGAACTCCGGGCCGGCGAGATTCTCGGGATCGCCGGTGTGTCGGGAAACGGGCAGAAGGAACTTTCCGATATCATTTCGGGTATGGCGATGCCTGAGGCGGGGAACTTGGAGATCAAGGGCCGGGTGGTGGATCGCATCTCCCCCCGCTACGTGCAGCGCCTGGGGGTGGGCCGGATTCCCGAGGACCGGATGGAAATTGGCCTGATTACGGCGCTGCCCTTGAAGGACAACATGGTCCTGCCGAGAATCCACGAGCCCCGTTTCAGTCGAAAGGGGATTCTCAAGCCCCGCGCCATCCTCGATTTTACCGTTCAACAGATGAAGGTTTTCGATATCCGCGCCCCGGGTCCCGAGGTTCGGACCGGGACCCTTTCGGGGGGGAATCTCCAGAAGGCCCTGCTGGCGCGGGAGCTGGCGTGGGATCCCCTGGTGCTCCTGGCGGACCAGCCCACCCGGGGGCTGGACGTGGCCGCGGCCCGGTTCGTACACCAGAATTTCCTGGAGCTGCGTCGCAAGGGGCGGGCGGTCATCCTCATCAGCGAGGACCTGGAGGAACTTTTTACCCTGTCCGATCGTATCGCGGTCATGTATGAAGGGAGGATCAACGGGATGATGCCCATTTCGGAGGCGACGGTTCAAAAGGTGGGGCTTCTCATGGCTGGCATGGAGGCGGCGGCGTGATCACGTTTCGCATGGAACCCAGGGAGCACACCCCCGTTTGGCTCAACGCCCTGCTTCCCCTCTTGGCGGTGCTGGCCACGCTGGTGATATGCAGCGGGCTCATCAAGATGGCGGGGGCCTCGGTCTTTTCCGCCTACGCGATTCTTTTCAAGAGCGCCTTGAGCAGCAAGTTCAACCTCGTGGAGACGGCCGTCAAGGCCACGCCGCTGATCCTCACGGGCCTGGCCGTAGTCGTGGCGTTCCGGGCGAAGTTCTGGAACATCGGCGCGGAGGGACAGCTCCTGGCGGGGGCCATGGCGGCGGCGTATCTTGGGGCCCTGAAGGGAATGCCCGGGTGGAGCCTGATCCCACTCATGATCCTCGGGGGCGCCATCGCGGGGGCCATCTGGGCGGTGATTCCGGCCGTTCTGAAGACCCGTTACAAGGTGGACGATGTGGTGACCACGCTGCTTCTCAACTTCGTAATCGATTACGGCATGATGGCGCTGCTCAATGGGCCCTGGAAGGACCCGCTGAGCGGCTATCCCGATTCCCCCGACATCCTGCCGGCGGCGGAGTTCCCCATTCTCCTCAAGGCGACGCGGCTCCACCTGGGGGTCGTGATAGCGGTGGTTGCGACCCTCCTCATCTGGTTCCTGGCGCGGCGCACCACGCTGGGGTTTTCCATCACGGCGGTGGGAGAGAACCCCAAGGCGTCCCGTTACGCGGGAATGAGCGTGGCGAAGGTCATCTTCCTCGCGGCGGCTATCTCGGGGGGGCTGGCGGGCCTGGCCGGCGTGGGCGAGGTGGGCGGCCTCCACTTCCAGGTCATGGCGGGGATTTCCCCGGGTTACGGCTACACGGGCATCGTCATCGCCATGCTGGCGCGTCTCAACCCCCTGGGGGTGATTCCGGCGGCGGTCTTCTTTGCCGTGATCATCACGGGAGCGGAGGCCATGTCCCGGGCCACGGGGGTGCCCGTCTTCCTGGCGGACGTCATCCAGGGAACCGCCCTGGTGACCATGCTGATCGCGCTTCTCTTCAACCAGTACCGGATACGGTTCAAGAAGGTGTCTCATGCATGAGATCCTCGCCCAGATATTTCAGATA
>JALSPC010000104.1 GCA_026986155.1 bacterium
CGCCGGTCAGCATGATGGTTCGAATCCCCATCTCTTTCAGCCGAGCGACGGCCTCCTTCGATTCAGGGCGAACCATGTCGGATAGGGCAATAGCTCCCAGGGGGCTTCCATTCTGCAGGATGAAAATCACCGTTTTCCCCCCGTCGAAAAGGGATGTAACCCGAGGATCGTCCACCTGAAGGCCCTTTTCCTTCAGGAAACCGGGGCTGACCACCTGCACGAGGATACCGCCAATCTCACCCTGGGCGCCTTTACCCGGTATCGCCTTGAAGTTGGTAACGGGAAGCGCCTTCCCGGAGGCGTGCGCGATGGCCTGGGCAAGGGGATGTTCCGACAGGGCTTCGATGGACGCGGCCTGGGCGAGGAGATGTTCATCTGGGATATTTTCATCCAGGGAGACCACGTCGGTCACGCCGAACTTTCCCTCAGTTAAGGTTCCTGTCTTGTCGAAGATGACGGCCTGGAGGTTGCGCGCCTTTTCGAAGGCCCCACGGTCACGGATCAAGAGCCCGTTTTTGGCGGCGATGGCGGTGGAGACGGCCACCACGAGGGGAACCGCCAGCCCAAGGGCGTGGGGGCAGGTGATGACCATGACCGTGACGGTTCGCTCCAGGGCGAAGGCGAAGTCCTTCCCGGCGACGGCCAGCCAGACGAAGAGGGTCACGGCCCCGGCCCCGATGGCGATGAGGGTCAGCCAGAAGGCTGCCCGGTTGGCGATGTCCTGTGTCTTTGACTTGCTTTCCTGGGCCTGGCGAACCAGATCGATGACCTGTGACAGGAAGGAATCCTTACCCGTTTTTTCAACGGCCACCTTGAGGGCGCCTTCCCCGTTGAGGGAGCCGCCGATAACCGGGTTGCCTGGGTGCTTGGAAACGGGTTTCGATTCACCTGTCAGCATTGACTCGTTCAGGCTGCTGTCTCCTTCGACAACCTTTCCATCCGCCGGAACCCTTTCCCCCGGCTTGATGAGGACCATATCGCCGGGTTTGAGTGAACTCAGGGGAACATCCTCGACCTCCCCATCGTTGAGAATCTTGTGGGCGTCCGGCGGCATGAGTTGCGCGAGGGCCTCCAGGGCCCGGGAGGCCCCCATCACCGACTTCATCTCTATCCAGTGTCCCAGAAGCATGATGTCAATCAGGGTGGCCAATTCCCAGAAAAAGATCTTTCCTTTCACGCCGAAGACCACGGCGGCACTGTAGAAGTAGGCCACCGAAATCGCCAGGGCGATGAGTGTCATCATTCCGGGTTGACCCTTTTTCAGCTCCTCGTAGATCCCCTTCAAAAAGGGAAATCCACCGTAGAAAAAGACGATGGAGGAGAAGACGAAGGAAACAAGGAGGTCCCCAGTGAACCGGAGTGAGGTTCCCAATCCCAGGAATCCCTGGATCATGGGTGACAACAGAAGGATGGGAATGGTCAGGACGAGGGAGATGTAGAAACGTTTCCTGAAATCGGCCACCATGTGGGCGTGATGGTCATGGTGATCCCCGTGACCTTCGTGTTCCTGCGCATCAGCCCCGTGTCCCCCCATGGAGGCGTGAGACATCTTTCCCGTCACGTGCGTATCCCCGGAGTGGGAATGGGGCGGAGAATGCCTTCCCTTCTCATTTTTTTCACGCATTTCATGGTGTTCCATGCCGATAACTCCTCATAAAATTTCTTTTATATCTATTATAATATCACCTTATCGAAATAAGGGCAAAAGTTATGCGCGGTCATTTCAAGACAAAGAGATAAAAACAAAGGCCTCCGTGAAAGAGCGCGATGAGAATCGTTATCTTCGCGAGACGCATGTGGAGTTTGAACCAGCGTTTCCGCAGTTTTTTGAAGTTGGCGAAGGAAAAGACAAGAAAAAACAGCACGAGGGTGAGAATGCCGCTGACGGTACAGAGAATGATGAGCCAGTTTTTTTCTACGACGACGTTTCCCCCGGCCACGAGTTGCTTCAATTCCGGCTCAAGATGGACAATCAGATGGAAGAAGATCTTCTTGGCATCCTCTTCTGGAATCCATTTTTCTGATTTGTCGTGTCGATACGTGATACCGGTCAGCCAGTCCTGGTAGGTTCTTCGGGATAGGGCGGTTTTTTCGGAATGGCACTTCGTGCAATCCTTCACGAACAATTTTTGCGCTTCCACCTTGTTGTGTTTAAGGTAGGTAGTGGTATCCTTGGGGAGGGCGTAGGCTTCTCCCGAGCACTGTGCCGTTAAGGGTGCCGCGAGGGAAAATCCAACAACGAGCAGGAATGAGAGGAGGAGGATAGGTATTTTCAATGTTTTAATGGGATAAGTCTCCTTTCAGCGTTTTTTTATCCGTGCACATAGTTTAACGCACATGACTACGTTGTCAAACGGCGCGGGCGAAGTATTCCATGGACCAGGGACTGGGTCACGTGACGCGTGACCCGGCTTGCGCGTGATGCTACTGTGACAGGTTGATCGTGGGTGCATAGCCGGAGATCTTGCCGTGTTTGTCAGCGACGCCGATCAGGAACATGACCCCGCCGGGGAAATGGCCGTTGTTGGTGGTTCCCCACTCCGCGTGGTCGTGAACCGCCCACCAGCCGGGAATTTTCGGCTGGAGAATCAGGTCCTTGGCCTGGCCGGGGAAAATGGGAACAACGTTGACCCGGTAAGGCTGGACGAGGGTGTTGCCATCGATGGCCACCACGAGCAGTTGCATGCCATGGAAATGGAGATAGTGGGGGATGTTTCCCGCGTTGATGAGCCGCAGCCTGACCGATTTTCCCACCTTGGTCTTGACGGGTGGCACCAAGGGATAGGGATGCCCGTTGATGAGGTGATAGGTGTCGTGCGATTTCGGTATCCCTTTCAAGTAGGGG
>JALSPC010000105.1 GCA_026986155.1 bacterium
GTAAAACGCCTCCCCGAGGCGCAGGAGGTCTTCGAAGGCGATGACATCGGGGTCCCGGAAGGTCCGCAGCCCCTTCATGTCCCAGACGATGACCTTCTCCAGGTGGGAAACCTTGTCACGGAAGTGGAGCCACTTGTCCAACTGCTCCTCGTTTTCCACGAAGAAGAACCGGGAGCGGGAGTCCCGGATGACGTATTCCACCTGGGGCCACGCGCTGGTGGCGTAGATTCCCACCGACACCCCGCCGGCGCACTGAATGCCCAGATCGGCCATGACCCACTCCGGGGCGTTGTCCCCGATAATGGAGACGCACTGCCCCTTCTCGAGGCCCATGGCCAGCAGGGCGCACCCAACCTTCTTCGCGTCCGCGTAGTAGTCCCTCCAGGAGATGTCCTTCCAGAGTCCCAGGTCCTTTTCGCGCAGGGCGACGCAATCCCCGTATCGTTCCACCACCCGCCTGAACCGCGCGGGAACCGTCGCTTCGCCTGCTTCGCCCATTTTCTACCGCCACCTCTTCTTTCGTTTCCAGCGCTGGTAGCCCTTGACGGAATCGGTGGAGCGCATGCCCATGTAGAACTCCTTCACGTCGGGATCGTCGAGGAGCCGGGCCGCCTCCCCCTTCATGACGAATCGCCCGTTTTCCAGGATCAGCCCGAAATCGGAGATGCGCAGGGCCATGGCGGCGTTCTGCTCCACCAAGAGGATCGTTACCCCCTCCTCCCGAATCCTGCAGATGATTCCGAATATCTCTTTCACGAGGATGGGGGAAAGCCCCAGGGACGGTTCGTCCAGCAACAGGAGCCGAGGGCGGCTCATGAGGGCCCTGCCGATGGCGAGCATTTGCTGTTCCCCGCCCGAGAGGGTCCCCGCCCACTGGGATGCCCGTTCCTTAAGGACGGGAAAGTAGCGATACACCCGCTCGAAATCCTCCTTCACGCCGGCCCTGTCCCCGCGCGTGTAGGCCCCCATGGCCAGGTTCTCCTTGACGGTCAGTTCCTCGAAGACCTCCCGCCCCTCTGGGACATAGGAAATCCCCATGCGGACGATCTCTTCCGTCTCCTTCCCGTCGATCCGCCGTCCCTCGAAAAGGATCCGCCCCTTGTCCGGCTGGTCTTCGATGAGGCCCATGACGGTCTTCATGAGAGTGGATTTCCCCGCCCCGTTGTTCCCGAGGATGGCCGTGATGGTCCCCTTCCGAAGCGTTAGAGAGACCCCCCGGATGGCGTAGATGAGGCCGTAGTAGGTTTCGATATTCCTGATTTCCAGGATGGGTTCAGTCATCCGCGGCCTCCCCCAGGTAGGCCTTCTGGACCTCGGGGTGGCGCTGGACCTCGTCGGGCGTGCCCCGGGCGATGACCTTCCCGAAGTTCAGAACCAGGACCGTTTCCGAGATATCCATGACCATCTTCATATCGTGCTCGATAAGCAGGATCGTGATGCCCAGTTCGTCCTGAATGTCCTTCGTCCAGAAGATCATGTCCTGCTTCTCTTCCGAGTTCATCCCCGCGCAGGGCTCGTCGAGGAGCAACAATTCCGGCTCCACGGCGAGGGCACGACCCAGTTCCACCCGCTTCCGTGTGCCGTAGGGAAGCGACCCCACCGGTTTGTTTCGGACGGCCTGGAGTTCCAGCAGATCGATAATCTCCTCCACCCTGCGGCGGTGGGCCACCTCCTCCCGCCCGGCGAAGGAGACCTTTCCCCACAGGAACGCCCCGCGGAAAAGCCCCGTCCTCATGTGGATGTGCCGTCCCAGCATGAGGTTCTCCATGGTGGTCATGTTGGCGAAAAGCTCGATGTTCTGGAAGGTCCGGGCGATACCCAGGCGGGCCACACCGTCTGGCTTCTTCCGCTGAATCTCCTCACCGTCGAAGACGATTCTCCCCGAATCCGCCCGGTAGATCCCGTTGACGCAGTTGAAAAGGGTCGTCTTGCCCGCCCCGTTCGGGCCGATGATAGCGAAGATCGTCCCCTTTTCAACCGCGAAGTTCACATCGTCCAGGGCCTTCAAGCCGCCGAAGGCGATGGAGAGGTGTTCGACGGAAAGCAACGGCATGCGCGCGTTCCTGGACCCCTTATTTCGGCGCGAACCAGTCGGTCAGCTTCTTGGCCTTCGCCCCCTTGAGGCACTGGCTGAGGAAGACCTCATTCTGGCCCTGGCGGCAGGAGGGATCCTTGGGATCGAAGGGCTTGTAGGAAATCTTTCCCATGATTCCCTTGAAATTCCTTATGCCCTCCATCGCCTTCACGAGGTTTTCCCGCGTGAGGTTCCGGCCGCACCGCTTCAGGCCTTCAACGAGCGGCTCGGCGAACCCGATCCCGGCGTAGAAGAAGACGCCCCAACGCTCGCCCTTCGCGGCGTATTTCTTGAAGGCCGCCTTGTATTTGAGCATCAGCGGGGAGGTGGAATCGGGAAGCTCCGCGAAGTTGGTGGTGATGACCCCTTCCCAGAGTCCCTTGGATATCTTGTACATGAGTGGAAAATCAGAGCAGGTGCTCGTGCTCATCCACTGGGGCGTGAACTTCATGGCGTGGGCCGTTCCCAGGATACGCACCGCGTGCACCGGGCTCACCCAGAGCAGAACCGCGTCCGCCTTCGCCTTGCGAAGCCGCATCACGTGGGGTCGCATGTCGGTGTCGGACAGCTCCACGGGAACCTCCGCCACCAGTTTCAGCCCCAGTTGTTTCAGCTTTTCCTTCGCCCCCTTCACGCCGTTTTTCCCGTAGTCGTCGTTCTGGTAGGCGATGGCGATCCGCTTCTTTCCCAGCTTCTTCACCGCGTAGGAACAGAGCGCCTTTGCCTC
>JALSPC010000106.1 GCA_026986155.1 bacterium
CAAAGTCACTTGCCTTGGCGCCGCCGGAACCGTCACCGGTTCCAACTACCTCGTGGAAACCCCCTCCGGGAGACAGGTCCTCGTGGACTGTGGCCTCTTTCAGGGAGGAAGACTCCTGGAAATGCGTAACTGGATGGACTGGGGGTTCGCTCCCGACCGTGTCGAAACCCTCTTCCTCACCCACGCCCACATCGACCACTCCGGACGCATCCCCAAGCTCGTAAAAGACGGCTTCAAAGGAAAGATTCTTACCTCCCGTCCCACGGTTGAGCTTTGCGAGATCATGCTCATGGATTCCGCACATATCCAGGAGATGGATGCCGAATGGCAGACTCGCAAGAACAAACGCAAGGGACACAAGGAGGTTCAGCCTCTCTATACCCTCGACGACGCCAAGCGAAGCCTGCCCCACTTGAAATCCGTTGAGCGTGACGAGGTCATCCGGGCGGGTGACGGCATCAAGGTCCGCCTCCGAAATGCGGGCCATATCCTCGGGTCCTCCATCCTGGAGATGTGGGTCAAGGACGGCAACGCCGAGATAAAAATCGTCTTTTCCGGAGACATCGGGAAGGCGAACCAGCTCATCCTCAAAGAGGCGGCCCGCATCTTCAAGGCGGACTACCTGTTTGTGGAGTCCACCTACGGCAACCGCCTCCACAAGCCCCTGGACGACAGCAAGGCCGAACTCCTGGAGGCCATTAACTACGCGGTCTCCAACAACGAAAAGATCATTATTCCCTCCTTTGCCGTGGAACGGACGCAGGAGGTTCTCTACATCTTGGGTGAATTCTACCGGAAGGGCGACCTGCCCGACATCCCCATCTATCTGGACAGCCCCCTGGCCATCAAGGCCACGGAGATCTTCCGAAAGAACAAGGAATTCTATGACAAAGAGGCCCTGGATATCATCGCGTCGGGGTTCGATCCCTTCAATCTTCCCTCCCTACGCTACACGCCGTCAACTCGGGAATCCATCGCCATCAACGAGCAAAAGGGGTCTGCCATCGTTATCGCCGGAAATGGGATGTGCACGGCTGGACGCATCAAGCACCATCTCAAGCACAACTTGTGGCGGGAGGGCGCCAGTCTCGTCATCGTCGGGTTCCAGGCGCAGGGGACAACGGGACGTCAGATCGTTGAGGGACGAAAATCCGTAAAAATCTTCCGAGAGGACGTGGCTGTCAACGCCCGGGTCTTCACCATCGGGGGTTTTTCCTCCCACGCGGACCAGAAGGATCTCCTGGACTGGGTGGGGAATTTCAAGGAATCCGGCCCGAAGGTCTTCACCGTTCACGGAGAACCGGAATCGAGCAAGACCCTGGCGGATAAGATTCACGAGATTCACGGATTCGAGACCTACGTCCCGAAATGGAAGGAAACCCTCTTCCTCAAGCGCAAAGAGGAGCCCATCGAGGTTGTGGCCCCCGAAGAAGCCGAACGCCCCGTGGCGGAGGAGCTGCTTCTTTCTCTCGCGTCCATCGAGAAGGAGATCGCCGATTTAAAACGGGCGCTTTCACGGAAGGAAGCGGAGGAAAAGGTCAACGAGGCGGATCTGGACCGCCTGCGTTACATCCAGGAAGAATTGAACCAGGTCCTCGAAGCGGCGGGATAGCATCTCTGTTTCTCCCGCGCGAAACTGGGGTTTGAGCACAAATGGAAAATCCCCGCCGTGTGGCGGGGATTCTTCGTTTCGTGTCCCGACAGCGGCTACTTGTCACAAGGACCGATGCGTTTCCCCTTAATCTTAATGGTCATGGGAGGCGCCGCGCCTCCCCCTTGCCCCTGAGCGCTCGAGGTCATCTTGATGAAGCCTTCCATCGTGTCTCCGTGATAAGTCAGCTCCCCGTAATAGGTCATCTTTTGCTGCCCTTGGCAGACCATTTCCCAGATTACGGTATCCCCCTTGACCTCCGATCTGGTCATTTTACACTCCTTGGGCATCCCTCCCTGCTGCATTCCGGGCTGGGGCACCTCCTTGAAGATCATGTCATCCTTGGTCATGCACCGGGTTGTCGTAATAGGCGGCATTTTCATCGGCATGCCCGGCATCTCAACGGTGCTTGTAATCTCCCATTTTCCTGGGTTCAGGTCCGGTCCCCCGGCAAAGGCCAAGGAAACCATGAACAACATCAGCAAAACCATTACACTCCATCCGGTAATCCTTCTTGCCACGTCAACTCCTCCATTCTCTTTATTCATTTTAATAAATTTCCGTTACACTTCGTCCGGAACTATCAGCCCTATCTCAAACGATACATGGCATCACTGGAACAAATCTTAATCATGCCTTGCGGGGGAAAACCCACGGCATATCTATCAAGACTCGCTGAATTTGTCCTGCCCCTGGGCCTTCGCCTCGGGGTTCAACACGGAGACCTTGGCATTGAGAGGGGCTTCCAGCTTTTCCATCCGGCAGGTTCCCTCGAAGATCACGCCCTCCTGAATCGTGAGTCTCGGGGTAAGAATGTTCCCGTAGACCTTTCCCGGGGCAAGGATTTCGAGACTGTTTTTCGCGATGACGTTGCCTCTGACGGTTCCGCTGATGATGATTTCCCCAGCGCTTATCTCCGCGTTGACATCGGCGCTTTCACCGATGATGACGATATCCTCCGTGTGAATCTCTCCCTGGAACTTCCCGTCTATCCGAACGGTCCCCTCAAAGAAAAGTTTCCCCTCGAATTTCGTTTCTTCTCCAAGGAATGCCTGTATATCCTTGGCGCTTCCCTTTGCCATAAAAAACCTCACATATCGATTTTAGAATTCAAACTGCCCCTACCTGTTAACATAAATCTCCTCTCTTTTCAACCGGCCTATTCACATAATCTTCGAATGAGTCCATCCAGCTCATCCAGGCCGAAGAAGGAAATCCGGATGGTTCCCTTTTTCCCCTTGACCGTTACCTTGACCTTCGTTCCCAGGGCCCGCTCCAAACGCTCCTGGATATCCTGGACAAAGGGATCGGCCTGGGCCCCGGGGGCCTCAGGCTTCCGGTTCAACATCCTCTTAACCAGGCGTTCCACATCCCGGACGGACAGGCCCTTTTCCACCGCCTCCGCCGCCACCTCTTCCTGCCTTTCGAAATCGGGCAGGGCCAGAATCGCCCGGGCGTGACCCGCGCTCAACCCGCCGCGGCTCAAGAGCTGTTGGACCTTCGGGGAGAGCTGAAGGAGGCGGATAGTGTTGGCGATGGTGGACCGGTTCTTTCCCAACCGGGCGGCCAGGGTCTCCTGGGTCAATTCCCAGCGCTTCATCAATTCCACGTAGGCCAAGGCCTCCTCGATGGGATTGAGGTTCTCCCGCTGGAGGTTTTCCACCAGGGCCGCCTCCAGGCTCTCCCGTTCCCCCAGTTCCTGCACCACCACGGGAACCTCCCGGAGCCCAGCCTTCTGGGCGGCCCGCCACCGGCGCTCCCCCGCGACGATCTCGTAGCCGTCGCCGGACGGGCGAACCAGGAGGGGCTGGAGGATCCCCTTTTCCCGAATGGAGGCAGCCAGGGACGCCAGCTTCTCCGCGTCAATCCGCTTGCGCGGCTGGGAGCGATTGGGATGCAGTTTCTCGATTCCGACAAAAAGGAAGTTTCCCACTTCCCCCATCCCCTCGGGGATGAGGGCCCGGATCCCCTTCCCCAAAACCCTCTTCTTGGCCATGACTACGTCTCCCTTGAAATCAGTTCTTCCGCCAGCCTCATGTAACTCTCGGCCCCCACGCACCGGCGGTCATACGCGAAGATATGCCTCCCGAAGCTGGGCGCCTCGCTCAAGCGGACATTCCGGCTGATGACGGTTTTGAAAACCCGGTCGCCGAAGTGACGGCACACCTCTTCCTTTACTTGGTGAGAAATATTGTTTCGCACGTCGAACATGGTTAGTAAGATCCCCTCAATTTGGAGGGGAGGATTGACGGAATGCTTGATCAACCGGAGGGTGCGGAGCAACTGCGACAGGCCCTCCATGGCGTAGAATTCACATTGCAGGGGGATAATAACTGAGACCGCGGCTGTAAGCGCATTTACGGTCAACAACCCAAGTGAGGGGGGGCAATCAATCAGGATATACTGGTAGCGTGCAAGGATCTCCCGCAAGCAGCGTCTCAAGAAATGTTCCCGCCCTATCTCCTGGATGAGCTCCACTTCCGCGCCGATAAGGTTCCCGTTGGCCGGCAAGAGGGCCATGCCCTCTAAATCGAGGGGAACGATCGCCTCGGGTATTGCCACGTCTCCAAGAATCACCTCATAGACCGTCTTTTCCAGAGATTCCTTCTCAATCCCGCAGCCGCTCGTGGCGTTTCCCTGGGGGTCCATATCCACGAGCAGGACCCGCCTGCCCTTCAAGGCGAGGGCGGCCGCCAGATTGACCGCGGTCGTCGTCTTCCCGACGCCCCCCTTCTGATTCGCCACCGCGATAATCTTTCCCATGTTCTATCCTTCGACTTTTTCTTGTCATCCCGACGTGAAGCGAACTTTTATACCACTCTCACGACGGAAGGGAAAGGAGACGTCCTAACGTCTCGGCAATATCATGGACCTTTGGGAAGTTTTTCCCCTTCTCGATACGCCTTGTGAACCGTTTTCGGGTCTTTCCATCGTTGTCATACGGCGCCACGGCAAGGATCTCACTCTCCAGGGCAACCCTGAGCCAGCCCCGGAACGTGGCGGAGGTCACCGACTCGGGACAGAAGATCTGCGCCGCTGACAGCATCTCTTTGCCCCATTGCATCATCTCCCGTATAAGTTTCTTCTCCTCTCGCGGCCCTTCCCATGATTCGTTCAACGTCAAGGCCGCGGCAGCGAAATACCCCTCCAGGGTACTCATCGTCAGGTGACGGAGTTTCGCCATCTCTCGCTCTGTCAATCCCTCCGATATCCCTTGCATCTTCCGGTAGACGCCCCTGGGGGATTGGGACAGCAGGAGGAATTCATACTTGAAGATCTCGCACAATAAAGCAAACACCTGATAAGGGGAAAGGGAAGTCCCGACGATCCCGGCTATCCTGGACCAGGCAAAAAGGGAGAGGGGCGCCAGGTGCACCACCATCATGTTCTTGGAAAACTCCAGGTGTATCCTTTTCTCCAGGGGAACGAAGTAGGAGGGGTCCTCCGGGTTGAAGTCGACCCCTTTGCGGAGCACGCCATCCTGCATGTAGAGTTCCAAGGCCTGCCCGATGACATTTTCCGCGTCTTCCACCTTCCAGGAGATATCCGCTCCAAGATCACTCAAGAGACGATGATAGAGCCCGGCCGTCTCCAGGACCTCGGAACGTCGCATTCCCCGTCCCCCGAAGGAGAGCAACGCCGCCGCCACGAGGGAGGAAGGCGTAACCGCCATGGCCTTCTGGATGGCCCGGATGATATCGTCCGCCGCCTTTTGATAGAGCTCCTGTCGTTCTTCGAGCGCCTGCGGAACCCATTCCATCCCCTTTTCCTTGAGGTATCGCTTGAGGGAAACGGGTTTGCCGAAGCGGACGTAAACCGTCCCGTAGCGTTTCCGGAAGATCTTGCGAATCCGAAACAAATCCCGCGTTCGTTCTTTCCGCTTTTCGTCCCCGCGGAGTTCCCGTATGTAGCCTTCCTCCTCCACGATCCTCTCGTAGGAGACCGCCGTTGGCACCACGTAGATATCCGGAGCGGCCCGTTCAGAAAAGGCCCGGAAGACCATGGAAAGCATTCCCTTTTTGGGCAGAATCAGCTTCCCCGTGCGGCTCCGCCCCCCCTCGATGAAAAACTCGAGGGGGATCCCCTCACGAATCAATTCCCTGAGGTAGAGGTAGAACACCTCCCCGTAGAGGGGGTTGTCGCGAAAGGTCCGCCGGATGAAAAAGGCCCCGGAACGCCTGAAGACGGGCCCCACCGGCCAGAACGAAAGATTGATGCCCGCGGCGATGAGAGGAAGGGGAAGATTCATCTCGTAGAGGACATAGGAGAGGAGAAAGTAGTCGATGTGGCTTTTATGGGAGGGAATATACACGATGGGATAGTTTCGCGCGATCCGACGGAGTCTCTGCGCGGCCTTCTCATTGATGTCAACGCCTTCGTAAAGGCTATGCCAGACCCAGCGCAGAATCCTTTCCCACTGCTTCACGTAGGCGGGGCTCAGATCCGCCGCGATTTCCGTCGCGTAATGTCGGGCTTTCTTGGCGAGATCCTCCACCGGCGCTCCGGTCTCGTCCGAAAGGGCCTCCAGGAACTTCCAAAGATCGGGGTCCTCCAGAAGCTGGGTAACGATCCTCGGTCTGGAGGGCAACGGCGGCCCCGTAATCCCCCGGAGTTTCTTGTCAAGGATGGTCACCGCCGCCCGGTGGATCTCCCGGGCCGCGTCCGTGTCGGACTTCTCGGGGTGTTGTTTCAAATACCTCTGGACGTCGATGGGTGTGGCAAGCCGGACCTGGATTCGTTTCCGGAGCAGGATATTCTTCAGGCGGAGCGTCCACTTGGGCATGGCCATCTTTCCCCAAAAGGCCGTGTAGAGAGATTTCTTCTCCGTGGGAGGCAGGACGTCGTAAATGACCAGGTGAGGCACAAGATAGATGGGCTGATCACATCCGCGCTGGTAACGGACGATGGCCTCGATGGGCGTGGCGCGGAAGCCGGCGCACCGCTGGAGATAGGTTCCCGCGGGATGGAGGTAGAGAGTAAAGGGCACGCGCCCCAGGCGCTTGATCTCGCCTTTCTGTTCCGGAGAAAAGATATCAAAAAGACAGGTTTTCTTGAAAACCCAGGAAAAAAAGGCCTTGAGAAAAACAAGCATCCCCCGGAGCGAAATCCAGGGAAACATGGAAATTCCCAGGGGAAACCGCGGATAATTCCCCCCTTTTTTCTTGTAGAGGTGGTAGAGAGCGAGAAAATCGGAACGGCTCGGGGAGTCAAGAACGGGAATCACGATCCCCCGGGCGACGAGACGCCGCCATTTCCCAAGATGCTCCGAGGAAATCTCCACGCGTGAAAAAAAGCGGGGAAACAAATGCTTCGCGACAAACCCTTGTAACTGATCGAATCGATACGGCCTCAAACGTTTTCCCTTGTCACGCATGTTGGTCACCCGTCCCCCAAGATGAACTGGAGGACCGAAAGCGCCTTGATCACGGCCGTTTCCAGCCTCAACACCCTGGGCCCCATAGAACATGAACGATAGCCTTCGGCCGCGGCGGCCGCGCGCTCCGTGGGGGTAAATCCCCCCTCCGGCCCTATGACCACGGTCATCTTACGCGCTCCCGTAAAATTATCAAGACATTCCCTCAGCGTTGCCTGGCCCCGTGGCGTGAAAAAGAGGTTCAACGTCTCCCTATATGCCGGAAGCGCCGCCGTGAGGGGCAGGAGGTCTCCCAAATGGGGAATCAGCGCCCGGTGGGACTGCTTGGCCGCCTCCCTGAGAATCTGCTCCCAGCGCGCCTTCTTCCTGAGCCATCTTTCCCCCTGGATTCGGGAGATGCTGCGATCCGACATGACGGGAATCACCCGGCGCACCCCCAATTCAGTTGCCTTTTGGAGAACCCAATCCATCTTTCGGCCCTTGGGAACCGCCTGGAGAAGAGTAATCTCGAGGGGAGACTCCGGCTCCCAGTCCACCCTCTTGACGAGACGCGCCCGGGTAAAGGCGCTTCCCACCTCCGAGACGACGGCATTGAAAAGGGCGCCATCACCATCGGAAACAAGGATTTCATCCCCCGTCTTCAGACGAAGGGCCCGCTTCAGATGAAGATGCTCCCCGCCGGCAAGGCGGGCAACGCCGGTCTCCGGGTCTATCTCGTCGGCAAAGAACTGGTGAACCCCACTCACCGCGCGGCCTCAAAAACGTATGAAATCCATGACCCGGCCCGCCGCTGCCGCCGCTTGCGCAGCCCCGCCGCCGACGCCTTTTCGACGAATCCGCCTCCCTGCGAGGCCAACAGCCCGGAGACAACGAGCATCCCGTCCTTCGCGAGGCGCCGCTTAAAGTCGTCGAGAAGTTCAATCAAGACGGATTCGAAAATATTGGCCATGATGAGGCCGAACCTGCCGGAAATCTCACGGAGGGGATCCATCGTAAAACGGATATGTTCAGCCACACCGTTCAAGGCCGCGTTCTCACGGGCGACCCGGACGGCGTCAGGATCGATGTCCGTCGCCACTGTCCGTCCCGCGCCGAAAAGGACCGCCGCGATGGCCAGGATACCGGATCCCGTTCCCACGTCGAGAACACTCTCCAAGCAGTCGGGTCGCTTACGCCGGATGAAACGAAGATGATGGATACACAGCCGCGTCGAGGCGTGCCCGCCCGTCCCGAAGGCCATCCGGGGGTCGATGGAGATGACGGGACACCCGGGGTCCTTCCGGAGCCTCCGCCACGTGGGTTTCACCACGAGCTCACTGCCAAAACGATAGACGCGGGCAAAACGTTTCCACGCGTCGCGCCAGGACGCCTCCTCAAGGTCCCTGACGGCCACCTCCGGGGCGGGGACATCAAAAATACCCGCGATCTCTCGGAGCTTCTTCACGATATTCTCTCGCAAATCATCCCATTCATGATTTTCAATATAGAGGGAAATTACCGATCGCCCGGCGCCAACAGACGCATTCACGGCCGCGGGAATGTTCATTGCTTCCAGAAAAGTCAAAATCGCCTCCTCGCAAATTTGGGGAGTCCGAAGAATTACTTCAATCATGTTTTATATTATAACAAACCTCCCTCAAAAAATCATTGCGCGAATGACTCGAAAAGCTATTGTAAAAATTTTTGCCAACAACCAACTTATATAAAAATTTCCAATTTGACAAATAGGAAGAAGTGAACGAACATATTGATTGGGTTAAAATGAAAGGAATGGAAAACACCATCGCAAAGCAGGCTGTTGGATTGTCTCTTCTCGAGTTCGTTGAAAAATACCCTGCGACAGAGAAGGTCTTCAAGAAATATGACGGGCAGGCGGGGAAGTGCATTCTTTGTCACCATCTTTTCGATTCCCTGGAAGATGTCATTGAAGAATACCGGTTGGACAGGGACAAAATACTCGCCGACTTAGAATCAGCCATAAAACAATCGCGTTTCCATGGATGACGAATCATAAACAACGGCGCGACTTACTTGCCAGCCAGTTAACCATCTTCAAGGGCTAATTTCCCTTCAAACATTTCAAAACACGAAGAAAAGAAAAAAAGGAATGTAGAAAATTTTCACAGGCTTGCCTAAATAGAATTGACATATTAGAAAATTACGTTAAAATGATAAGTGAAATTAGTCAAACGACAGGGATTCAGGAGCGGGGCGTGAACAATTTATCCAACGTGGTTCTCTTTCCTCGGAAAACGAAGGAGAGCCAGGAGGGTTTTAAGGGTCAATTCTCACGGCTGAGTCTTTCAGACGTCATTCAATTCAGCACCCGGGGGATGATGTCCTTGATCCTGGAAATCAAACAGGACGAAAAGGAAGGAAGAATCTACATTCATAAGGGAAACATCGTTCATGCCCAGTGTAAAGAAAAAACCGGGGTCGAGGCCTTTTATGAAATCATGACCTGGAAAAAGGGCGAATTTCAAACCGACTCTTACGTCCCGCCTCCCGTCTACTCCATCACGCTCCCATGGGAGCACCTCCTCATAGAGGCGCACAGGATAATAGATGAAAAGGTGGAACGTGCCCCTAAAAACGCGTCTTCCCTCGAAACACTTCCTTCCGCCACAATCCAGACCATCGAGGCATGGACCCTATCTCATCCTGATGTCCTTGGAACAGGGATCTTGTCTCAAAAAGGATTGGAAATTGTATCTAAAAAAGAGCACGTCTCTCTGCCGGAAATCGTCGGAGAGATCTTGTCGCATATTCCGGAAACCTGCCAGGCCCTTTGTAACTTATTCGGAATTGGAACTTATGAGGAGCTTATCACAAAGGGTAAAGAAGGATCGTTCATTCTCACTGCCCTCAAAGAAAATCTCCTTTTCTTTGTCTATCTAAAGGTGGACATTTTTATGAAAGCCCTGTTAAGGACGGAACTTGGTTCTCTCGTCGAAACTATCTTAAAGGGGCTATAACCCTGTCAAAATGAACAGCGGAGGAATTTGCTCATGGTTGTGGATAAAGGCAAGGCTATTGAAGAAATTCTAACGGATCTCAAATCAAGCTCTTCGGACATTTTAGGCGCCGCGGTCGTCAGCATGGATGGATTACTCATCGCGTCCTACCTGCCCATCAAGGATATCAACCCAGAAGGCGTCGGCGCCATGTCCGCCGCCCTCCTGGGTCTTTCGAAAAAGGCGGCGGAGGCCCTGATTCTTGGAGATTTCAAGGAAACCTATATCAAAAGCAAGGAAGGAACGATTCACTTATACACCATTTCCACGGCGGGCGTCCTTGCCGTTCTCGCGCGCCGTGACGCAAATATCGGGATGGTCAACCTCGAATCCCGTCAGGCCGCTAAAAAAATTGAAGAGATCCTCGGAGGATAAATCATGCCAACCTGGAAGGAAAAGATCCAGAACAGGGAACTGGATGCCAATCATGTTTTGATTGCCTCCCTGCTTTCCGGCTTTAGCGAGATCGGAGTCTTGAATCAAGGGGTAGTTAACAGCATTACGTCGAAGCTGGCTGAGAACTTAAAAGCGTGGTTCGATACCATGGGGATCAACCCAGGAATTCAATCCAGTGATTCTCCGGAAATCAAAATTAAAAAAACTGCCGTCATGATGAACAATGCCTTGAAACTGGTTGGTGAAATTTCGGTTCAAGATACGCCCGATGGCCCCGCTATCCTGATTACCTCCGGAAAGTGCCGCATCTGCCCCATCGGCGTGGGAGAGGCGGAGATACCCGGAACCGCCTGCCCCTTTCCCGGCCTTTTAACGAAATTGATAAAACTCTACGATCCCAATGGGAAAGGCATCAAAATTATACCCCATGACTACCATATCCTGATAAAAAAAGAAGGGGCATGTTATCTTTACTACGGAGAAAACGATTAATGAGCACTTCAATCAGCGTTTCCAAACAGTTAGAGGCACATCTCACCCTTTTGATGGCAAACCACCCCAATATTCTGGCAATTATCGCCTTTTCACCTGATGGGCTCGCCATTTCCTCTATGATTCAGCCCGGCCAGGACAAGGAACAGATCAGCGCCCTGTCCGCCATGTTGCTGAAAGATGCCATGAAGGCGACGGA
>JALSPC010000107.1 GCA_026986155.1 bacterium
GGGAACCTCCCCTCGGGTGAAACCTCGAACCGGCTCCGACGGACCGAAGGTAACAAAGGCGTCTTCCCGGGAGGCCGCTGCCCTTGCCAAAAACGCGAAATCGGGCCGGGGCGCCAAGGGGAGCAGGGTGGCCGCCACGCCCATCAGTATCCCCAGGCCCATCCGGCCGCACGTCGGCGCAGTAAAGACGGTCGCGGGGAAGGAGATTCACCCTGGCAACCCGATGACCACGTATGACACCCACCCGAACAGTCCTCCGGGCAACGCCCCGCCGGGCGGGGGGACGTGGGGATATGATTTTTCCTGCAAGGTCGGACTTGTCAACGGAAAGGTTCCCGTTGAAAGAAAACACCCGAAGATTTATGTCCAGGTATTCAATCACGGGGTTTCGATGCACAAGGGATTCACGGTCGGCCTGGGTGTGAAAGGCAAGGTAAAAATAGGCAATCCCGCCGGCTGGTCCACCTTTCATATTGTTCCCGGCGGTATCCCTTCCGGAAAGTGGGTTTATGCCACCTTTGATCTTCCCAAAGGAGTTACCGAAAAAACCAACCTCGTGGCCTGCGTGGATGTTTTGAACGTAATCAGCGAGAAGAATGAGAACAACAATTTTTCAAAGGCGTTCAGGATCACGTATCAAAAAGAAAAATATGGAGGCGGAACGGACAAGCCCGATCTTATCCTGTCTATCAAAACCTCCAACGCGGTGTATGCCGGCGACGGAAAATCGCTGATGGTGGAGGTTTGGAACAACTCTAAAACCGCCGCAAAGGGTTTCTCCGTGGGATTCTGCCTGGCGGGCAAGGCAAACGCCAAGGGCGCTTCCAAGTGGCTGGGCAGCAGGAAAATCGCCTTCCTGGGCCCCCACAACAGGATGCTCGTATCGATACCATGGCAGGTTCATACATTAGGTAATAACAAAAAATACGTGGCGGTGGCGGATATTTTCCAGGATATTCAGGAAGGCAAAATCGGAGAGCAGAACAACCAGACCGCGCCCTTTGTCTACCAGGTTACGACAACCATCGTTCCGCCGCCCGTTATGGGAACTCCCATAGAGGCATTCGACGTGTCCGTGGGGCCGCCCAATAAAAACAGGTTCAGGCGCGACCTGGATACAACCGCCAAGATTTTTTTCAGGGTAAAAGGCGGTATCCGCAACAATCCCGCCACGCTGAAACAACTGGGCGATTACGTCAGGATCGCCTTGGTGCGTCCGGATGGCAGCGAGGCCCTTGTCATCGTCGAAAGGGCCAACTATAACGCATTCAATGTCACAAACACCTGGGACTGGAAGATTCCCGCCGACGCGCCCACCGGGAAATATCGTGTCTGTGTCAAGACACAAGACGGCCACTATGAAGGCAAAAGCAAGCCGATAACCATCTGGGAGCAGAAAATTTCGGGGATGAACCAGAACGGATCTGTGCCCCATAAAACCGGATACAGCCCCACGGCAACAAAAAAAGCGGCCATTGATATAAATGATAAAACAAAACCCAATATAACTATTCAGTATCTTCGTAGTTCGGTTCATACCATCCCGTCTTCTGCCAAGCAGGCAAATGTCGTGAAGTATGTTGAAGTCACCTATAAAATAATTACCGATAAAGATATCTTGATTGTTCCCCCTAACCGCAACTTCAAAAAACCGCCTGTTGTCCCTGTTTATGTCCCGGTCTTAGCCTTAAGCACGGAATGGGAGAAGCCTGGAGCTCTGCCTTACCTGTCCCCTAACTTTTTCGACAATTGGACAGTCAAGACATCTTTTAATCCTGACGGTGATTACCCGGCCGGTTCGCATACTATAACTTTCACACATTATTTAAAACCAACATTGAAGGGAACGTTCCCAAATTGCGCCCTTACTGTCGTGCCATCCGATGAAAACGGCACACGCACTGAATACAAAAGCAAGAACCTTGATTTCTTTATCAGGGTTGAATTGCGCTTATTCGATTCCGATAGTCATATAAAAGTGAAATCGGGCCCAAAGCTGATTTATCACGATTCGGGCCCGAGAATGCGATGGTGGAGCAGTATGTAATCTGTGTCGGGTAGGTTTGGAAGGGCGGGGTTTTGTTCCCTTCGCGACCTTCGTGTCTTCGCGCGAAAAGCACACTTAGCATCATGGAAATTCATATCCTCATGCCGCGGGGTCGAGGGCGGCGGCGGGGAAGGCTTGTCTCCACCCGGGAGGTGTGTTAGAAATTTTATCGGCGCCAGGGGTGTCACGGCGCCGATAAACGAGGGCGCGGAATGACGTTATCCCCTCGTGGCGCATGGTTTTGAAGGACGCCGCGGAATGAATTGCGGCGGATAAAAAGGAGTGAAATGACATGGCGATTTCCGAGGAATTACTCGAGATTCTGGTTTGTCCGAAGTGCAAGGGAGAGATCCACCTGAACGAGGCGGGCGACGGCCTGATTTGCGAGGCCTGCCGACTCATGTACCGCATCGAGGATGATATCCCCATCATGCTCATCGACGAGGCAGTCCCGCTTCCGGACACGGGGAATCCCGAGGGTTGAAGAAGGTCAAGGATTACCTGGTCTACCTCATCGCTAGGGCGGTGGCCGCGTCCTTCCAGGTTCTGCCGGAGAAGGCGGCGATGGGGGTGGGAACGGCTCTCGGCAATCTCGCCTATTTCCTGGACTTCAAGCACCGTAAGATCGCCCTTAACAACCTGGAACTCGCCCTCGGGGAGACCTACCCGGAGCGTGAACGACGGGCCATCGCGCGGAAAAACTTCGTCAACCTCGCCCGGAACTTCGTCGTTTTCTGCCGGATTCCCAAGATTCGCCGGAACACCTTGGCCAGGACCGTAAAGTTCCATGGAAAAAAGCCGGTTATGGACGCGCTGGCGCGGGGAAAGGGCATCATCTTTTTCCTCGCCCACCTGGGCAACTGGGAGGTGATGGTCACGCTGCCCCTGCTGCTGAAACGGACGCTCTACGCCGTGGGCAAACCGCTTCGCAACCCCTACCTGGACCGGTGGATCACCGGGATCCGGGAATACTTCGGGGTGGAGATCGTGTCCAGCCGCGGGGCGGCCAAGGCCCTGCTGAGGCTCCTTCGTGAGAACGAGATGGTGGGTATCCTGGCAGACCAGCGGGCCCGGATGCGCGAGGCGGTGATGATCGATTTCCTTGGACACCCGGCGCCGACCCTGCCGACGCCGGCCTTCTTCGCCCTCAAGACGGGAGCGGCGGTTATTCCCGTTTCGCACCGGCGCGAGGGGAACGTGCACCATCTCACGGCCCACCCCGCCTTCGAGATTACGGAAACGGGAGACATGAAACACGACATCGTGGAGAACACGCAGCGGTTTCACCGGTTCCTGGAGGAGGAGATCCGCAAGGACCCGGCCCAGTGGTTCTGGGTTCACCGCCGCTGGCAGCGGCGTGAAGGGCACAAGCGGCATCACAGGGGCCGTTGACACGAAAGGTGTTTTTTTTTCAAAATGTTTACAGGTTTCAACCGTTGGGGTATGATACGGACAGTATCCTGAAGGAGGAACGCGATGAAGGTCAGCAACGTGACGCAGATGCGCCGGATGGATCGGCAGGCCATCGAGCGTTATGGCATCTTTGAAGATCTTCTCATGGAAAACGCGGGCCACGCCGTCTATTTCATGATTCTCGAGAAGTTTCCCTTCCTTCGCGGGAAGCGGTTCACGGTTTTCTGCGGTCTCGGCAACAACGGGGGTGACGGTCTCGTGGTGGCGCGGAAACTCCACTCGAACGGGGCGAAGGTCCAGGTGTTCCTGCTCGGAGACCCGGAAAGATACAAGGGGTCGGCGAAAAAAAATTACGAGATCGTGAAGGGGCTTTCCCTGCCCATGAAGCGGCTTGAAAAGACCAGCCAGGCGGCTTACACCCTGGCGCATTGCGACGCCGTCGTGGACGCCATGCTGGGAACGGGGCTGTCTCGTCCCGTGGAGGGCCTCTACCGGGAGGTGGTCGAGGCCGTCAATCGGGCCGGGAAGACCGTCTTCAGCGTGGACATCCCCTCCGGGATCAACGGTAACACGGGGGAGGTGATGGGCGCGGCTATCCGGGCCGACGCCACGGCGACCTTCGGTCTTCCGAAGATCGGGAATCTCCTCTACCCGGGCTTCGGCCACGGCGGGAGGCTCTATGTCACCCATATCTCTTTTCCCCCCACCATTTACGAGAGCGACGCGGTCCAGGTGACCACGGGCGTTCCCTCGCCGATTCCTCCCAGGAACCCGGACAGCCACAAGGGCGATTACGGCAAGGTCCTCTTCATCGCGGGGGCGCAGAGCTACCTCGGCGCGCCGCAGTTTTCCGCCCTTTCGTTTCTCAAGGCGGGCGGGGGGCTGTCGTATCTCGCAACGCCCAAGGGCGTGGCGACCCACCTGGGCAGCCGGTCCCGGGAACTGGTTCTCTATCCCCTCTGGGAAACGGATACGGGAAGCGTCTCCTTGAAGAACCTGGAAGGGCTCCAGGGATTCTGTCCCCGGATGGACATGGTCGTGATGGGGCCGGGACTCTCCCTGGATGAGCAGACCCAGGATCTCGTGCGCGCCCTGGCGGAAGAGGTTCCCGTCCCCCTGCTTTTGGACGGCGACGGGATTACGGCGGTGGCGAAGGAACCGGGAATATTGAAACGGCGCAAGGCGCCCACGATCCTCACGCCGCACCCGGGGGAGATGGCCCGGTTGACGGGAAAGCGTATTTCGGAAATCAAGGAAAACAGGGTCGAGGTTCTCCGGGAGACCGCCCGAGGCCTGGGGACCGTCATCGTCTTGAAGGGGGGCCATTCCCTCGTCGGGATGCCGGACGGGCGCGTCTGGATCAACCTGACGGGAAACCCCGGGATGGCCACGGCCGGCTCCGGGGACGTGCTGACAGGGACCATCGCCGCCATGGCCTGCCGCGTCCAGTCACTCGAAGAAGCGGTGGAGACGGGGGTTTTTCTCCACGGCCTCGCAGGGGATCTGGCGGCCGAGGTGGTGGGAGAGGACGGCATGACGGCGGATGACATCCTGGAAATGGTTCCCGCCGCGGTTCGAACGTATCGGGAGCATCACGGAGAATACGAACGCACCTTTTACGGCAAGATAAGGGTGGTGTGAGATGGGCATGATGAAAGCATGGGTCCTGGCGCACCAGGCCCCCATCGGGATGAATCCCCTGGAAAAGGTGAACCTGGAGATGCCCGAGCCCGGCAGGGGAGAGATACGGATCAAGGTGGTGGCCTGCGGTGTCTGCCGGACGGATATCCACATCGCGGAGGGAGACCTCCCGCTGAAGAAGTCTCCCCTCGTTCTGGGGCACGAGATCGTGGGAGTCGTGGACAAGGTGGGGGAGGGAGTGACGCGTTTCAGGCCGGGTGTTCGCGTCGGCGTGGCGTGGCTGAACGCGGCCTGCGGGACATGCAAGTTCTGCCGCTCCGGGCGGGAAAACCTGTGCCCGGAGGCGCGGTTCACGGGGTGGGACGTGAACGGCGGATTCGCGGAATATACCGTTGTTCACGAGGACTTCGCCTTTCCCCTCGGGGACAAGCTGTCTTTCGAGGCCCTGGCCCCCATGATGTGCCCGGGAATCGCGGGATACCGGTGCTACCGGTTGAGCGGGGTGGCCGAGGGGGAGATCCTCGGACTGTACGGTTACGGCCCCACGGCCTCCTACGTGCTGCAGGTGGCTCACGCCAAGGGGGTAAAGGCCTTCGTGGTCACCCGAAGCGAGGCGAACCAGCAGGCCGCCCGGGAGATGGAAGCGGACTGGGTGGGCGGGCCCGGGGATTCCCTTCCGGACAAGATGGACGCGGCCATCATCTTTCCCCCGGCGGGGAACCTGGTGGAAAAGGTCCTGGCAAACCTCCAACGGGGTGGACGCCTGGTCCTTTCCCCCGTGACCATGACACCCATCACCATCGCGGACTACAACCATATCTGGATGGAGCGTTCCATCATCAGCCTGGCAAATATCTCCCGACGTGACGGGGTGGAGTTTCTCCACCTCGCCGAGAGAGCGGGATTCAAGTCCCGCTTCGAAACCTTCGGTTTCGACGACCTTCCCGAGGTGATGATCCGGGTCAAGGATGGGAAGGTAAAGGGAAACGCCGTCATCTGGATCGACTGACGGCGAGCGCCCGGCGAGTCGCGGGCTTGTCATGACACGGCTGGATGATTATAGTTAAGTTAAAAGAAAAGGGGGTACAAAATGCATCTTGAACGTTGGTTACGGTTAATCGCGGGTGTCGTGGTTCTGGGATCCGTGATTCTCGGCTTCACGCACAGCCACTACTGGTTCTATTTCACGGGATTTGTGGGTTTGAACCTTCTCCAGTCGGCCTTTACCAACTTTTGCCCCATGATGGTGGTCCTCAAAAAGTTAGGAATCAGGGAGTGCAAATGAAATCAGACCATGAAGAGGGGGCGCCCCGATTTTACGTCGCCACACCCCAGGAGATCCGCGAGGGAAAAACGACGGACATCTACTTCGTCAGGACCCATGAAATCATAGAGAAAAAAAACCTGGATCGGCATGTCAAGGCCGAGTTCATCGCGAAGGGGTTTCACGACGATTGGCCCTGGGCGGTCTTTTCGGGGCTGGAGGAGATTCTCTCCCTCGTGGAAGGACTTCCCCTGACAATTCGCGCCGTCCCGGAAGGGACGGTCTTTCGTTCCTACGAGCCAGTTATGGAGATCGAGGGAAACTATCAGGACTTCTGCCTCCTGGAAACGGCCATTCTTGGTCTGATGTGCCAATCATCTGGTGTTGCGACCAAGGCCGCCCGTTGCAAGAAGGCCGCGGGAGAACGTCCCGTCTTGAGCTTTGGGGCGCGGCGGGTGCATCCCGCCCTGACCCCCATGGTGGACCGGAGCGCCTATATCGGTGGGTGCGACGGGATCTCCGCCGTGAAGGGCGCAGAGTTGCTGGACGTGGTTCCCACGGGGACCATGCCCCACGCCCTGATCCTCCTGTTTGGCGACACGGTCGAGGCGGCGGAGGCCTTCAACGAGATCGTGGATCCCAAGGTCGGCCGCGTCGTTCTCATCGACACCTTCAACGACGAGAAATTCGAGGCCATCCGTCTCGCGGAGGCCCTGAGAGAGAAGCTGTATGCCATTCGCCTGGACACCCCCTCCTCCCGGAGGGGGAACTTCCCCCGCATGATCGAGGAAATACGATGGGAGCTGGATATCCGTGGGTTCTCACACGTGAAGATCTTCGTGAGCGGCGGGATGAACGAAGACAAGATCCGGCAGCTCAACCCTTACGTGGACGCCTACGGGGTGGGAACCGCCATCAGCAACGCGCCGGTGGTCGATTTTTCCATGGATATCATTGAGATCGAGGGCAAGCCCTTCGCCAAGAAGGGTAAGATGTCGGGGAGCAAACAGGTTTTCCGATGCACGCGGTGCCTGCAAGAGCAGGTTGTTTTCCTGGGAACCGGCGTCGAGGATCTCACCTGCGATTGCGGAGGGACCTTGGAACCTATCCTGAACCCCGTCATGGTTGACGGGAAGACCACCGTTGCCCTCCAACATCCCCGAGAGATACGGGGATACGTCCTGTCCCAGTTGGAACATTTCGAGCTGTAAGCGCAAACGCGCAACCAGCGCTACGAACTACCAGAAACTCCTGAGCGAAAAGATGAGGGCCTTGTTGCGAGTTGAAGGTCCTCCGATGAGAAGCGACCGCCCGTTTCTCAGGCGCGCCGCGGTGCCGAAAACAGAACGCCCCTTCCTGTTGATCTGGATTTGGACATTGACCCATTTCGGGGTCGTATTCGTTACCTTGATAACACAGACCCTGTTTCTGTCGAGCGGGATGGAAACGGACTGATTTTTCGAGAGTTGAACGCGGTTCATGTCGAGGATTTTATACGAATTGTAGTTAAAAACCGCGCCGAGGTCTCGGTAAATGTCCCTAAGTCTGGGATCAACCGTGCCTTTCCGATGGCTGGCAAGGATGATCCGCCACTCCAGTTGAACAGAGGCCGCTTTTCCTTTTCCGGGCATAAAGAAACTGAAAAGGATAACTCCAAGAAACACAAAAGTGAATTTCGCGGTATGAAATCTTGGCATTTCTAAGTAGCCTCCTGATCTTCGCCGTTTGGAACAATCCATATCAGCGTGGTATCGGCGTGTTCTGACTGAAAAATCACGACAGAACTCGAAGATTGAATGTTCTCGATAACAATGCCCGGCTCACCGTTTTTTAATATCCCAAAAGGGAGAAATAGGCTTAATCCCAAGGCAACAATACACAGGGCAAACGCGATGGCGGGGGCGGGACGGAAGGCGAAGGATCTGAACTTTTCCCACCACCCGGGAGGGGTCGCCAAGGGGATAACCTCTCCTCGAGGTTGACGCGCGGGAACATCGCCACAAACGGCGGCTATGATGTCCTCCGTTGTCAGGGGAACCTCCTCGGGAATGAGCCCGTGGATTCTCAGGCGGCGCTGTTCCCTTTTCGTCTCGAGTTCCTTTCGGCATTTTGGACACGCGCGGAGATGAGCCTCAAACACGCGAACCTTTTCGGGAAGCAACTCCCCGTCCAGGTAACGCTCCATCTCTTTCTGTGTTTTTCTGCAACGTCTCATCGGGCCTCTTTCCACAGAGGGGTAAGCATTTTCTGCATTTTCTTCCTCGCGTAATGTAACCGGGACATCACGGTTCCCAAGGAACACGCCATCGTATCCGAGATTTCCTGATATGACAATCCCTCGATTTCGCGTAGGACGAGGGTTGAACGATGCTCGGGGGAGAGCTTTAAAAACGCCTCCCGGATTTTTTTCCGGATTTCACCCTGGTAAGCGGCTTCAAACGGAGAATCGATGCGGGAAATCTGAACGGAATTTCCCTCCATTCGGCGGTCATAATCGATCCCCTCGTCCAGAGAAACGCTCATCCCTTTCCTTTTCCGGAGCATGTCGATACACGTGTTGACGGTGATCCGGTAAATCCAGGTTGACAAGCTCGATTTTCCCTCGAACGTATCCATCTTTTCAAAAACCTTCAGGAAAACCTCCTGGGTAATATCCTTGGCGTCTTCCGCGTTCTGAACAATGCCATAGGCCGTCTGGTAAACCCGCTGGCGGTAGTTTTCAACGACCTTTCTGAATTCCCACACGTTTCTGTCTTCGGCGGCACGCTCCGATTGCACGATTTTTTTATTACTTTTAAACATAAGACGAATAACCATCCATATTTATTCACGGGACCAACGCAATTCTAAGCGTTTTGGGGATGAGAAGCAAGAGAAAATCCTTTTAAGCCTTCGGGGGGCTGAAACGATCGACCCATTTCCGTAGTCCGCAATTCGTTTCGCTATAAAGGGTTTGGAGGAGGGACGAAAATACTCCCCCCCCCAGGAAGCGGCCGATTATTTTGGGTTTGCGGTGGACCTTTTTATCTGAAACGTCAAAAATCACCCCAGCAAGCGCGCTAAGGGAAGCAGGAAGGACAGTTGCACTCTTCAGAGGCCACCATGATCAGAAGACTTCACAGCGCAAAAGGCTTTGAATCAGGAAACTTCACTTTGAAAGATGTACATGGTATTGAATAGGACAGTGCGTAAAACAAATACCATGCCGAAATACGTCGATAAGGCCCTATACGTTTACAGTGAAGAAAGCGCTGCCTACGTGGATGCGGTCGCCGGAAATACCCTCGGGAGCAAGGTAACCCCGGTTCCCTACGAAGTGTTCCTCGACCGGCCGGAAACCCACCTTGAGGGCGTGAACCACGTGGTCGTCTCGGGAAATCTGAAAGCCATCAAGGAAATCTTACGCCTCGCCATGCGACATGGGTTCAGTGTGGGCCTGATTCCGACCTCACACCAGAACGAAACCGCCAAGGTCTATGGCTTTCTTGAAACATTAGAGGAAAATATCAAGATAGCCCTGCGAAACGACGCACTGCCCATCGACATTATTCTCTGCAACGATGAAATCCTCCTTTTTAAAGCCACCGTGGGTCATCTTCCCCTTTTAGATTCCCCCATGGACACAGGAAAAACAAACCTTATCCTGACCGCCCTGAAGAGGTTGCTAAGGCTCCGGTTTCACCCCCTGAAAATCGCGATCGGCGACAAACAGCGAATTGAAACGGCAGGAAACGGATGCATGATTCTCCAGCATCACGAGAATACCCTCGCGTCCCGGCTGATCGCCCACGACAGTGCCATCAACGACGGGATGATCTCCCTGATCGTTTCGGCCCCTCTCTCCGTGGTGGATTACTTCAAGTTCCTTTACCACATTACTTTCCGGAAAAACCGCTCTGCCAATCTTCCCACGACCGGTTACGTCAAGTGTCAGGAAATCTACATCGAAACAGAAGAGGCGCTTCCGGTTCTCATCGACGGGAAAGCGACGACGCGCCTCCCCTTGCGCTGCAAGACGATTCCCGAAGCCGTCCGCCTCAACGTGGGAGAATCTTTGCGGGGGAATGGCAAAGCTGCGAAACCCGCGAAAGAGAAGATACAGATAGAAAACCTGCCGACCGGGAAGGAACTCGCCAAAACGAAAGGCAAACGAATCCCCTTCTTCCCGTTTGCCACCGAGGAAAACTTTCGAAACCTGTTCGTTTCACTGCGGAAGGACGCTGAGATTAACGCCACTTATGTCATCCTCATCATCTTAAGCACCATGTTGGCCACCATCGGGCTCTACCAAGGCAGCTCGGCGGTGGTTATCGGTGCCATGCTTCTGGCCCCCCTTATGTCTCCCATCGTCTCTCTTTCCATGGGTCTTGTACGCTACGATGCCGGGATCTCACGCGCGTCTCTTATCAAGATCTCCCTGGGAACCGGCCTGGCCCTTTTTTCGGCCGCTCTCATCACCTTACTTTTTCCCTACAGGCCCTTGACGCCGGAGATGCAGGCGCGCCTCCAGCCGAGTCTGCTCGACCTCTTCGTCGCCCTCGTTTCCGGCGTGGCGGGCGCCTACGCCAAGTCCCACAAGGAGATTATCGAAAGCCTGGCCGGCGTCGCTATCGCGGTGGCGCTGATTCCGCCCCTGGCCGTGGCCGGGATCGGGCTTGGGATGGGAAACTTCTTCTTTTTCACCCACGCATTTCTCCTCTTCTTGACCAACCTCTTCGGAATCATCTTGGCCGCCATC
>JALSPC010000108.1 GCA_026986155.1 bacterium
GAGGAGGCGGCGCGGCTGGCGGGGATTCCCTTCGCCGCCTATCGGTGTCCTGACCTGGAAGCCGATTACCACGTTGATACCTTCGAAAAGATTCTTGTCCTGAAACCCGTAATAAACGGAGTCCGTCATGCCCATTGCGACCGGCATTGAGGTTCTCGCTAAGGCCCACGAGGGAAACTACGCCGTAGGCGCCTTCAATTTCAACAACCTGGAAACCCTCCAGGCCATCCTCGAGGCGGCGGAAGAACTCGATGCTCCCGTCATCGTGGAAACCTCCGAGGGGGCCATCCACTACGCCGGGGCCGAGATGCTCTACGAAATGGTGGAGGTTCTCGCCCGGAAGGTCTCTATCCCCGTGGTGATTCACCTGGACCACGGGAAGGATTTCAATATCATCATGGCGGCCCTGCGGGCCGGCTATACCTCCATCATGATTGACGCCTCTTCCTTTCCCTTTGAGGAAAACGTTCGACAGACGAAAAGAGTGGTGGAGATCGCGCACGCCATGGGCGTGTCCGTTGAGGCGGAACTGGGGACGCTCAAGGGCATCGAGGATAACGTCTCCGTCGATGAGAGGGACGCGACCCTCATTCATCCGGACCAGGCCGTGACCTTCATCCAGGAAACCGGCATCGACTATCTGGCCCCCGCGGTAGGCACCTCACATGGGGCCTTCAAATACAAAGGGGAATCCAAGATAGATTATGAACGCCTGAAAGAGGTCAAGCGCCGGACGGGGATTCCCCTTGTCCTGCACGGGGCCTCCGGGGTCCCCGCTTCTCTGGTGGAGAAGGCGGAAAAATTCGGGGCGAAGCTCGCGGGAGCCAAAGGAGTCAGCGACGAGGTTCTGAAAGAGGCCGTGGCCTGCGGCATCAACAAGGTCAACACGGACACGGATCTGAGAATCGCCACGGTAGGAGCGATACGGGAGGTCCTCGCGGAGCATCCCGATGAGATCGATCCGAGGAAGATCCTGGGACCCGCCCGGGCGGCGATGAAAGAGGTGGTTAAACGCCGCATAGGACTTCTGGGATCGGCCGGAAAGGCGAATCTTTAACGGAAATGGTATAAAAAACAAAAGGAGAAAACGATGGCAGGCGTAAACAAGGTAATTTTGATAGGGCATTTAGGCGCCGACCCGGAGATCCGCTACACGGCTGACGGGACGGCGGTCGCCAACTTCCGGCTTGCCACAACCCGCCGATGGACCAACAAGAGCGGGGAACGGGTGGATCAAACGGAATGGCACCGCATCGTGGCATGGCGGAGGCTCGGCGAGATCTGCGCGCAATACCTCTCAAAAGGCAAACAGGTCTATATCGAAGGCAGGCTCCAGACCCGTTCCTGGGAAGACCGGGACGGGAACAAGCGCTGGACCACGGAGATCATCGCGGAGAATATGCAGATGCTGGGGAAGGCCGGAGACATAATGGATGTTCCCGCGGAAGCGCCCGCCGCCCAGGAAGACCTGGTGGACGAAACGCCTTTAGAGGACGACATCCCCTTTTAATTTTCAACCCATCAAAAACCCGAGGCATAGGCGCGCCGTCGCATCCGGATACTCAAGAGGATTCCCACGGCAAAAAGGTTGGTCAGGGTCTGGGACCCGCCATAACTGAAAAAAGGGAGGGGAATCCCCACCACGGGCATGACGCCGATGACCATCCCGATGTTGATGATAATCTGCCAGAAAAACATGGCGGTAATGCCGATGGCCACAACTTCTCCAAACCTATTCCGCGCCGTTCGGGCAGTCTCGAGTCCCCAGAGAACGAGCAGGAAAAGCAGCGCTATCACGGTGACAGAACCGATAAATCCCCACTCTTCCGCGAGCACGGAAAAGACGAAGTCGGTGTGATGTTCCGGCAGGAACTCCAACTTGCACTGGGTCCCCTTCAAAAATCCTTTCCCCCACACCCCTCCTGATCCCACGGCTATCTTGGACTGAATGATGTGGTATCCGGCCCCCAAGGGATCCCGGTCTGGATTGATGAAGGTCAACAGGCGGGCCTTCTGATAGGGTTTCAAAAAACGCCACATGATCGGCAACAACCCGAGCCCCGAGATGGCAAGCCCAAGAAGGGTCTTCCAGGGTATCCCTTCGTAGAGGAGAATGGAAAGGAAGATGAAGACGAGAAGAAGGGCCGTCCCCAGGTCAGGTTGTTTCACGACGAGGATCGCCGGAATCATGGCCAGGGCAAAGGGTAAGATCATGTGGCGCAGAGATAGAATGTCAAGAGATTTTTTTACCTCGTAGTAATATCCCAGGGCGAGAATGAGCGAGATCTTGGCCAGCTCGGACGGCTGCAATGAGATGGGCCCCAGGCGAATCCAGCGTTGCGCGCCCGAGGTTATCATGCCGTAGACATCGACGAGGATCAGCAGGATGACTGAGATGATGTAGAAGATAATGGCGTTTTCCCGGTAAAACTCGTCGTTGATGGCAATGGCGATCATCATCCCGGCCAGCCCCGCTCCAATCCAGATAGCCTGATGATAGAAGTAGGTGTGAGAGGTACTTCCTTTCTGGAGTGTGGCGCTGTATAGATTGATCAATCCGAAGGCCAAAACAGTCAAGACAAGTCCCGCCAATCCCCAATCGAAATCCTTGACAAGTTTCCGGTCGATCTTGAACATCAATAGACCTCCGGCCCGTCGAAGTAGAACCGCAAAAACTCTCCCGCAATGGGCGCCGCCGTG
>JALSPC010000109.1 GCA_026986155.1 bacterium
CTCGAAGTGATTGGAGGCGCCGATCATGGCGGCCGGGGCGGCGTCCACGTAGCGAAGTTTCAGCAGCTTCGCCAGGCCGTAGCCCAGCCAGAAGATGAGCATGGTCTGGATGAAGAGGGGAATGGCGATCCAGAGGATGGTCAGCGGGTTGTCGGCAATTACCTTGCCCTTGAACGAAAAAAGGAGGACCAGGGTAATCAGCAGGGCCGTGATGGTGACGGGCGTGAGCATGTGGATGAACCGCTCCTTGAACCACGCCTCCCCCTTGGCGCCGATAATCCACTTGCGGGAGCCGTATCCCGCGACAAGGGGAAGCGCTACGTAGATGGAGATGGAAAGAAGCAGCGCCTGCCAGGGCACGGGGAGTCGGCCGACCCCGAGGAGAAATTCGCCGAGAAGGCCATAGAGCAAGAGCATGGTCAGGGAATTGATAGCCACCATCACCAGGGTCAGCCCGTCGTTGCCCCGGGCAAGGGTGCTCCAGACCAGCACCATCGCCGTGCAGGGAGCGATCCCCAGGAGGATGCAGCCGGCGAGGTAACTCCGCCAGAGCGGCACTTGGAGCATCTTGATCCCTTCATGAAGGACCACGATCCCCGCCCCGTGGTGGGCCCCAAGGGGAAGGTTCAGCCCAAACGGCATCTTGACGTAATCCACGGCTCCGGGACCGATGAGCCCCTTGAAGAGGACACCGAGAAAGAAGGTGGCGATGGCATACATGGTGAAAGGTTTCACCGCCCAGTTGATGAAAAGAGTCAGGAAAACCGGCTTGCCGCTCTTTCCCGCCTGAATGACCTCCGCGAAGTCGATCTTGACCATGATGGGATACATCATGAAAAAGAGGCAGACGGCGATGGGGATGGACACGACGGGCGCGCCGTTGACCGTGATGTTCATCCCGTCCAGCGCACGGGCAAGGTTTGGAACAAACCTCCCGAGGAGAATTCCCGCCAGGATGCAGAGTGTCACCCAGGCGCTCAGGTAGCGTTCGAAAAACCCCATGCCTCTTTTTTCATCACCCATGAACGATTCCTTTCAAAATACGTTGTGAGTTTCCGTCAATACTGTTTCTGCTCCCGCCAATATCGGGACGGCACCCCCCGCGCGTGGGTTTACGTCAGGGCGGGTTTGTTGAAAACCTTTTCACGAAAATTCGAAGATATAGATCAAACAATAATAAACGCCGACTCCTATGAAAAGGATACCGGTGACTCGTCGCGCCCAAGATTCAAATGCGCCGATTTTATTGTATGCGGCGGCCATATTTTTCGTTCCGATGGCGATAAAGACGGAAAAAGCGAAAACAGGCAACCCCGTGCCAATACCGTAAATTGCCGGCAATGTGATTGCCGATTTTTGCGCGAAGGCCACGGGGATGAGGCTCCCGAAAAAAAGGGCGGCGGACACCGGACAGAAAGAGAGGGCAAAAAGAGAACCCAACAGCAAGGCCCCCCAGGGTCCCGTTGTCTGGAAGCGTCTTCCTATCCTATCCTGGAAAGTTATGCCGTGGCCCGGCAGTGTCAACAAGTTCAGAAGGACCATGCCTGTCAAAATCAACAGGGGGCCCAAGGCCACGTTGATATACTTTTCCAGAAAATGAGAGAGAGATGGCAGCGAGAAAAGACTCGAAATAATGACGACGGCGATTCCCATGTAAGCCAGCGAGCGTCCAAACGTATAGAAGAGACTCGAGAAAAAAACCTTCCAGGGGTTTGCCATTCCGCGGCTGATAAAAGAAACGGCGACAATGTTCGTTGCCAGGGGACAGGGGCTGATAGAGGTAAGAATTCCCAGCCACAAGGCGGAAAAGACGACCGGCATGGAAGGCATTATGGGCCCTTTTTTTGGAGCATGACGGCGGTTTCCTGCTTGATATAGCGGAAGAATTTATCCCTGTTCCCAGAATATTTCCAAACATCCTTGAGGTTTTTCCAGGCCACTTCTTTTCCATTGACTCGCCTGGATAGGATAACCGTCTGAAACGTAAGGGCATAATCCCTGACAAAATGATTATTTTCATCATTGTCCACGTTGATGACTTTTAGTTTAAGCCTGCCGTCCGCTAACGCCTCGGAGAAATATTTCTTCATGGCCTCTCTCGTGAAGGCCTCAATTCTCCGGCACGTAACACACCGAATGTTTCCATGAAAGTAATACGCGACCACGGAAACCCCTTTCCCGGTTCGAGACGTAGAGGCTTTTCTTCCGGCAACGTGAACGGTGTCGGATGAAGAAGCCATTTCCTGTCGCGTAGGCGAGCTTCTCAAGGCCTTTCCCGCAACGAGATACAGGAGGCACAGGGCCAGGAAGAGAAGCAGTCCCAGGGTAATCCAAGCTTTCGTTTTCATGAACCTTGCGTCCCCGCAAGCTTGACTAAGATTTTTTCCAGTTCCCCGGCCGAGGGAACCTTGCCCATCAGCACGACCTTCCCGTCCACCGCCAGGGCGGGGGTCATCATGACCCCGTAGGAGACAATATCCTTGATATCGGTAACCTTTTCTATCACGGGTTTCCTATCAAAGCTTTGGGTGGCGCTCTTTACGTTTTCCTCAAGCTTCCTGCATTTCGGACATCCCGTTCCCAGCACCTGAATCTTCATCTTTTTCCTCCCAAATGATTTTTAACAAAAACTTGACATTATAAGTCTTTATCGTAAGTTGCTAATATTTACATATTCTTCATATGGCTCATTTGTCGAACCTCCGCAAACATTCAAAATCTTTCCTTTTCGAAAACCCGTGACGTTGGCGGGCTGCCTGTTAAAAGCCGTTTTTCTGCCCGGGATGATAAGAAACCTCGAAAACAGGGACACAATGGGAACGCAAGCGATCCTGGATTTTCTTTTCAAGACAATCTTTAAGGAATTGGTAGGCCTCCTCCCGATCCTCGTCCATCACCGCGGCTAAAAGCCGGATTACCTCAATCGGTGTCAATTCAATGACGATGTTTCCTTTTAATTCCATGGATATCTTCTTCTACTCCTTGAAACGGTTTTGAGCCCTAACTTTTTGTTATGCAACATATAAATCCCTATATAATAATATATAAAATCATATTATCTTGTCAAGTTCTTTTTTTATAAATACTTTGGGGAGAGCATGTAACCGCTCTCCCCAATGTTTGAAAACACTTCATGTTTACAGCAGGTACTGCAACCCAATGCCAAAATAAGCGATGGACCCATCTCCATCGTAGATGTAATATTCGTTGTCTTGAAATTTCCGGTAGTCCACGGAAAAATTCAACAGGAGATCGTTCTTTATTCGGTAGTTCGCGCTCAACCCTAAATCAATATTTTAAATCCGAGAAATCGTTCATCTCCTCGAAGGTCGGATACTTGCTTGGCCATTCGTTTCGGAATGCGCCCCATGCGTAATTTTGAGGGGACGCAGGATTCATAGAAGTCAGTTGAGGAAGCATGTTCGGAAAACCGACGTTCCCAAAACCCGCTTTCGAATATGTGTAAGAGACGGAACCGGTAACATCGAGACGTTTAACGGGCTGATAATTCGCCGTGAGAGAAATGGAGTGATAATTAATCGTGTAGTCGACCTTATCTTCGGCCGCCCCAACCTGGGGCGTAAATGTCGAACCCGCTCACCCATTAAAATAGGTAAACCAGTAATCAGTTGTCGTCTTCTCGTGGTAGAAGTTGTAGGACAAAACGAAATTGAGCTTGGGGTGTGGGGCCCACCAAGCGCTGATACCCGCGTTGAATTTCTGGCTTTTCCAGGGTGTGTCATCGTTGTCTTGATAAGAATAACTCAAAACGGGAGAGATGGAAGTGGTGGCGGAAGGTGACCAGTTCAGGGAAAGCTCCGTCTTGTATGTATGGGATGGCTGATTGGTTCCTTCTTGGATCCTGTTTAGCGGCACGAAAAAGTCCGCGTAGTTGGAGGAATTTCCAATATCCAGCGAAGAGGCCCCATGGACACAGACGCATCCGGGAGGATGACATGTAGGGCTGGTCGTGTTGGGATACTTTCCCGCAACCGGGTCAAAGCAGAAATTTGGAGACAATGCCGACTGCAGTGTCATCGGCCTCTCCCCCTTCGCGTGAGGATACTCGAACGGGTCGTTGTCATATTCGAAAGAAACGCCGAAGCGGCCGCTCAAATTTGATTTTGGGTAAAAATAGATGGTTCCGTCTATCGTGTGAATCGTGGGATCACCATAGCCATACTCGTTTAGATGATAATCCGCCGGAACAGGATGGATGAGATCGTCACTGTTGTCCAAGGTGATATCACGATATGACCCTGAAAGGGCCGCTTCGTTCTCCCAATACTGGAGGCCGTTTTTCCGGTTGATATCTTTGAAACGATACTCGATGCGGGCCGTAACATAGTTGTTGAAGTTGTAATTCGCTGAAGTGTCGAATTCGGTAACATCCCTGTCCGCGGCTGATTTGCGGTTGTATCCAAAATTCTGGGAAGGATTGGCGTTGATGTACCCATCATACCCCCAAAAGCTTCCTGGATTAGGAAGGAGGCTGTTGGAAGGATTTAGGGCCCCCCCGGCATCCCGCACGTAGATATCATCCGCATCGACGGTATAATATTTCAGTCCGGCGGTGAGGGTCAGTTTTTTTATCGGGCGCGAGGTGATTCTTCCCATGGCGCTCTGGGTTGTTTGGTCCAGGTCCTTATATAAGGCTTCCGTCCGGTCCTTGTCGCTCGCCTTGGAATAGACATATAAGCCGGTGATGTGGGTTTCCTTGCTCAAGTCCACTCGCGCCTTGAAGGTCTCCGTGTCTTTGTCTGTTTCCGGAACCCGAGCAAAGGGCAGGGTTGTGTATTGATAATTCAGGCGGTTACCAAAGGTACCTTCTTCGCCCCCGGGAGGCGGAAAAGCATTTCCACCATACTGCGGGTCCCACGCGGGGGGATGGTGCGTCATTTCATAAAAATTCAAAACCCCCGCATCATCCCTTCTGAAGCGTTTACTCTTATGGGTGAAATCGAGCGTCAGAATCCCCGCTTTGAGGGTTCCCCCCGCTTTCCATACCTGCGTGGTCTGGTCCACGCGTTGGGACTGCGAAACCACGTGGCAGCTCGCGCAATGACTCATGGTCATGACCTGCCGGTATCCGGTTTTGTTTTTATAATTATATCCGCCATGGACGATAAGGTTGGGAAAAGATGGAACCTGTATTTTAAAGTTGCTTCCAAACCGCTCGATATTGTAAATGTAATCTTTCCCGACATTCAAGTCGGTATACCTGAAAGCCTTCGGGCCGTGGGTCTCCCATGCCGCGATGGAATCGTACGCCGGGTATTTTTTAAACACGAAGGAATCCGGCTGCGGGTCCGAGGGATCGTTGTTGATCCCAACTGGAATCATGAACTGGGGATTCCCAAGCGTTTGCGATTTCTTGACATAGGGGGCGTAGAATTCATCATGATCCAGGCGGTGGATAAACTGATTGTATTTCACCTCAATCCTGAGAATTCTCGAGAAATCGAAAGCTCCGCCGGCGGCATTATCGTTGCTGTCCTTGTAGCGTCCGGTTATGTCGAGGTCGAAGTTCTGGGTGCCTCCCTTGACAAAAAGTTTAAAATCCGGGCTGGAGTCCGTCGTTTCGTACTCGGCGACCCGACCTTTGTAGTCGTTCGTGGAATATCCATGGTATCCCGCTGAAATCCCCGCAATGAATTTTTTCTCGGGGGTCTTTTCTCCACCCGCGTACAGTAAAGCGGGAAGAAACACAACGGCGGCAAAAAGAAAAATCAAGGATCGTTTCATCATTTCGCCTCCTCCCTATCTCGTGAGTCTGCGCCCCATGCCCGGCCGGGTGTTCGACGGCAGATTCGAGCCGTGAACCTGGCTATGGCACTGGGTGCATTTGGTTGTCATAACCTGCTGAATGCCATTGACTTTACCGATACCATATCCCGTATGTCCCGAGAGTCCGGAATGAAAATGCATGTGATGACACTGAAGGCAGACAAAGGGTTCATTCTGTTTCAAAAGGTTGTTGGCAACGGTTCCATGGGGATTGTGACAAATGGTGCAATTTTCAACGACGGGGGCGTGTTCGAAAACAAAAGGACCTTCCTTGTCCGCATGACAAGTGAAGCACAGGTCATTTATTCTTTCATCCGTCTTGAGCATCCATCGGTTGCTAGCCGTGTGGGGATTGTGACAACTGGTGCAATCCATCTTACCTTCTTTGATGGGATGGTGAGACGGCATATTGGCTTCTCCCCTTTGTTTCTTGTGGCATCCATAACACAACTCGGGTTCTGATTTGGCCAGAGAAGCTTTGCTTTCTCCCTTATGGATGGTGTGACAATCTGTGCAGGCGACGTTGGACATGCTGTGCCGGGAGCCCGCCCAATCAAGTGTCTGCCCGGACGTGTGGCACCTGAGACAGATCTCTGATTTTTGGATCGGCGTGAGTTTTCTGCCCTTGAAACTGATAATTTCAGACGGATCCTCGTCTTCGATATGCTTGCTCGCGGGACCATGACACGCCTCACAGCCGTTGACAACACCCGATACTTTTGTTTCGAACCCCTTCACCTTGCCGTGAATGGTCTTTTTAAAGGCTTTGACCGTGTCCTCGTGACAGTCAGCGCAAGCATCGCTACCCGCGTAGGCCGCCCCACTCGCAACTGCGGGAGTGGCACGATTGACGGGTTCCTCTCGAGCGGTCTTGACAATCCCCCCGGTGCAGGCAGCGAGGAAGACAGCAAAGACCGCCAGCCCAACAAATAAAATTGTGATGGTTTTTTCCTTCACGCGTTCCTCCTTTCCGGAAGCTTTGTCCACGAGGACAGCTTCCTATTTTATACATACACATATAGGCTATTATAGATTTATATTTTGTCAAGCGAAAAAATTAACCTTAAGAACAGAGAACGATACTTGACAATACGTCCACCCAAAACGGGCAATGTTGCAACCATTACGATTCTTAAGTTATAAGAATTCTATATGGATAAGATAAGATAAGCTAAGAATATTCCCGCGCAAGTTCTTTTTTATTTCTTTCATCAGGACGGGATTGACGTATCAGCAACGAAAGAAATGATATTGCAATTATCTTTATATTACGATATTTCATTTATAAATATAGACGCCCCATTGAGGTTTAAGGAGGAGCGATGAAGCGCGAATGGAAAGCCCTGGCGTTAATAACCCTTGGGTTCCTGGGAAGTTACTTTATTCCATGGGAACATCCCGTGGTTCGCCGGTCGGGCCTTGAGGCCTTTATGATGCTTCAGGAATACGCCCGGCACCATGTCCTCACGTGCCTTGTCCCGGCCTTTTTCATCGCGGGGGCCATTGCCGTGTTTATTTCCCAGGCCTCGGTTCTGAAATACTTCGGGGCCCAGGCGAAAAAGGTGCTATCCTATTCCGTGGCCGCTGTTTCCGGCACGGTGCTCGCGGTCTGCTCCTGCACGGTGTTGCCTCTCTTCGCCGGCATCTATATGCGGGGCGGGGGCATAGGCCCGGCTACCGCCTTTCTCTATTCCGGGCCCGCCATCAACGTGTTGGCCATCGTGCTGACGGCGCGGGTTTTGGGCTGGGAATTGGGGCTTGCCCGGGCGATTGGCGCGATTCTTTTTTCCGTGGTAACCGGCGGACTTATGGCCTTCATCTTTCGAAAGGAGGAGGTGGAAAGGACGGCGGGGCTGGTATTTCTGCCGGATGGCGACGATGAGACGCGGGGCCTTGCGAAGTCGGCTTTCTTCATGGGTGTTCTGGTGCTTATCCTTATCTTTGCCGCGTTCGCCCCGCCGGCCGAAGGCGTTCATGGACTTTGGGCGACGATTTTTCGCCTGCGATGGTGGGTGGTCAGTGGTCTGCTGATTCTTCTCGCGTGGATGCTCAAGTCCTGGTTCGTGAAGGAAGAACGCGAGGAATGGGTCTCGTCCACGTGGGGATTCATGAAACAGATTCTCCCCCTCCTCGGTGCCGGTGTTCTCGTCGCGGGCTTCATGCTTGGACGCCCCGGTCATTCCGCCCTGATCCCCCAACGGTATATTGCCGCCCTGGTCGGCGGCAACACCCTTCGCGCCAATCTCTTTGCCTCCGTTTCGGGGGCCCTGATGTATTTTGCCACCCTTACGGAAATCCCTATCCTCCAGGGCCTGATGGGTGCGGGCATGGGCAAGGGCCCCGCCCTGTCCCTGCTGCTGGCGGGTCCCGCCCTGTCCCTCCCCAATATGATCGTTATCGCCAGCGTCATGGGCGTGAAAAAAACTTTCGCCTATTGCGCGATCATCGTGGTTCTCTCCACGCTGGCGGGATTGGGGTACGGGTTTTTTATGGGGTAGTTTTACAGTAAAACATCCATAAGGGTAACTCCATTTCTTCTGAACGTTTCGGGAGAAATTACAAATTTTAAGGCTTGCGCACACGGCGGGAGCGATTCCAAACGGCTCCGAGTCATCGCTCTTTGCCGGCTTACTTCTTGTCTTTCCTTATTTATAAAAAAACCTGGGGAGAAACAGCGAGATCTGCGGAATAAAGGTGACTAAAGCAACGCAGAAAAGCAACAACAAAATGAAGGGGGCCACAGAACGCGCCACGCGGGTCAAGGGCCATTTCGTGATACCCATGGTGACAAAAAGGTTCAGCCCGAAGGGTGGGGTGAGAAAGCCGAATTCAATAACCAGCACCATGACAACCCCGTAATGAATGAGGTCGATGTGAAACCGTTTGAGGGTCTCCAGAAAGATTGGAGAAAGGATAAGCATGGCAGAGACATCATCCATGAAGGTTCCCATAATGAGGAAAAGGATGTTAACAGCGATGAGAAAAGTCCACCAATTATGCACATAATTGATAACGGCATCAGCCACCTGCTGCGGAATCTGCTCTGAGGTCAGCAGCCAAACGAAGGTCATGGCGCAAGACAGGATGAAAAGGAGCGCGCCCGAGAGGACCGCTGAATCTTTCAGTATCTTTGTTAATTTCTTTAAGGTCAGTTCCTTATAAATAAAAAATTCCACGAAAAGGGCGTAGACGACGGAAACGGCGGCCGCCTCCGTGGGTGTAAAGATACCCGTGTAGATGCCACCCAAGACGATAATCGGAAGCATGAGGCCCCATATCCCTTTTTTGAGTACCGTGAATGTCTCGGAAACGCTATATTTCTTGTGGCTGCTCCAACCGTGTTGTTTTGCCTGAAAAATGGTGTAGCCCGCGAAGACAGCCCCGATCAGGATACCGGGGCCGATTCCCGCCATGAAGAGTTTGGCCACGGAGACGTTCATCACCAGGCAATAGAGGATCATGGGAATGCTGGGGGGGATAACAATCCCCAGTGACCCCGCCGACGTGACAAGCCCTGTAGCAAAATCCTCATCGTAACCGTATTTTTTTAAGGCCGGGATCATAATGGTCCCGATGGCTACCACCGTGGCGGGGCTGCTTCCGGAAAGGGCGGCGAAGAACATGCAGGCCACTACCGTGGCGAGGGCGAGCCCGCCCGAAAACCTGCCAACGAAAACATTCATCACATCAATAAGGCGCTGCGCAATTTCTCCCTCCGTCATGATTCCTCCGGCCAGAATAAAAAAGGGAATGGCCAGGAGGATGAAATTGTCCAGGGCGTTAAAGAGCTGCTGTGGAAGGATTGTTAAGGGCGTAATGGTATGAAAGTGAATGGCGATGGTGGTAACAATGCCCAGGAGAATGGAGATAGGAAAGCTCAAGAGGAGCATGATGGCGAAGGAGATGAGGATAGTTGGAACCAAGGTTCTCTCTCTATTGTTGGAACGGTTCGTTGCGCGCGAACGCTTTCAAGTGGAAAATTGATTTGCCAAAGAAACGCAGCCCCATGGTCAGGGAGAAAACGGGAATGGAGAGATAGGGGACATACATGGGTATCCGCATGGCCGCGGTTTTGACACCGTAACGATGCAGCTTCAAACAATGACGGATGCCAAAATAGATGACAACGACAAAAAAGAGTCCACAACAGAAGTTGACGAATGCCTTGACAAAATGGGCGGTTCTTCCGGGAATCGCCTGAACGACGGCGTCCATGGAAAAGTGCGCCCCCGTCTTGACTGCGATGCTCGCCCCCAGGAAGGTCATAAAGATACAAATATATCTTGCAAATTCCTCAAACCAGGTGAAGTTATAATGAAAGGCGTATCGAAGAACCACCTGCACGAAAGAGAGAAGCACAATCATAAGAAGCGTGTAAGCGAGGATCCACTCTTCGAGATGTTCAAGCCAGTTGATTATTCTCTTCATCTATTCAGAATTCGGAAAATAAAACACGGCGGAGGCATTAATTTGTCTCCGCCGCGCGCGCTTCGATTTAGTGGGAACTGTAATACTTAATCTTCTTTTCAAACAGGTTGAAAAGATCGGGACCCACAATCTTCTTGTATTTCGCGTAGACCGGGGTCATGGCCTTTTTGAAGGCCTCTCGCTCTTGGGGCGTAAGTTTGACGACCTTAATATGTTTGGCCTTGACTACCTTCCAAATCTTGTTTTTGTAAAGTTTCGCGTTGACCTCCCGATTGACCTTGATGCAGAGGTCCGCCGCTTCCCTGAATATCTTCTTTTCCTTGGCACTCAACGTGTCCCAGAAATCGGGATTGACGATGATAACGCACTCCGTAAGGATGTGATGGGTCATGGTGACATATTTGTTGACTTCCGTAAACTTCATGAGAACCGACGTCAGTAACGGGTTGTCCTGTCCGTCGATGACCCCTTGCTGCAAGGCATTGTAGACCTCGGGGAAAGGCATGGGAACCGGTTGCACGCCGAGTTGCTTGAAGGTATCGAGATAGACGGGGCTTTCCATAACGCGGATCTTCAGACCTTTCAGATCAGATGGTTTATGGATGGCTCGTTTGGAATTTGTCATATCTCTGAACTCATTTTCCGTCCACCCGATGGCGACGAATCCTTTGGGGGGGAAATATGAGAAAAACTTCTTCTGAAATTCCTTATCGTCCAAAACCTTGTAGGCGGTTTTCCTGTCAGGAAAGATGAACGGCAGATCGATCAGCGCCGCCTGCGGGACGAAGTTAGAAAGAACGGCCGTGGTAATAGCCGCCATTTGCAAGGTTCCGGACTGAACCTGCTCCGCCATGGAACGCTCGCCGCCCAACTGGCCCATCGGGAAAACCTTGATATCAATTTTACCGTTTGTTTTCTTCTCAACGTATTTTGCGAAGGCGAGGCAACCTTGATGCTGACCATGAAATGGGGGAGCCACGTGACCAAACTTTACAACAATTTTCTTCGCATGGGCTGTCGGTGCCACGACAACAACGCTGACAAGGGCAAAAGCAACGATAAGCATAAAAACAGCCAAACGTTTCATAGTTCTTTTCCTCCTTTAAAAGTTTTTCCGCCTTCACGGAAAGTTTGACCTCGTGTCCTCCAGTGAGAAACTCGTCCAAAGTTATCGCATATTCCGGGGTTTCTCAATCCGATGAATTTTATGACGCAACATAACACCGTCTCTAAACTCCCAAAACGAGAACAGGGTCGATGACGCGAAGACGGGCTAAAGGATCCACAAGGATTATCCTGAGCCTCCTATTTCCTGCTGGTGTATTTGAACAAATTTGTTGGGATTTCACCTCCTTTCAATGAGATTTTTTTAATTATAGCATACAATGATTTAGCACATAGATTTTCTTTAAGTCAAGAAGATTCGAAAACTTTAGGTCCGCAATCGGCTTCGTGTGTTCTGCGTCCTTATTGATTTTGAGATCAAAAATTTTTCCAGCAGCATTCCCCCTTTCCGGTGCAAATGTTGCTTTCCGCAAGGGTATCCACAGAGGGGTTACGTTTAATCCTCAGCAACCCCCATGATTCTCACAAATGTGTTATGATTCGCTTCTCCGCATAACTTAACAAATAGCCTTTCGAAAAAATAGTAACCACGGAAAAAGAAAACGTCTCTCGACATTCAAAAGTTGATTTTTAATTTTAATGCTGGTATATATGTATATTCAGAATCATGCGGATTGAAGGAGGAAACTAATCAATGAAAAAGGGAATTCATCCGGAGCTTCACGAGGTGACGGTGAAATGCAGTTGCGGCGCCGAGTTCAAAACTCTTTCCACGAAGAAAGAGATCCATATAGAAATCTGTTCGCAGTGCCACCCGTTCTTTACCGGGAAACAAAAGATCGTCGATTCGGCCGGTAAGATAGAGAAGTTCAGAAGAAAATACGGCTCCATCAAGATGCCGACGAAGAAGAAGGCCGCCGCCCCCGCCCAATGAAAAGATGGGAGAAACCCGCCTTCACGTTGAACTCCTGAAATGGACGCCTGACCCAGAGGCAACTATCGCGCTGGCGGCGCGGCTCTGTTACACCGATAGCGACATCGTCTCTCTGGCCCGATCCTTCAAACCAGGTGAAGAAAAGGTCTTCTTGAAGAAGCTGATGGCCTTTGGCCACTTTTCCCCCATCGAGCACGCGAATTTCACCTTCGGGATCGAGGGGATCTCCCGGAGCCTGCTGGCGCAGTTGACCCGCCACCGGATCGCGAGTTTTTCCGTCCAGAGCCAGCGCTACGTGGCCAAGGATTCGAGCAGGAACCCGGACGGGGTATTCAACTACGTCGTTCCCCCGCGGATCAGGGCCCTCGGCGCCCCTTACGTGAAGCGGTTCGAAGCCCAGATGCGCGAGATTCAGGGGTGGTACGACGAGTGGAACCGGCTCCTGGGAAACAAGGGAGAGGCCTCTCAGGAAGACGCCCGGTTCGTGCTTCCCAACGCGGCGGAGACGAAACTGCTGCTGACCATGAACGCTAGAGAACTTCGCTACTTCTTCCGCCTTCGCTGCTGCAACCGCGCTCAGTGGGAGATCCGTGCCATGGCCATCGAGATGCTCAAGAAAGTGAGGGAGGTTTCCCCCGTCCTCTTCGAAGACGCCGGGCCCGCCTGCCTGACGGGTCCCTGTCCCGAGGGGGCCATGAGCTGCGGGAAGATCCGCGCGGTCCGCCGTTTCTTCAAGAATTTTTAGCCGCCCGAAGACGAAACATGCCGAAATTCGACCTTGACCACAAACTGGAAGAGATTCAGAAGCGCTACGACGAGCTGTCCCTCGCCCTGAGCAGCCCCGAGATCATCAACGACCGGAACCAGTATACCCGCTACGCGAAGGAACACGCGGAGCTGTCCAACATCGTCTCCCTCTACCAGAAGAAGAAATCACTGGATACCCAGCTCAAGGAGAACCGAGAGCTTCTCAATGACCCCGACGACGAGGTCAAGGAACTGGCCCACGAAGAAATAAAGACGGTCCAGGAAGAGCTGGAAAGGGTTTTGCAGGAAATCCATCTCGCCCTACTTCCCAGGGACCCCAACGACGAGAAGAACATCGTGATGGAGATCCGCGCGGGGACGGGAGGCGAGGAGGCGGCCCTCTTCGCCGCGGAACTCTTCCGGATGTATTCCCGTTTCGCCGAGAAGAAAAACTGGAAGATCGACATGCTGAGCCAGAACGTGACAGGGATCGGGGGATTCAAGGAGGTGATCTTCCTCATCGAGGGAAAGGGGGCCTACAGCCAGCTCAAATACGAGTCGGGTGTGCACCGGGTCCAGCGCGTGCCGGAGACGGAATCGCAGGGACGGATTCACACCTCCGCGGTGACGGTGGCGGTCCTGCCGGAAGCGGAGGAGATCGACCTGGAGATCGATCCCAACGATCTGGAGATCGACGTCTACCGCTCCTCGGGTCCCGGGGGACAGCACGTGAATACCACCGACTCCGCCGTTCGCATCACCCACAAGCCCACCGGCATCGTGGTGACCTGCCAGGACGAGAAATCCCAACACAAGAACAAGGCCAAGGCCATGAAGGTCCTGCGCGCCCGTCTTCTCGACCGGATGGAGCAGGAAAAGCAGAAGGAAATCTCCGAGACGCGGCGCAGCATGGTCGGCACGGGGGACCGGAGCGAGCGCATCCGCACCTACAACTATCCCCAGAACCGGGTAACGGACCACCGCATCAGCCTGACCCTCTACAAGCTGGAGGCCATCCTGGAAGGGGAGCTGGATCAACTCATCGAACCACTCATCGCCCACTTCGAGGCCGAACGCCTGAAGGCGGGCTACGACGGCCAAGATCATGCACGAGCGTAAGCCCCTGTGGACCATCATGGAGGCCCTCAACTGGACGACCGACTACTTTAAACAGCATGGGATCGCCACTCCGAGACTGGACGCGGAGGTCTTGCTCGCCCACGTACTGGGCGTGGAACGCATCGCCCTCTACACCCACTTCGACCAGCCCCTTTCCCTTGAAGAGCGCGGCCGCTACCGAGCAGTCATCAAGCGGCGCGTCGAAGGCGAACCCGTCTCCTACATCCGTAACCGGAAGGAGTTCTGGTCGCGCGCCCTGTTCGTGGACCCCCGGGTCCTCATCCCCCGCCCCGAAACGGAGACGGTGGTTGAGGTGGTCAAGGCCCGCCTGGCCGAGGCGCCGCGGGCCGGAACCCCGGCCGTCGCCGACGTGGGATGCGGCAGTGGGGCCATTGCGCTGGCGCTTTCGAGTTTCATAAATGGCAGGTTTTTCCTCGTGGACGTGGACATGGGCGCTCTCGCCGTGGCGAAACAAAACTGCGAAACCTACGCCGCTGACGGCCCCTATTTTCTCGTCCGCGGGGATCTTCTTTCCGCCTTCCGGCCCGCCCCCCTCTTCGACCTCGTTGTCTCCAATCCCCCTTACGTGCCCCGGGAGGACCTGGACGCGTTGCCCGAGGGAATCAAAAAGTTTGAGCCGGTACGGGCCCTCGACGGGGGCGAGAAGGGCCTTGAAATCGTGAGGGCACTCGTGGCGCGGGTCTCCGAATACCTGAAGCAGGGCGGCCTCTTTGCCACGGAGATTGCGCCGGACCAGGCCGAAGCCGTCACGGAACTCGCCCGGGAGACGGGAGACTTCGAGGATATCCAGGTAACCCAGGACCTCGCCGGGCATCCCCGGGTTGTCTCGGCGTGGAGGAAATAAGATGGACAAGATGATTATCCAGGGTGGGGAACGCCTCATCGGCGAAATTCAGATCGGGGGCGCCAAAAACGCCGCCCTTCCCCTCTTCATGGCCTCCCTACTCACCGAGGAGCCCGTTCACCTCCACAACGTCCCCGCCCTGCGCGACGTGGACACGGTGGAAAAACTGCTTACCAACATGGACATCACGGTGAAGCGCGGGGGCCGCGACGCGGAGGTTCAAGCGAAGGCCCTTGACACCATCGAGGCCCCCTACGACCTTGTTCGGACCATGCGCGCCTCCGTTTTGGTCATGGGACCCCTTCTGGCCAGGGCCCACGAGGCAAAGGTCTCCCTGCCGGGGGGATGCGCCATCGGCACCCGCCCCATCAACCTGCACCTGGACGGCTTTGCCGCCCTTGGCGCCGAGATTGACCTGGAGCATGGCTACGTGCACGCCCGGGCGGGAAAGCTCCGGGGCACCACCATCGACCTGCCCATTCCCACCGTTACGGGGACGGAGAACCTGATGATGGCCGCGGCCCTGGCGGAAGGCGTCACCGTCATCGAGAACGCAGCCCGGGAACCCGAGGTGGTTGAACTGGGCAATTTTATCAACCAAATGGGAGGGAGGATTTCCGGGCTGGGGACGAAAACCCTGATTATCGAGGGCGTCAACGCCCTCCACGGGGCCGAATACACCATTATGCCCGACCGGGTGGAGGCCGCCACCTACATGGTGGCGGCAGGGATGACGCGGGGAAACCTCCTGTTGAAAGGAGCGAGGCCGGAACACCTCAAGGCCGTCATCGACAAGCTGATGGAAGCGGGTATGGAGATCAAAGCGGAAAACGGCGGGCTGCGCTGCCTTCTCATCGGACCCATCAAAAGCGTGGATGCCAAGACCCTTCCCTACCCGGGTTTTCCCACCGACGTTCAGGCGCAACTCATGGCCATGATGAGTTTCGCCAACGGCCTGAGCGTCATCTCGGAGAGTGTCTTCGAGAACCGGTTCATGCACGTGAGCGAGCTGAAACGGATGGGGGCGGACATCCAAGTGGAGGGGCACAGCGCCATCATCCGGGGCAAGGAGAGCCTGAGCGGCGCGCCGGTTATGGCGACCGACCTGCGTGCCAGCGCCTCCCTGGTGTTGGCGGGCCTCGCCGCCCACGGAACCACGGAGATTTCCCGTATTTATCACCTGGACCGGGGATACGAACGGATGGATGAGAAACTCCGCGCCGTCGGCGCGAAGATAGAGCGCGTCAAATCTTAGCAACACACATCGGGGAACCACCATGGAACGGACCGTATCGCTGAAACGGACCACGAAGGAGACGGACATTACCCTGACCCTGAACCTGGACGGAAAGGGGGAGCACCGCATCGAAACGGGGATCCCCTTCCTGGACCATATGTTGACCCTGTTTGCCGTCCACGGGGGATTCGACTTAAATCTCACCGCCCGGGGCGACCTGGAGGTGGACGCCCATCACACGGTGGAGGATGTGGGTATCGTCCTGGGACAGGCCGTCTCCAAGGTCCTGGGGAACCGGCGGGGCATCGCCCGTTACGGGGGAGCCACGCTTCCCATGGACGAGGCCCTGGCGGGCGTCTATCTGGACCTCTCCAACCGTCCTTTCCTCTGCTATGAGGTAACCTTTTCCGCCCAGAAGACGGGGACATTCGACATGGAACTCATTGAGGAGTTCTTCCGCGCCGTCGCCTTCAACGGCGGCATCACCCTGCACATCCACAAGCTTTGCGGGAAGAACGGGCACCATATCGCGGAGGCCATCTTCAAGGGGTTCGCGCGGGCGCTTCGGCAGGCCGTCGCAATGGCTGGAGACGCCAAAGCCCTCCCCTCGTCCAAGGGGGTTCTTTGATGGCCGCATTCATCGCGGTGGTGGATTACGGTCGCGGAAACCTCCGGAGCGTGGCCAAGGCCCTGGAGGCGGTGGATCTCCGGGTCCGCGTGACCCAGTCGCCTCGCGTCATCCGGGAGGCAGCCGCCCTTGTCGTGCCGGGACAGGGGGCCTTCGACGACTGCATGGCCACCCTGCGGACCCTCAACCTGTTGCCCGCCATTCAACGATTCATCCGGGCGGGGAAACCCTACCTGGGCATCTGCGTCGGCCTCCAGATCCTCTACACGGAGAGTGAGGAACACGGCCGGCACGCGGGGCTGGACATTGTCCCCGGGCATGTGACCCGGTTCCCCGAAACGCTCGCGGACCCGAAGGGGAACCGGCTCAAAATTCCCCACATGGGCTGGAACCAGGTCGCCCAGGTCTCTCTCCCCATCCCGCTCTGGGACGACATCCCGGACAAGAGTTTCTTTTATTTCGTCCATTCTTACTACGGGATTCCCGAAAAGGAAACGCATGCGGCGGGTTGGACAGAGTACGGAATTACCTTTGCCTCCGCCGTCCATCGTGATAACCTGTTCGCCGTGCAGTTCCACCCGGAAAAGAGCCAGAAGCTCGGCCTGATCCTGCTCAGGAACTTCGGCCGATGGGTGGGAAAGGAGGTCTTTGCCTCGTGAAAACGGTCCATGTCGGCGCGATTCCCCTCGGGAAGGGGCATCCCCTTGTTCTCATCTCCGGCCCCTGCGTCATCGAGACGGAGGAGATTGCCCTGAGGACGGCGGAGGCATTGAAAGAGATCTGCGAGGAACTAAAAATCCCCCTCATCTACAAGTCGTCCTTCGAGAAGGACAACCGGAGCGCGGCGGGGAACTACCGGGGTCCTGGCCTTCAGGAGGGACTGCGCATTCTCGAAAAGGTGAAGACGGCCTTCGGGATTCCCGTTCTGTCCGATGTCCACCGGGAGACGGACATCCCCGCCGCGGCGGAGGTCCTCGATGTCATCCAGATTCCCGCTTTTCTCTGTCAGCAGACGAGCCTTCTGATTGCCGCGGGGAAAACGGGAAAACCCATCAACGTGAAGAAGGGCCAGTTCCTCGCGCCGGACGGCATGAAAAGTCCCATCAACAAGCTCGAGTTCACGGGAAACGACCGTATTCTCCTGACGGAACGGGGCGCCTGTTTCGGCTACTACCAACTGGTCGCCGACATGCGGGCCATCCCCATCATGCAGTCCCTCGGATACCCCGTGGTCTTCGATGCCACGCACATCGTCCGCATCTACGGGGTCCCGAGCAAGGATCCCCAGGGGGGACAGCCGGGATTTGTCCCCACGCTGGTCCATGCCGGTGTCGCCGCGGGATGCGACGCCCTCTTCCTGGAGACCCATCCCTGTGTGGAGGAGGCCCTTTGCGACGCCTCCAGCATGATCCCCCTGGATCGTCTGAAACCCCTGTTGAAGCGGGCCAAGGCCCTCGCCGACCTGGTTCGTTCCTGGGAGGGTCAAGATGACTGAATCGGCCCTGCCTTTCGATAAGGTTCACGTCCTCCTGATGGACGTGGACGGGGTCCTCACGGGTGGCGGCATCTACCTGGGAAGCCAGGAGATGGAGTTCAAGCGCTTCCACGTGCATGACGGCATGGGAATCACCCTCCTCAGGACCGCGGGGCTGCGCGTGGGTATCCTGACGGGACGGACCTCCGAGGCAGTGACCCTCCGTAGCAAGGAGCTGGAAATGGACATCGTCTATCAGGGCAGCCACAACAAGCTGAAAGGCTACGCCTACCTGAAAGAACGTTACGGATTCGAGGATCACGAGGTCCTCTACGTGGGCGACGACATCCAGGACATCCCCATCATGAAACGGGTCGCCATCCCCGTCACCGTGAAGGACGGCGACGACGAGGTCAAGCGCTACGCCGCCTACGTCACGGAGAAACGGGCCGGGGACGGCGCGATCCGCGAGATTGCCAACTGGTTCCTCAAGAACCGGGGAGACTACGCGAAAGTCATTGAAAAAATGTTAAACAAGTGGGAGGAGGAGATTAAATCGTGAAAATATTCCTGGACACCGCGGATACCGACGTCATAAAGGAATTCAAGGAAATGGGCCTGGTGGACGGCATCACTACCAATCCCACCCTCATCGCCCGGACCGGCCGCAAGTTCGGTGAGGTCATCAGGGACATCTGTGCCATCGTGGACGGCCCCGTCAACGCGGAGGTCACCGCGGCCACGGCCGATGGAATCCTCGACGAGGCCAGGGAGATCCGGAAGTGGGGGGAACAGATTGTCATCAAGATACCCATGAACCGGGAGGGACTCCGGGCGGTGTGGCGCCTCTCCGAGGAAGGCATTCCCACCACGGTAACCCTCATCTTTTCCGTGCCCCAGGCCATTCTGGCGGCTAAGGCGGGGGCGCGCTATCTCTGCCCCTTCGTGGGCCGTCTTGACGATATCGCCAGCGAGGGGACGTCCCTTCTCTACGACATCACCGCGGTTCTCGGCCAGTATCCCGAGTGGGACTGCGAGGTGATGGCGGCCAGCGTGCGGCACCCCATCCACGTGGTGGAGGCGGCGCGCGCAGGGGTGGACGTGATTACTATTCCCCCGAAGGTCATCGATCAGATGCTTTCCCATCCCCTCACAGACCGGGGCATCGCGCAGTTTTTAAAAGACGCCGCATTATGTTATTCTTAATAAAAACGGTTTAACAAAAAGGGGGTAGAATCATGAAGCGATGGAAGGCAATCTGTGTCGTCCTGGTCCTGCTTCTTCCCGTCGGTTTCATGGGAGGATGCGCGAACGAATCGAAAAAACCCATGACGCTTTCCTCCAGCGTCTATTCCAACAAGCTCGTGGTCATCCCCTTCCAGGCCGTATCCGCCAAGGGGTCTATCGCGGCCTGCCCCATCTGCGGCGGGAACAACCCGGCGGGCCCCATCGCGCCGGATGCCACGGGCGTCTTGACCGACATGCTGGTTACGGGCCTGTCCCGGCGCGGATTCGTCATTGTCCCCATGGGTGAAGTCGACGAGGCGCTCCTGGGAATCGGCGAGAAAAAGGCGGCGGCCTATCCCATCGACGCGGCGAAGAAACTGGCCAAGAAGTTCAAGGCGAAATTGGTCATGGCGGGGGCCGTCTTCGAATACAGGTCCCGGGAGGGAAGCTCCATCGGCGTGGAAAAACCGGCGGCCGTCTCCTTCAGCCTCCACCTCATCGACGGGGAGACGGGGCGCATCCTCTGGAAGGACAGGTACTACGAGGCGCAGAAACCGCTCAGCGAGGATATCACCAACATCGGGAAGTTCATCAAGCGGAGCGGCAAGTGGGTCACGGCCCGCCGGCTGGCCTACGACGGGATGAACACCCTCCTGGACAACATGCCGGACTTTCAATGATCCCCATCCCCGCCATTGACCTGAAAGGGGGCCGGTGCGTCCGGCTCTTTCAGGGGAAAATGAACGAAGAGACAGTCTACGGGGACGACCCCGTGGCCATGGCCCGGAAGTGGGAGCGAGAGGGGGCCGAAAGGCTTCACCTCGTCGACCTGGACGGAGCCGTGCAGGGGCGCCCCGTTCACGATACCGTTATCCGTGAAATCGCCCGGGCGGTGGATATCCCCGTGGAGGTGGGCGGGGGAATCCGCACCCTCGACCACGTCGCGGCCTTCCTGGCAGCGGGGATCCAGACGGTCATCATGGGCACCGTGGCCTTCCTGAAACCCGACCTGCTCGCGGAAGCGGCGGCGCGTTTCCCCGGCCAGGTCGCCGTCGGCATGGACACTCGGGACGACACCATCGCGGTCAAGGGGTGGCAATCGACCATCCCCGAAAAGATGGCACCCTGGATCCAACGCCTTAACTCCCTTCCCCTCTCGGCCCTTATTCACACGGACATCAGCCGGGACGGAACCCAGCAGGGAGCCAACACCCGCGCTCTCCGGGTCGTCCTGGAAATGAGCCGGCACCCCGTCATTGCCTCGGGAGGGGTGGGAAATCTGCGTGACCTGAAGGCCCTCAAGGCCCTTGCCTCGGATGTGGGCAGGGATTTTTTCGGCGTCATCGTGGGACGGGCCCTCTACGAGGGGACCCTCAGCCTGGCCCAGGCCGCGGCCTGTCTGGAGAGAGACGCGTGTTAGCGAAACGCATCATCCCCTGCCTCGACGTGAAGGACGGGCAGGTGGTCAAGGGTGTCAACTTCGTCAACCTGGTGGAGGCGGGAGACCCTGTTCAGCATGCCCGCTTCTACGACGCCGAGGGGGCCGACGAACTCACCTACCTGGATATCACCGCCTCTCACGAGGAACGGGACATATTCTACAATGTGGTGAGCCGGACCGCCGAGGCCGTCTTCATGCCCTTGACGGTGGGCGGCGGCGTCCGAACCATCGATGACATCCGGAAACTCCTCCTGGCGGGCGCCGACAAGGTCTCCATCAATACCGCCGCGGTGGCGCGCCCCGAGCTGGTCGCCGAGGCGGCGAGAAAATTCGGAAGCCAATGCATCGTGGTGGCGGTGGACGCCAAGTGGCGGGGGGATCACTACGAGATCTTCACTCACGGGGGACGAAAGCCCACGGGGATCGAGGCCATCGGCTGGTGCCGGAAGATGGCCGAACTGGGGGCGGGCGAGATCCTCCTCACCAGCATGGACCGGGACGGAACCAAGAAGGGCTACGACATCGCCCTGACCCGCCAAGTGGCCGACGCCGTTCCCATCCCCGTCATCGCGTCGGGAGGAGTGGGCGCGTTGCCGCACCTTTACGAGGGCATCGTCCAGGGAGGGGCCGACGCGCTCCTGGCCGCCTCCATCTTTCACTTCCGAACCCATTCCATCCGGGAAGCCAAGCGTTACCTCGCCAAGCGGGGCGTTCCCGTCCGGCTCTGAGGGCGTTCCACCGGGGCTACCGCTTGGGATAGGAAGGCAAAGGCGCCTTCAGGATGAGCGGCAGGGTCAGGGTGACGGTGGTTCCCTTTCCCTCCTCGCTATCGATCTCGACGCGTCCCTGCATGTCCCGGATATGCCGGTAAACCAGGGCCAGGCCAAGCCCGATCCGATAGGGCTTGGTGGTGTAGAAGGGGTCCATCACCTTGTCCAACTCCTCGGGGGGTATCCCGATCCCGTTGTCCTTCACCTTTATCCAGAGGATCCCTTCCTCCGCGTCCAGTCCCGTCAATATCTGGATCCGTCCTTTGCGACCTTCCGGGATGGCGTCCACCGCATTTTCGAAGAGGTTCTTGAAAACGTTTTTCAGACCCTGGATACTGGCCCGGATCAAAGGGATCTGGTCGTTTTCGGAGACTTCAAACACGACATCCTTGCCCGGGGCCTTCCGGAGGCAGGCCACGAATTCCGTCGCTACCTCCCTGAGCAGCTTGACGAGATCCACGTATTCGTATTCCCCCCTGGCTGGAATCTCGAACTCCGTCACCTGGTCGATGATACGCTCCAGCCGATTGACCTCACGGATGATTCGATCCACGTATTCCTGGCAGAGCGGGTCGTTCGGATGTTTCTTTTTGATCCGGTGGGCGAACCCGCCGATCACCGTCAAGGGATTGCGGAACTCGTGGGCGATGCGGTCGGCCAGCCGCCCCAAGGCAGCGAATTTTTCGCTCTCCAGGAGCTGGATCTGGAGCTGCCGGATGCTGAGGAGGGAGTAGATCTTGGCGTACAACTCCTCTACGGGAAGAAACCGGGACACGTAGGCGTCGGCGGCGAGTCCGAAGGCCTCCAGCCTTTCCGCTTTGACGTCCTTCCCGTCCAGGACGAGAATGAGGATGCTTTGGGTCTCTATCTGCCCCTTCAGAATTTTGCAGATTTCCTGGACATCGATATCGGGAGGGGAATCGTAAAGAATCACCAGGTCGGGGTGCTTCAGGCTCGTCCGGTAGATAATGTCGGCGGTTCCGCCCTCCACGAGAACCGGAGAAAAGCCGCGCGTTTTCAGGTAATTGTAGAGGCGGCGGGACTCGACGGACTGGTCGAAAGAAAAGAGAATGTTTCTTCGACGAATCATGGTCCCGGCCGTTTCCCGTTTTGGAACATTGCCTTTTTCTACCACCTTTGCGAGGTAAAATCAAAACAGGAAGGGCAGAAAAACAAGACCTCGCTTGTCATTTTTTCCCGGCATTACCCTAAACGTCTTGCAGTTTTGAACGTCCTGTTATACATGAATAAAAAAAGAGAAGGAAGTTTAGTTTATTCATAACCATCCGACAAGACTGTTATGGAACGAAGAGGACCTTCCCCACATCGGGGAAGTAAGGGTGGTTGTGTCTGAAAGAAGGGTTTGCGCGATATTTCTCGGGAAGAAGGAGGAAGGAGAAATCGCCGCGTTTACGAGTAAATGTCCCCGAACGACACGGGTCACGAAAGGAAAGAGCACATTGCTTTCATCTGTTTTTGAATCTTTGCGGAGATACCTCCGGGGGGAGTTGAAATCCTTTGATCTCCCTACTGAATTCCTGTTCGGTTCACCTTTTCAACGAAAGGTATGGAACGCGCTTAAAACCATCCCTTACGGGAGGTGTGTTAGTTACCAGTGGGTGGCGAAAGAGATTGGACATCCTCGGGCCATGCGCGCCGTTGGCAACGCCGTCGGGAGCAACCCCCTTCCCATTCTCGTTCCCTGCCACAGGGTCATACGGAAAGATGGAAGCCTTGGAGGTTTCTCCTCGGGCCTTGAAATCAAAAAAGCCCTCCTGAAGATCGAAGGTTGTTTACAACCCATCAAGGAATCTCCATGAATCCCCTCAAGGAAAAACTTCAATCCCTCCTCGATAAAGAGAAAGACACCCCAACGCTGCCCGAAATCGGCATCCAGGCCATGCAAATTGCCCTGGACGACAGTCTCGCGCAGAAAAAACTCGTTCGTCTCATCACGCGGTATCCCGACATTGCCTCCCGCGTAATCCATCTCGCGAACTCGCCGCTCTTCGGCCTGTCCGGACGCATTGCCTCCATCGAAAGGGCCGTGAATCTCCTGGGCATCGCCCCTATCCGGAGCCTTGTTCTAAGCCTGTCCGTTCTTATCGCCATGAACAGACAGAAGAAACAGATGATGACCCCCATTTTCAGGCAGCTTCAAGACAACTCTTTCGCGTGCGGCATCGGCGCCAGTCTCATCGCGGAATCTTCCGGATATCCCCGGCCGGACGAGGCATTTCTGACGGGCCTTCTCTGTCACATCGGGTACTTCTTCATCCTGACCCAACTTGACGAAGAATCGCACTTCAATTTGATCGAACAACACCTGAAAAATCCCTTCGATCCCAATCTGGAATCCCGAGAGAAAGAAAGTTTCGGATTCTCGCACGCCGAATTCGGCAGCCTCATCACGGCCAGGTGGTATCTCCCCAGTCATATCGTTGATTCCTTAAGGTTTCACCACGAGGATTTTCTCCGCAGCTCTCTGGAACCCAACACCCGAAAACTGATCCACATCATTCAAGGGTCGATTCGGCTCAATCACATCTTCGACGGGGTTGAAGAAAACGAGGAAAGTAAAGAATTCTTGACATTCGTGGATGAACGTTTGAGCATTTCGCCCCACGAATGCGACCGGATTCTGCTGGAATTCGATCAACATCTTTCCGAGGAAAGCAGCCTTTTCAAGCTGCCCGTCAAGCCAAGGAAGAGTTACCTCAACATCCTCAGGGAAAGCAACGAAAAGCTCTACGAAATCAGCCTCGATTATCTTCAAACTTTGGAAGAAAATAAAAAACTTATCGAGGAGAATGAACGTATCACAAAGATACTTGAGATTCTTTTCAACAACTCTCCCGATGCCATTGTCGCAATAGACGGGAGGGGAAGGCCCCTCATGATCAATAAAAGCATCGAGAAACTTGTCGGAATCTCCGCGGATGACTTCCTGTCCGGGGATGAAAACATCCTCGATTATTACCCTCCGGGACTGGCTAGAAAGATTATGCGGATTCTCAAGAGTCATCAATACGGCCCGCCCGGTATTATCATGGATTACGAAACTTGTGTCCATGATCGCGATGGCAACGAAATTCCCGTGAGTTTCTCCGGCGCCCTTGTCGAGGAAGACGGAAAAGTTAAAATGACCATTGGGTTTCTCCGTGACATCAGGAAACGCAAGGCCATTCAGAAAGAATTGATAAATGCGCGGCGTTACTTCGATCTCATTTTCAACACCATCCCCGATGGTATCCGTGTCGTGGGTCATGATTTGACCGTTACGTTCGAAAACAAAAAACTCAAGGAAATGTTGGGAGAAGGGCTCGGGAAAAAATGTTATGAAACACATTTTCATGCGAATAAACCAAGGTCCAGGGTCTGTGAGGATTGCTGGCTGCCCATGGGAAAGACGGGACAGCCACAGACAAAAGAATACACTTCCAACGACGGAAAAACCTATTTGATTTCTTCATCAATCCTTGAAATGGAAGGACAGCCGCCGGCATCCGTCCAGGTCATCAACGACATCACAATGTTCAAGGAACAAAAACGCATCGAAACGGAACAACAAAAATTAAAGGCGGTCATGGAACTGGCGGGAGCCACCGCGCACGAGCTTAATCAACCCCTCACGGCCATCACCATGGGATTGGAGCTTGTTTCCAGGCAGCACCGGAAACACCGTTCCGTTCCGGACGAAGTCATCAAGAACATCCTCGAAAACGTGGAAAAAATGAGCAAAATCATCAATCGCCTCTCAAAAATCACGCGCTATGAAACACGAAGCTATATAAGCGCCATGAAGATCCTGGACATCGACGGTTCAAGCGAAAATTCCTAATGGATAGAAACAATTTAAAATGACAAGTCAATTCGAAAACTTTTTTCACGTCATATCCAGGGAGGCGGCGGAAAAAACCATCCAGATCCATCTAGCCCCTCTCGGAAAAGAGACGGTTTCCCTGTCGAACGCCCTCGACAGGATCTCCGCCGAGTCCCTGACCGCGCCGGAATCCCTGCCTCCCTTCGCCCGTTCCACAGTGGACGGATTCGCCGTGAAAAGCCAGGATACCTTCGGCGCATCGGAGGGATTTCCCGTGACACTCGAGGTGGCGGGGGTAATCTCCATCGGAACCCTTCCGGAGGCATCGCTGAAAAGGGGAAAAGCCATGGCTATTCCCACGGGAGGCGCTCTTCCCGAAGGGGCCGACGCCGTGGTCATGGTGGAGCACACCGAGTCCCCCGATCCCGCTTTCGTGGAGATCTACCGCCCGGTCTCCCCGTTCGAGAACGTCGTCCGTGCGGGAGAAGACATCGAAAAGGGCCGTCCCGTCCTCGAAAGGGGGCGCAAGATCCGGCCGCAGGAATTGGGGCTCCTGGCCGCCCTGGGCATCACCCGGGTTTCCGTGACGCGGAAACCTGTCGTGGGCATCATCTCCTCGGGCAACGAAGTGGTCTCTCCCGAGCGGGTCCCCGGTCCGGGACAGATCCGGGACATCAACCGTTTCACTCTCCAGGGACTCATCGCGCGAAGCGGCGGCGAGGCCCGGTTCATCGGTCTTACGCCCGACGACGAAGCCACCCTGAAAGACGCCTGTGAGAGGGGCCTCGCGTCGTGCGACCTCCTTCTCCTGTCGGGGGGAAGCTCCGTGGGGACCCGGGACCTGACCCTGAAGGTTCTCGAAGAATTCGGCGGTTTCGAGCTTCTCGCTCACGGAATCGCGGTAAGCCCGGGGAAACCGACCATCATCGCCAGGATCGGGGGAAAAATGATTTTCGGGCTGCCCGGCCACCCCGTTTCCACCTGGGTCATCGCCCTTCTGTTCGTCACACGCGCCATCCAGACCCTCCTCGGGGGCCGCGAGAACTACGCTCTCGCCTGGGACACGGCCGTCGTTGACGGAAACATCCCTTCCGCGCAGGGTCGTGAGGATTTCATCCGGGCGAAGGTGACAGGGGTCGGGAGAGCGGCCACCGCCTTTCCCATCTTCAGCAAATCCGGCGTCATCTCCTCGCTGGCCGCCGCCAACGCCCTCATCCGGATCCCCCTGAATTCCGAGGGGGTTTACAAGGGCGAAGAAGTCGCTATACTAAGACTCCCATGAAACGATCCGTCTATCTACGTCTGACACCGCTCCCGGAAGCGCGGGAGCGGGTACTGGCCTCTATCGAATCCCTGAATACCCCCGATCCAGAGGTGGTTCCGGCCGCCGAGGCGGAAGGACGCGTCGCGGCGGAAGGTGTCTTCGCCCGCCGGTCCATCCCCCACTACGCGGCGGCGGCCATGGACGGCGTGGCCGTTGACGCGCGGGTCACCTACGGGGCGTCCGACGCCGCCCCCGTGACCTTGAAGGTGGGAGAAACGGCCTTCTGGGTCAACACGGGGGCCCCCATGCCCCAAGACACCAACGCCGTCATCATGGTGGAATACCTCCTCGAAACGGGGCCCGGCACCCTGGAGATCCGCCAGGCCGCCCATCCGTGGCAGCACGTCCGTCCCGTGGGGGAAGACATCATCCGGGGAGATCTCCTTCTCCTCCCCGGCCAGGTCATCGCGCCGGCGGACGTGGCGGTCCTGCTCAACGGGGGAATCTTCGAGGTTAGGGTTCGGCCGCGGCCCCGGATCGCCATCCTTCCCACTGGCTCGGAACTGGTTCCCCCCGAGACGACACCCAAGTCAGGACAGGTCATTGAGTCCAACAGCCGGATGATGGCGGCCTACGCGCGGCGGGACGGGGCCGTTGCCGACATCCTGCCGGCGTGTCCGGACGAGAAGGTGTCCCTTATGAACGCGCTGAACGAGGCCGCCGGGAAACACGATATTGTTTTCGTCCTGTCCGGCTCCTCCGCCGGCGCCAGGGACTTTACGCAAGCTGTTCTGGAAGTATCGGGGGAGATCCTTGTCCACGGCATCGCCATGATGCCGGGAAAGCCGGCCCTCTATGGAATCGTCGAACAAAAACCGGTCTTCGGCATCCCCGGCTATCCCACCTCCGCGGCCCTTTACTACGAAGAGATCATCTCCCCGTTCATCCGCGCCATCACCGGGCTTTCCCCCGTCAAAGCGCCCACACTGACGGCGACCCTCTTCCGGAAGGTCCCGTCGAAGCTGGGGCAGGAGGAGTTCATACGGGTCCGGCTGGGAAAGGTGGGTGAGACTTGGATCGCCGTTCCCCTGGCCCGGGGCGCGGGCATTCTGAAAAGCCTCAGCGAGGCCGACGGGATCGTCCGAATCCCCCTGGCGTCGGAGGGCGCGTCGGAGGCGACCCCAGTGACCGTCCACCTGCGCAGGGAACCCTCCACCCTGGCGGGGCAAATCGTCTTCATCGGAAGCCACGACCTGAGCCTGGACCACCTCAACGTCCTGTTGGCTAAACGATCGACGGGGGTCTCCCTTGCCATCGGCGCCGTGGGAAGCCTGGGCGGGCTCTTCGCCCTGAAGGGCGGCAAGGCGCACCTGACGGCCGTCCACCTCCTCGATCCCAAGTCCCAAACCTACAACCTCCCCTACGTGAGAAAATACCTGGCCGGGCGGCAGGTCCGCATCGTACGCCTCCTCAAACGCACCCAAGGCCTGATGGTGCAAAAAGGCAATCCCAAGGGCATCAACACCATCGGGGACCTCGCGCGGAACGACGTCCAGTTCGTAAACCGCCAGCGGGGAGCGGGAACCCGTGTCCTTCTTGACTTCCTCCTGGGGCAAGCGGGCATTTCGCCCGACGACGTGTCCGGATACGCCAACGAGGTGGCCACCCACGCCATGGCGGCGGCGGAGATCCAGGGGGGCATGGCCGACTGTGGCCTGGGTATCCAGGCGGCGGCGCGGGCGCTGGACCTCGATTTCATCCCCCTGACCGAGGAACCCTACGACTTGGTGATACCGGAGGAATTCTTCTTTGACTGGAGAATCCAGACCATGCTCGAAACCATCCGCTCGGAGACCTTCAGGGAATCAGTGCGCGGCCTCGGCGGATACGACCCCGCGGAGAGCGGAACCGAGTTACCGTCATGAAACCGGTCTTGAAAGACAGATTCGGCCGTGTCATCGATTATCTCCGCATCTCCATCACCGACCACTGCAACCTGCGATGTCTCTACTGTGTGACGGACGACATCGCGTGGGTGCCCCACGAGGAGATCCTGCGTTTCGAAGAGATCGCCACCATTGTCTCGGCCTTCGTCGAGGAAGGCATCCGCAAGATTCGCGTCACGGGGGGGGAACCCCTCATGCGCAAGGGGCTGCCCGATTTCATCGCTGGTCTCTCCCGGATTGACGGCATCGACGACCTGAGCCTGACGACCAACGGGGTCCTTTTGAAACGGTTCGCCGGCGAGTTGAAAGAGGCCGGCCTTAAGCGCATCAACGTGAGCCTCGACACCCTGAAACCGGACCTCTACAAGGCCATTACCGGCAGGGATTTCTTCCGTCAGGTGTGGGAAGGCATTGAAATGGCCCGGACGGTGGGACTTTCCCCCGTGAAAATCAACGTGGTGGCCATGAAGGAATACAACGAGTCCGAGATACTTGACTTCGCGCGGCTCACCCTCAGGAAACCCTACGTGGTCCGGTTCATCGAGTACATGCCCCTCAACGAGACGTGGGACAGCCACAACTTTCTCAGCGTGGACGACATCAAGGCGAAGATAGAATCGGAATTTCCCCTGGTACCCATCGACGGAACCCACAACAATGGGCCCGCCCGTGTCTTCAAGATCCCCGGTGGGAAGGGCGAGATTGGACTGATCAGCCCTCTGAGCAACCATTTCTGCGGCGCGTGCAACCGGCTGAGGCTCACCTCCGACGGTCACCTCCGCCCCTGCCTCTTCTCCAACACCGAGGTGGACATCAAGACGCCCCTCCGCGCGGGGGCCGACACGACGGTACTCAAAAAAATCCTTCATGAAACCCTTTCATTGAAACCCAAGCGTCACCACATGCAGTCGGTCTCCGCGCCCAAGTGCCATCGGGGCATGTGGAGCATCGGCGGGTAGAACCGCCAGGGAGGTGCCATGGATACCCTGACCCACCTGAACGAAACCGGCGAGGCCAACATGGTCGACGTCACGAAGAAACCGGAAACCATCCGGGTCGCCGTGGCCCGGGGGAAGATCCGGATGAAACCGGAAACCTTCCGGCTTATTCGGGAGGGCGAGATGAAAAAGGGGGACGTTCTGGGAACAGCGCGTATCGCCGGCATCATGGCCGCCAAGCAGACCCCCCGTCTCATCCCCCTCTGCCATCCCATACCCATCAGTAAAATCTCCGTGGCGTTTGAACTGGATGAGGACAACGCCGTCATCACGGCCACGGCGGAGGTCAAGAACCGGGGGGCCACCGGCGTGGAGATGGAGGCACTGACCGCCGTCACGATCAGCTTACTGACCATCTACGACATGGGAAAAGCCGTGGACCGCGGGATGGTCATGGAGGACATCCACCTGGTGAAAAAGAGCGGCGGAAAAAGCGGAACGTATTTGTTTGAATAGGGTGGCCGCTTCGCGGCCTTGAAGGTAGAAGGTAGAAGGTAAAAGGTAAAAGTGTGTTTTACTTCAGCCTTTTGTTGTTAGTCTGAAGGTCGGGGCTTCGCCCATTGAAGTCTGAAGTCCGAAGGGTTTTTTACTTCAGTCTTCAGTCTTTGGACTTTAAACAAAACAAACAGGGAATTTAACGATGCATGGTCACGTGATTTCGGTCAATCTCAGCAAGGTAAGGGGGGTCTCCAAGCACCCCGTGGACAAGGGAATCCTGACGCCCGACTGGGGGCTCAAAGGCGACGCCCACGGCGGCGACTGGGACCGGCAGGTAAGCCTTTTCCCCGTCGAGACGATGGCCCTGGTTCCCAAGGCCGTTCGGGCCTCCTTTGAACCTAACACCTATTCCGAGAATCTCACCATCGAGGGGCTTCCCCCGGAAAACCTCCGGATCGGAACGGTCCTTGCCATCGGAACGGTCCGTATCAAGATCCTCCAGATAGGCAAATCTGCGTTCGAGCCGCCGGAAAGCGGCCGTCCCTACATCGTAAGCCGGGAGGGGCGATTCGGCCGCGTCCTGGCGGGGGGAACCGTGAAGGCGGGGGATATCGTTGAGATCGTGGAAGAAGGCGCCCTTCCCCCGGACGCCCCGGGCATCGCCCTTGTGACCCTCAGCGACAAGGGCGCCGCGGGTCAACGGGAGGACGTGAGCGGACGCTTCCTCCGGTGGTACGCCACCCGCATGGGGGGCCGGGTCCTTTTCAGCGAGATCATCCCGGACGAGAAGGCGGAAATCCGGGCGGCCCTGCGCGAGGGCGTCGCGGCGGGAGCGGATCTCATCCTCACCACGGGGGGGACGGGGCTCGGGCCCCGGGATGTCACGCCCGACGTGACCCTGGAGATCATCGATCGGGAGGTTCCCGGGTTCGCGGAGGCCATGCGGGCCGAAAGCCTGAAAAAGACCCCCAACGCCATGATCTCCCGGGCCGTGAGCGGCGTGGCGGGCAAGTCCCTCATCATCAATCTTCCCGGAAGCCCCAAGGCGGTGGCCGAATGCATGGAGGTCATCTTCCCCGCCCTTCGGCACGCCATCGACAAGCTGCGGGGAGACCCCACGGAATGCGCGACAGAGTTGTGACACTTCACAAAAAAATAGCGCCTTTCACCGTGTCCGGTTTGACATTTCCCCATCGGTTGTTAGAATGTAAGGGTAATTAGTCAAAACAAGGAAGGACAAGATCATGCATCAGGTTCCAATGATCAGCTCGAAGCTCTTCGGGGTTGCCATGATGACCTACATCGTGGCGACGCTGCTCTACCTGGCCTTCATGGCCTTCAAGAACAAGAAGGTGGGAACCGCGGCCACCGGCGTGTTGATCCTCGGGTTCCTGGTCCATACCGCCGGGATCGCCTTCCGGTGGCATGAGACCCACCTGACGGGATACGGGTATGTTCCCCTGTCCAACATGTACGAGTCGCTCATCTTCTTCTCCTGGACGATGGTTCTCATCTACCTTATTTTCGAATGGCGCTACAAGCGAAAGATCATCGGGGTCTTCTTCATCCCCCTGGCGTTTCTCGCCATCGCGGCCACTTCCATCATCCCCGGGGTCAGCGACCGGATCACCCCCCTCATACCCGCGCTGCAGAGCAACTGGCTCACCATCCACGTGACGACCTGTTTCTTCGGGTACGCCGCCTTCGCCGCGGCCTTCGTGGTAAGCCTCCTCTATCTCCTGCAATACAAGCGGAGCAAGGCGGGCGATCCCATCTCGTGGCTTCCCGAGGCGCGGGTCCTGGACGACGCCAACTACAAGTCCATCATCATCGGGTTTCCCATGCTGACCATCGGCATCATCACGGGGGCCATGTGGGCCAACTACGCCTGGGGCAGCTACTGGAGCTGGGACCCCAAGGAGACCTGGTCACTGATTACCTGGTTCATCTACGCCGCCTTCCTGCACGCCCGCTATACCCGCGGATGGCACGGGCGGAAGGCCGCTTACCTTTCAGTCCTGGGATTTCTGGCCGTGCTTTTTACCTATTTCGGGGTCAACTTCCTCATCTCCGGGCTCCACAGCTACGCGACTTAGCCCGCCACGAAGTCCGCGAACAATAAAAAAAGCCCGCCGATACGCGCGGGCTTTTCTCCGTTTGCGTTCTTCGGTTTCTACAGGTTATAGAGTTCCTCGCCGATGAGTTTCACCCAGTTCTGTTTCAGGACCTCCTCCGCCTCTTCAAGGTTGTCCACCCCCACGATGAGGACCGTCTTGTCCTTCGTGCCTAAGCAGGGGTAGAGGTAGGAGACGTTGATATTCTTCTCCTTCAGCGGTTTCAGAATGGCGTTGAGCCCGCCGGGATGATGGGGGGCCTCCGCCGCCAACACGTCGGCGGGATGGATGATGTAGTGGTTGCTTTTCAATATCTCCATCGCCTTGTCCGGGTCGTTGGCCACGATCCGGATGGAGCTGATGTCCGCCGCGTCCACGACGCTAATAGCGATGATGTTAATCCCGTTCTTCCCCAGGATCTCGCTGACTTCCGACAACTTGCCCGGGACGTTTTCCAGGCTTATCGATATCTGTTTTATCGGCATCAGGCCTTTCCTCCGTTGTTCCTCATGTAATCGAACCCCACGTCGAGGGCCTTGAGGTTCATTTCCTTCGCTTTCTTTTTCTCCTTGAAAACGTCACCTATGGCGCTTCGGACGCTTTCCATTTTGACCAGCCCCGTCTTTTCGATGAATCCCCCGAGCATGACCATGTTGGCGCTCTGGTCGCTTCCCAGGTCGTGTGCCAGGTCGTTGCAGGGAATCTCATAGAGAACGATGTCGCCGCGGACCGGCCGGGATTCCACCAGGTTGGTATTGATGAACATCACCCCGCCCGTGAGGATCTGGTGCTGGAACTTTTCAAGGGAGGGATTGTTCATGACAACCACGTTGTCGGGCGCCGAGGCGATGGGAGAGGCGATCTCCTCGTTGGAGATGGCCACGGTGCAGTTGGCCGTTCCGCCCCGCACCTCCGCGCCGTAAGAGGGAAGGTAGGTTACCTGGAGCCCCTCCACCATGGCGGCGTATGCCAAGACGTAGCCCATGGAAAGGACACCCTGTCCCCCGAATCCGGCGAATATGGTTTTAATGAGCATTTTTGCCCTCCTCCGGCGCGGTGACATCCTTGATCACGCCCAGGGGGAAGTAGTTGACCATCTCCGTGTCCACCCACCGGCACGCCTCGATGGGACTCATCTTCAGGTTGGTGGGACACGGCGACAGAACCTCCACCAGAGTAAAGCCCAGACCCTTGAGCTGGATCTCGAAGGCCTTCCGGACAGCCTTTTTCGTGGCCCGTATCCCCGCCGGGGAGGTGACGGAGGTCCGTTCGATGTAGGCGCTCCCCCGCGTGACGGCCAGCATCTCGCTCAGGTTGAGAGGAAAGCCGTCCCGGTTTCCCACCCTCCCGCCGGGAGAGGTGGTCGTCGTCTGTCCCAGGATGGTGGTAGGGGCCATTTGTCCCCCCGTCATCCCATAGACGGCGTTGTTGACGAAGATACAGGTGATGCGTTCGCCCCGGTTCGCCGCGTGGACGGTCTCCGCCGTCCCGATGGCCGCGATGTCTCCGTCTCCCTGGTAGGTAAAGACCAGGTGATCCGGCAAGACCCGCTTGACACCCGTGGCCAGCGCGGCGCCGCGGCCGTGGGCGGCCTCGCCCATGTCCACGTCGAAATAATTATAAGCCAAAACGGCACATCCCGCGGGCGGCACGCCGATGGCAATCTCCTCCACGCCCATCTCCTCGATCACCTCCGCCACGATACGGTGCAGCAGGCTGTGGCCGCACCCCGGGCAGTAGTGATAGGGAACTGGCTTGAGGGTCTTGGGCCTCCCAAAAACCTTCTTCATTTAACCAATCTCCTTCTGAAAGAACTGGCGCGAGACGATCCGGGATATCTCGGCGGGGTTGGGAACGACGCCCCCCGGCCGGCCGTAAAAGAAGACATCCGATTGCCCCGAAAGCGCCAGCTGGACATCCTCCACCATCTGCCCCGCGTTCAACTCGAACACGAAAAAGTGCTTGACGCGCTTCGCCACCTCCTGGAGGGGCTTCTTGGGGAAAGGCCAGAGAGTGATGGGCCGGAACAGACCCACCTTGAGCCCCTCGTTGCGCGCCCGCTTGACGGCCGCTTTCGCGATGCGCGCCGCCGTTCCGAACGCCACGATGACCAAGTCCGCGTCATCTGTCTTGAACGATTCGAATCTCACCTCGGCATCCGCTATCTGCTCGTATTTCCGCATCAGCTTCCAGTTGTGTTCTTCCATCTGGCCGGGATCGAGGATCAACGAGCGGATGAAATGGCTTTTTCGCCCCTTCGCGCCCGTGATAGCCCAGGGCTTCCTTGGGAGTTTCCCCACGTCCCGCAGGACGGGGAAGCGAACCGGTTCCATCATCTGCCCCATCATCCCGTCGGCCAGGATGAGAACCGGCGTCCGATAATGATCCGCCAGGTCAAAGGCTTTGTAGGTCAAATCACAGAGCTCCTGCCCGGAAGCGGGCGCCAGGACGATGGTGCGGTAGTCGCCGTGGCCGCCGCCCCGGGTCGCCTGAAAGTAGTCCGACTGGGAGGGCGCGATGTTGCCGAGTCCCGGCCCTCCCCGCATCATGTTCACGATGACGGCGGGAAGCTCCAGGCCGCCCAGGTAGGAGATCCCCTCCTGCTTGAGGCTGATGCCGGGTGACGAGGAAGAGGTCATGACCCGGGCCCCTGCCATGCTGGCCCCGATGACCATGTTGATGGAGGCGATTTCGCTCTCCGCCTGGACAAAGACGCCACCCACTTCTGGCAACCGTCTCGACATGTACTCCGGCAGTTCGTTCTGGGGAGTAATGGGATAGCCGAAGTAGTAGCGGCACCCCGCGCGAAGGGCCGCCTCCGCCACGATATGGCTTCCCCGCATCAGGGAAGGTTTTTCATCTCTCTTCACGATACACCTCTATCGCAACCTCGGGACACATGACGGCGCACAGGGTGCATCCCGTGCATCCCTTGCCGTCCTTCGCGCCATCCTTCTTCACCACGGCGTAAAAATACCCCATGGCGTTCCGCTTCGCGCCGATCTCAATCACGCCGTTGGGGCATGCCTCGACGCAAAAGGCGCATCCCTTGCATTGACTTGAATCGATTTTGATGGATCCTTTCAAAAACACCTCCAATTAAAGAAAATAATCAAACACATTTTCCGGGTGATGTCAATCCACGCGCGGCGGATTTCCTCATTCCCCGATAATCTTGACGAGGACCCGCTTGCGCCGGCGGCCGTCGAACTCCCCGTAGAAGATCTGCTCCCACGGCCCGAAATCGAGCCGCCCTTCCGTCACGGCCACGACCACTTCCCTGCCCATGACCTGCCGTTTCAGGTGGGCGTCGCCGTTATCTTCCCCCGTCCTGTTGTGCAAATATTTGGAGACGGGTTCGTGGGGCGCCAGCCGCTCGAGCCAACGCTCGTAGTCCTGGTGCAGGCCCGATTCGTCGTCGTTGATGAAGACCGAGGCCGTGATATGCATAGCGTTGACCAGGCACAGTCCCTCCCGGATGCCGCTCTCCCGGAGGCACGCCTCGACCTGGGGGGTAATATTCACAAAGGCCCGGCGGCTCGGGATGTTGAACCATAATTCCTTCCTGTAACTCTTCATAACCACTTATATGCCTCCTGCTACACCATTCCCTTTTTTTTCACGATCATGAGGGAGAGATACCGTTCCTGCTCCTCCTCCAGGGCCTCATGGTTCAATTCCTTCACGACCCTCTGTCCGGGGAGGCAGCACTTCTGGATCCAGATGGCATGATGCAGAAGTCCCTCCGCCTCGAGGCTTTTGATGAGTTCCTGGGCGTCGCTGGGAATCTTCATGAACACCAGGTTGTCCGAATCCCGGAGCAGATCCCGAAGATGGGCGGGCGCCACCTGGGCCGAGGGGATAAGGGTCAGGCTCTCCCCGTCGATGGCGAGGGGAACGTTCAGAAGGTTCGCCGCGGCCGTTACCATCGACACCCCTGGAATAATCTCCAGCCTCACGGCCGGCTCCATCTTCCGGAGGTTCCGGGCCAGGTGGGAGAAGGTGCTGTAAAGCGAGGGATCCCCCAGGGTGATATATCCGCAGTCTTTCCCGGATTTCAGAGCCTCGAGAACCACCTTCGCGTTTTTCGCCCACTGGGCGTCGAAGGCCTCCCGGTCGTAGGTAGCCTCGAATTCGAGAAATCGGACCTCCGCCGCGGGGGGGAGATGGGGCTTCGCGACGGTATGGGCGATGCTCTCCTCCACGCCCGCCTTCTTGGAGGCGAAAATAATGTCCAGTTTCTTCAGCCGCTCCACGGCCTGGAGGGTGATCATGGCGGGATCTCCCGGCCCCACTCCGACCCCGTGGAGAGTTCCCAGGCTGGGCGCATGGGCCTCGGCCGCGCGCTTCCGCCGCCGGTTTTCCTTTCCAAGCTCGTTGATGAGGCAAGACGGCCGGAATTTACAGTATTCGCGGGGATGGACGCATTCCGCGTTCTCGTCCAAGAGGATCTTTTTGTTGTATTTCTGGCAGTAACCGTATTCCAGGCCGTTTTGACTCAAAACTCCACCCCCCGCTGCGCCTTGATCCCCTTTTTATAGGGATGTTTTATCTCGCGCATCTCCGTAACCAGGTCCGCCG
>JALSPC010000110.1 GCA_026986155.1 bacterium
ATCCGGAAGATCAACATCCCGGAACGGTATGACCCGGACCAGGCCAAGGCCGAGATGCGGAAAGGAACGCTGATTCTCACGATTCCCCTGAAACAGACCGTCCCCCATCACATCGAGATCATCAAGGAAGAGGAGGAAGAGACCCATTGAGCACCAAAGACCCTGAACGGATCCACGACACGGAACCGGAAAACGAGACAGATCCCATGGAAGACAAGCCTGGCGAGGAACCCACCGGCCCTGTCCAAACGGGCGGTGAAGCCCCCGGAGGGGCGGAGGAAATAGAAACGGCGCAATCGCCCGATTCACCCGGTGAGACTGGTGAAGAATCCGCGTCAAACGAGGGGGAATCCAAGGAAGAACAAAAGACAGAGATCCCCGACATCCTTCCCCTCCTGCCGGTCCGCGACATCGTCATCTATCCCTACATGATCATCCCCCTCTTCGTGGGGCGGGAATCCTCCATCCAGTCGGTGGACGATGCCCTTTCCAAGAACCGGCTCATCTTTCTCGCCGCCCAGAAGAACATGGCGGAGGAGGAACCCAAGCCGGAGGGCATCTATTCCGTCGGAACCGTCGCCACCATCATGCGAATGCTGAAACTTCCCGACGGCCGCATCAAGATCCTGGTTCAAGGCCTGACGAAGGGGAAAATCCTCGATTTCGTCCAGACACAGCCCTACTACGTGGTCAAGATAGAGAAAATCAAGGAGACCCCCGTTCCCGAGATCACCCTGGAGATCGAGGCCCTGATGCGGACGGTCAAGGAACAGCTGGAGAAGATCGTCTCCTACGGTAAGATTCTCTCGCCCGACCTGGTTGTCATTCTCGACAACATCGAGGACCCAGGGCGGCTGGCCGATCTCATCGCCTCCAACCTGGGGCTCAACGTGGAAAGATCCCAGGAGATCCTGGAGATCCAGGACCCCATCCAGCGGCTCAAGCGGCTCAACGAGGTCTTGGGAAAGGAGCTGGAGGTCCTGGAGATGCAGGCCAAGATCCAGTCCCAGGCCAAGGAAGAGATGACCAAGATGCAGCGGGAGTTTTTCCTGAGGGAGCAGTTGCGGGCCATCAAGAACGAGCTGGGGGAAGGCGACGAAAAGACCAAGGAAATCAACGAGTTTAAGAAGGCCATCGAAAAGGCCAAGATGCCAAAGGATGTTAAGAAGGAGGCCTTAAAGCAACTTTCCCGCCTGGAGCAGATGCACCCCGACTCGGCGGAGGCCTCCATCATTCGCACCTACCTGGAATGGATGGTGGAACTCCCTTGGAAGAAGACCACCAAGGACAACCTGGACATCAAGAAGGCCAAGGAGGTCCTGGACGAGGATCACTACGACCTGGAAAAGATAAAGGAGCGCATCCTTGAATACCTGAGTGTCAACAAGCTGCGGAAGAAGCTGAAAGGCCCCATTCTCTGCTTCGTGGGGCCTCCCGGCGTGGGAAAGACCTCGCTGGGCAAGTCCATCGCCCGGGCGCTGGGGCGCAAGTTCGTGCGTATCTCCCTCGGCGGCATGCGGGATGAGGCGGAAATCCGCGGACACCGCCGCACCTACGTGGGCGCCCTGCCCGGCCGCATCATCCAGGGCATCAAGCAGGCGGGCACCAAGAACCCCGTCTTCATGATGGACGAAATCGACAAGATCGGCACCGACTTCCGCGGTGACCCGGCCTCCGCCCTGCTGGAGGTCCTCGACCCGGAGCAGAACAACGCCTTCAGCGATCACTACCTCAACGTGCCGTTCGACCTCTCCGAGGTCATGTTCATCACCACCGCCAACCTCACCGATCCCATCCCCTCCGCCCTGAAGGACCGGATGGAGATCCTGCAGCTCTCCGGCTACACGGACGAGGAAAAACTGAAGATCGCCCGGAAATACCTCATCCCGAGACAGGTGGAGGAAAACGGCATCACCGAAAAGGACCTGGAGATCTCCGACAAGGCGCTGCTGAGCATCATCCACCATTACACCCGCGAGGCGGGCCTGCGGAACCTGGAGCGTGAAATCGCCAACATCTGCCGGAAGGTGGCAAAGCAGATCGCCGAGGGAACCCACAAGGGGAAGACCCGGGTGACCGCCGCCAACCTCCACAAGTTCCTGGGCGTTCCCAAGTTCCTGGACGAGGAAGGGGTCCGGGAGGACCAGGTGGGCGTCACCACTGGGCTCGCCTGGACCCAGTACGGCGGCGAGATCCTCCACGTGGAGGCCTCCATCATGAAAGGGAAGGGACGGCTCACCCTCACGGGACAGCTGGGGGACGTGATGAAGGAGTCGGCGCAGGCCGCCCTCACCTACGCCAGGGCCAACGCCAGGCGCCTCGGCATCAGGGAATCTGTCTTCAAGGATTACGATATCCACATCCATGTTCCCGCCGGCGCCATCCCCAAGGACGGCCCCTCCGCGGGGGTCACCATGGCCACCTCTCTCATCTCGGTCCTGACCCACACGCCCGTTCACTGGAACGTGGCCATGACGGGCGAGATCACCCTGCACGGCCGCATCCTGCCTATCGGGGGGCTGAAGGAAAAGCTCTTGGCGGCCACCCACGCGGGGATAAAGACGGTCCTCATCCCCTTCGAGAACAAGAAGGACCTGAGCGAGATTCCCAAGAACGTCAAGAACAAGCTCAAGATCATCCCCGTGAAGCGGATGGACGAGATCCTCCCCATCGCGCTGACGGAAGATATCTTCGAAAAGGCCCGCGCCGCGAAAAAGAAGAAGAAAAAAGACGGGGAGCCCTGAGGCGTGGGGGAGGTCCAGTGGAGCGAGTTCGACATCATCGACCGCTTCTTTCGCGGCATCGGTAACCCATCGGCAGGGGATGTCATCACCGGCATCGGGGATGACGCCGCCGTTTTACCCGGCCCGGCCGGGCGTTCCCTCCTCGTCACCCACGACATGATGGTGGAGGATGTCCACTACGAGGCACGCTGGATGTCTCCCTTCCAACTGGCGAGAAAACTGGTCAAGGTCAACGTGAGCGATATCGCCGCCATGGGCGGGAATCCCACCCACGCCCTCCTGTCCCTCGCCCTGCCCGATCCCCTGAAAAAAGGCTGGCTGGAGGACTTCTCCCGGGGCCTGAAGGAGACCCTCGAGGCCTTCCGAGTCACCCTCGTCGGGGGGGACACCTCCCGCTCTCCCGGTCCCGTCATGGCCGCCCTGACCCTTCTCGGAACGTGTCCGGCGGGCCAGCCCGTCCCGCGCCACCATCCCGATCCCGGGGATACCTTATATGTGTCCGGCACTCTCGGGGACGCGGCCGCCGGTCTCCTCCTCCTGAAAAACCGGGGCACATCCGCTTCGGAAACGGAGGACGAAGCGTTTCTCGCCGCGCGGCACCTCGACCCTCCCCCGCGTCCGGCGCTGGGGGAATTCATCGCCTCGCGGGGCCTCGCCACCGCCATGATCGACATCAGCGACGGATTGCTGGCCGACCTGGAACATCTCCTGGAAGGCACCTCCCTGGGAGCGGAGATCCAGGTGGAGGCCCTCCCCCTTTCCGACCCCCTTCAAAGGATCGCACCCCGGCTCCGTCAAGAGCCGGAAGTCCTCGCCCTGACGGGAGGAGAGGACTACGAACTCCTCTTTGCCTCGCCAGTTCCCCCGGGGGCATTCCCCGCTTCCCCTCCCGCGCCCCTTACCCCCATCGGCCGTGTCGTCGCCTCGCCCGGGATCCGGGTATTAAAGGACGGTACGCCCCTTCCCCTCGACACCCGGGGATTCCGGCATTTATTTCACGAGAAAGGATAAGGACATGAACAAGATTTTCATCCAGGACCTCCAGGAGAACCAAAACATCGACTCCCTCTTCCTCGTCCAGGACAAGCGCGTCCTGGAGACACGGAACGGGAAGCCCTACCTGCGTATCCGCCTCCAGGACAAGACGGGAGAGATTGAGGGAAGGGTCTGGGAACAGGCCCACGAGCACGCCCGCCATTTCAAGATCAACGACTACGTCCGCGTCAAGGGCCTGATCACCCAGTTCCAGGGGGAACTCCAGGTCAACATCTCATCCATCCACAAGGTCCCCGTGGAAAAGGTCAACCCGGAGGACTTCCTCCCCGTTGGGAAGAAGGACATCGAGCAAATGACCCAGTCGTTAAAAAAACTCATCGAGAGCCTGAAGGATCCCGATTACAAGGCGCTACTGACCGCCTTCTTCGCCGACGAGGGCTTCATGAAAACCTTCGCTCGTTCCCCAGCGGCCAAGTCAATGCACCACGCCTGGATCGGGGGGCTCCTGGAGCATACCCTCTCCATCGCCCGGATCGCCGAGCGCGTCGTCCGGCACTACGACCAGGAGGGCCTCCCCCTCAACCGGGACCTCCTCATCACCGGGGCCGTCCTCCACGACGTGGGCAAGACGCGGGAACTGGCCAGCATGCCCTCTTTCGACTACACAACGGAGGGAAAGCTCATCGGGCATCTCGTCATCGGCGTGGAGATGATCGACGAGGCCGCCGCCGGGATACCCGGCTTCCCCGAAAAGAAACTCCAGCAGATCAAGCACCTCATCCTGAGTCACCACGGGGACTACGCCTTCGGCTCCCCCAAGCTCCCCATGACCCTCGAGGCCATCGCCCTCCACTTCATCGACAACCTGGACGCCAAGCTCATGGGGGTCTACAGCCACATCCGCAAACACGCCTCCGAGGACTCCGCCTGGTCTCCCTTCCACCGGATCTACGGCCAGATGTTCTACGGGGCGGAGATTCCGGAGCTGGACGAGGAAGAGATTTAAGCGCTTTCCATGAACCTCTTCAATAGGCTCCCCATCTACATCCGCTCCAAGATCGCTTACCACGCGGGACTCGCCCTCGCCCTCCTCTTTCTCCTCCTCGCGTTAGGGACGGCCGGATACCGTTTCATCGAGGGATGGACGTGGCTCAACAGCCTCTACATGACCATCATCACCGTCACCACGGTGGGCTACGGCGAGATCGCCCCGCTGAGCACAGCGGGGAAATATTTCACCATGGGACTCATCCTCTACAGCGTCATCGTGGTGGCCTACATCGTGGGAAGCTTCACCAAGCTCCTCGTGGAATCGGAAATCTTCTTCTTCTTCGGGAGGAAAAAATTGGAGAAACACATCAAGAACCTCAAGGACCACGTCATCATCTGCGGCTACGGGCGGATCGGCAGCCTCATCTGCCATGAACTCAGCCAGGCACAAAAGCCCTTCGTCGTTTTGGAAAACAATCCCGACGCCATCAACGAGATCGAAGACCTGGGCTACCTCTACGTGATGGGGGACGCCACACAAGATGAAATCCTCCTCCAAGCGGGAATCCGGCGGGCGAGGGCCCTGGTCACGGTGGTGGAAACCGACGCGGACAACCTCTTCATCACCTTGACGGCCCGGGGACTCAACCCGAACCTCTTTATTCTCGCCCGTTCGAGCGACGACAAGACGGAGAAGAAACTTCTCCTCGCGGGAGCGACCAAGGTCGTCTCTCCTTACCGGATGGGCGCCGCCCGCATGGCGAACATCATCCTGCGACCGGTCGTCGTGGACTTTGCCGAAACCGTCTTCCAGAAACGGGGGCTAAACCTCCAGATAGAGGAATTCACCCTCTCCCCCTCCTCGAGCCTCGTGGGGAACACCCTGAAGGAATCGCGGATGCGGGACCGTTTCGGCGTCATCGTCGTGGCCATCAAGCGCCCCGCCCAAGACATGCTCTTCAATCCCTCCCCGGAAGAGACCCTCAACCCCGGGGATACCGTCATCGCCCTCGGCGAGCCCGGAAGCCTCGAAAAACTGCGGAAACTCACAACGTAATCGACAAAAGGAGACACCCATGAACCAGGGACCCTTCATCAACGCCCCCTTCGATATCCTGAAAGAAAAACTCGACCTCCTGTGCGCCATGCGGCTCGCGCCGGAGATCTATTTTGACGCGAGAATTCTCGACACCTTTGGGGAAGAGGACTACCGCGCAGTCGCCAAACGCCTGGCGGAAGAGGGCATCCCCTGCACCTTCCACGCCCCCTTCGAGGACCTGCGCCCCGCCTCTTTCGACGACAAGATTCGGCGGGTCAGCATGGATCGCCTCCTCGACACCTGCCGCATCGCGGAGATCTTCCATCCCCAGGTTATCGTCTGCCATCCCAACTTCATAAAATGGATCTACTACGAAAAGGAGGCGGCGTGGCTGGAACGCTCCATCGAGAGCTGGCGCCAGGTCTGCGAGGCGGCGAAACGGACCGGCACGCGGGTGCTTCTGGAAAACGTCTTCGACGAAACCCCCGAGATGCTCGCCCGCCTCGTCGAGGGCGTTGGCCCGGAAAACACCGGCATCTGCCTCGACATCGGGCACCTTACCATCTTCACCAAGTGCCCCGTCGGAGAATGGCTGGAAACGCTTGGCCCCCACATCGAAGAGCTGCACCTCCACGACAACCACGGCGTCTACGACGAACACCTGGTGATGGGGCGCGGCGCCATTGATTTCACGCCCCTCTTTGAGTATATCAGGGAACATGGAAAGCGGCCCATCTACACCCTGGAACAGCACCGGGAAGAGGACATCGAACCCAACCTGCGCGCCCTGCGCGCCATGAGGGAACGCTTCGGGATATGAACCTCTATCCGATGATGGCTAACCTGCAAGGACGCGACGTTCTCGTCGTGGGAGGCGGCGGCGTGGCCACGCGCAAGGTGAAGACCCTGGCGGGAACGGGGGCGGACATCCGCGTTGTAAGCCCCGCCATCACGGAAGAACTCCAGGCCCTGGCCGACGCGGGGAAGATCACGGTGATCCGAAGGGATTTCTCGGAGTCCGACCTGGAGGGCGCCGCCATCGTCTTTGCCGCCACGGACGACCCGGACCTGAACGCCCGCGTTTCCCGCCAGGCGCGGACCCGCAACATCCCCGTCAACGACATCATCCACCCGGAGCTGTGCTCCTTCTTCGTCCCTTCCCACGTGAGGCGCGGCGACCTCATCCTCGCCATCTCCACGTCGGGCAAGAGCCCCGCCCTGGCCCGGTGGCTCCGCGAGCGCCTCGAGGAGGAGTTCGGCTTGGAATACCAGCGCCTCGCCGACTGGATGGGTACCCTCCGGGGCTACCTCCTCCGCCACGGTTACACCCATGAACAGATACGGGACATCTCCAGGACCCTCTTGCGGGAAAACCTTGTGGAAACCTTGAAAACAGGGGACCGAAAGGCCCTCGCGGACGCTCTCGAAACCGCCTTCCGGACCGTCCTGAACCGGCCGGTCCCCCCCGATCTGACCGCGTCGCTGGAATCATCGTAGGAGCCGCCATGTATCTTACCCTCACCCTCATCGCCCTCGTGTCCTACGCCGTCGGCATGACGCTCTCTTTCGTCTATGTCGCCGCGCCCAAACCCTCTCACCTGAAGTGGATAGGAAAGATCCTCCTGGCGGGATTCACCTTCCATACCCTCACCTTCCTGCTGCGCGCCTACCAGGCCGGGCACTTTCCCATCACGAACCTCCACGAGTCCCTTTCCTTTTTCGCGTGGGGTTTTGTCCTCTTCCTCCTGATTCTCCATTTCCGCTACAAGGGCATCTCCGTCCTCTTCTCCTTCGCCACGCCCATCGCCGTCCTCTTCCTCCTGCTCAGCCTCTCCGTCACCACGGAGCTCTTTCCCCTGGCCCCCATTTTGAGGAGCATCTGGCTTCCCATTCACGTCATCCTCGCCTTTTTGGGAGACGCCATCTTCGCCCTCACCTTCTGCCTCAGCGTCATGTATCTCATCCAGGAGCACCGCATCAAGACGAAGAAACTGGGGAAAATGACCCGGCTCCTGCCCTCCCTGACCTTGCTCGACCAGCTCAACTACCGCCTGCTGACCATCGGCTTTCCTTTGCTGACCCTCGGCATCATCACCGGCTCCATCTGGGCCGAATACGCCTGGGGCTCCTACTGGAGCTGGGACCCCAAGGAGACCTGGTCGCTCATCACCTGGCTCGTCTACGCCGCCCTGCTCCACCAGCGCCTCACCGTGGGATGGCGGGGGAGAAAGGCGGCCTGGTTGGCCATCATCGGATTCATCCTCGTCCTCTTCACCTTCCTGGGAGTCAACCTCCTCCTTTCCGGACTCCACAGCTACGGGCGGTGGTCATGAGGGACTTGATCACAGTCGTCGGGCTGAATCACAAGACCGCCCCGGTGGAGGTCCGGGAGAAACTCTCCTTCCAGGAAACCCAGTTGGCCGATTCCCTCCGGCTCCTCAAGCGCCTGGACGGCGTGAAGGAGAGCGCCATCCTCTCCACGTGCAACCGCGTGGAGGTTTACAGCGTCTTCAAATCCGAAACCTCCAACACGGAAAACATTCTTCAGTTCCTCTCGGAATTCCACCAGGTCCCCCTCGAGACCTTCAGGCACTGTGTCTACGCCCTGTCGGACGCGCACGCCATCCGGCACATCTTCCGGGTCGCCTCGAGCCTCGATTCCATGGTCGTGGGCGAACCCCAGATCCTGGGCCAGTTCAAGGACGCCTACGGGCTCGCCACGCGGAACAAGGCCACGGGCCTCATCCTCAACCGACTCTTCCACAAGGCCTTCTCCGTGGCAAAGCGGGTCCGCACGGAGACGCGCATCGCCAACTCCGCCGTCTCCATCAGCTTCGCCGCCGTGGAACTGGCCAAGAAAATATTCGACGACCTCTCCGCCTGCCGCGTCCTGCTTATCGGCGCGGGAGAGATGTGCGAGCTGGCCGCGAAGCACTTCATCAACGCCGGCATCTACGAAATCTACATCACCAACCGCACCTTCAACCGGGCCATCGCCCTGGCGGAGGACTTCGGCGGTCAGGCCGTCCCCTTCACCGATTACGCCGCGCTCTTCGAGAAGGTGGACATCATCCTAACCTCCACGGGCGCCACGGAACCCATCGTCACGGCCGACACGGTGGCGGTGGCCATGAAGCGGCGCAAGAACCGTCCCATGTTCTTCATCGACATCGCCGTGCCGAGAGACGTGGAACAGAAGGTCAACGACCTGTCCAACGTCTATCTCTACGACATCGACGACCTGAAGGAGGTGGTCACCGCCAACCAGCAGGAACGGGAGAAAGAGGCGCGGAAGGCGGAAAAGATTATCGAGGAGGAAGTCGCCCAGTTCCTCCACTGGATGGACAACCTGGAGGTCGTTCCCACCATCCGCCTTCTTCGGGAACGCGCCGACGCCATCCGGAAGGCGGAGTTGAAAAAAACCCTTGGAAAACTCAAGAACCTCTCCGAAAAGGACCAACAGGCCATTGACCGGCTCACCCAGTCCATCGTCAACAAGCTCCTGCACGGCCCTTCCGTTATGCTGAAACAGACGGAACAAAACGGCGCGGGCGGCGCCGTAGTGGAAACCATCCGCAAGATGTTTAAACTCGGTACAGAGGCGAAAGAACAAGATCCCCCGCCACGAACGTGACACGGGAAAAAGTTTTAGGTTTTTTGTGGTTAAGTTTTGCGTGCTTTCATCGGGTTCGGGATCGGCATCGGAGTCGGGAACGATTCTACAAGCCTCGTCCCAGATCACGCGTCACGGCACGCGGAGCGTGCTCATCACGGCCACCGGGAGGCGACATGTCACGCGACACTACATTAAGTCTGAAAAAAACGGCCGCTTCGCGGCCTTGAAGGTAGAAGTGTTTTTTTTCTTCAGCCTTCATACTTTTTTTGAACTTTATCCCTATTTTTGCTACTTACTCATAAACAGCGCGTCCATTTGCCACCTATGACCTAATCCTTTATTTCCCGACAGAGGAGCCATTCATGAAAAAGGCCCGCCTTTCACTGCCCCTTCTCGCCCTGCTGTTTGCCTTCTTCCTTATAGACACAACCGCTCCCGCCTTCACTTCCCAGACACTAATGATGAAAACGAGGGGCAATACCGCGCCCGCGCCGACAAGGGTTTCTCCCGAACAGGCAAAGCGTGTCCACAAGGCCACGCCCAAGAGCCTGCTGACCGTCAAGCGGCTTACCATCAGCCCGAAGGTCCCCCGCCTCGGCGATACCGTCACCATCACGGCCACGGTGGTCAACAACGGGCCGAAAGAGGTCAAGAACGTCCGGGTCGCCTTCTACCTTGGCAAAACCCAGGTCGCCTGGCAGGAATACGACATCAAGGCCAGAAGCACGCAGGACTATACAGGTGTCTTCACGCAGAAGCAGGCCCCCAAGGTTGGGAAATACACCGTCTCCGTGCGGATAGACCCGGAACGGGCCCTGGAGAGACAGTTCTACAAGTGTAACGCCGCTTCCTTAAAGATTGCCATCGCCGCGCCCATCGTGCGTATCCACAAGCGGAAGCGGACCGTCACCCCGCAGGCATTGACCTCCGGACAGGAATCCCGCCACGCCTTCATCCGGCCCGGGCAGGCGCTGGGGCAGGGGGGAACCCCCGCGCGTGTATCGAAGGCAAAGGTTCCCAAAAAGAACACGACACGCACGACGCTCCCTACTGCCGCCGTTTCCCCCGGGCAGATCACCGGGGTAAGCGTCAGGGTCCTGAATCATGCGGGACTGGTCAAGACCCGCCAAAAAAAGCCAACCCGGAGTCTGGAGATACGTTGGACCCGCAAGGGGATCATGTCGTCGAAGGTGGATGTAAAGCTCTACCCCGTCCGTCAGTTCCGCAAGGCCCTCACCTTGAAGCGAAGCGCCGCGAACAACGGCTTTTTGACCGTCGCCGTTCCCGCAAAGGTTAACCCGAAACAGGCGTATATCGTC
>JALSPC010000111.1 GCA_026986155.1 bacterium
GTTCCAAGCGCCCCCGACTCTTCCAGGGCGATACGTTCCCTCAAGACGTACTTGACCTTCTCCGGGTCGGACAGTTTTTCCCATCCCCCGTGGGCCCCGGTGACCTGCCGCTCGCAGCTCCCCACCATGGTCATGGCGCCGTGCTTCCTTACCGCTTCTCGAACGAGTTTCTCGTCAAATTCATTGGCGAGGATACTGCTTGTTTTGTCTTTGATGTACGAACTCAGGGATTCGGCATGGGACACGAGTTTTCCGCTCTCGTTCTCCGCGATGACGGCGCCCTTGATCAGCATCTCCTTCTTGATGCCGGCCATGGCCGCCTCGCCCACGAACTTTTCCTCTTCGAGGAGGTTGAGCAGGTGAAGATCGATGCCCCGGATATTCTTCAGGTGCACGATGTCGAAGCCCTTGACCTTGAGGGCCTCCAGCCCCTCCTTCTCGACGAGTTGGTTGAAATATTTTGCCGCCTGCACGGCCTTTTCCCCCACGAAGGATATGTCGTCATCGGAGAAAAGGAGGCGATAGCCCGCGTGCCCCCGCCGTTTTCCCTCCAACTCAAGATAGCGGATGCCCGAAGACCCGGTCCGGACCACCACATCCAGGCCTTTGCCGTATTCTTTGTAAACCTTCTTCAGGAGGGCGTTCACCGTGTTGAACCGCTTCTTGTCCAGTGCCGCCCGGATCTCGCTTTCAAAGACCCGGGGATTCACCCCCTTCACGCCCTTCGCCGCCGCGCGGACCTTTCTCAGGAACGCCGCCTCGTCGGCCTTCGTCGTGATGTCGAGGTGCCTGAATACGGTTTCGATGGCGTCCTTGTCTTGCAGGCGGCTCTGCGCGCACCGGGAGAGGGCGTCGGCAACCGGGTCCGCCGCATGTCCCGCCAAGGGGGAAAAGAGGGTAAAAATCAGGGCAAAAAGGGCCAGACAAGTTAATAGGCGATGTTTCCGGTACATGATTTTCCTCTCCTTATAAAGGCCGTGACATGCCGCCTCCGGCGGCCGTGATGCGCACTACTCACGCTCTCGAATGGACACTGTGAACCTTTGGATACACATCCCCCGTCTCCTTGACCAAGTGGTCGCCGACCTTCAGGCCGGGGAACACCTTACCGTAGTGCCGCTTTTGCAAACGGTTTTTTCCTTTTTTGCCCGCGTCCGTTTGGTAATAAACGCGCACAAGTCCCTCCCGGAAATTGTTCTCGTCATCGTAATAATCCGCCTGCTCCTTGATTTTGGTCACCGTGCCCTGCCAGGCCTGTTTCATCTTTTTCTTCTGAAAAAACATGATCACTAGGGCCAAGGCGACCGCCACGAGAATGCCCAAAAAAAGTTCCATCGTTTTCTCCCTTTATTCCGAGTTTACGTGAATTTTCATAATCATCAGTTTCCTGTCTAATCCCCCCCGATCCTTTTTCGAGGTGCTCCCTGTCAAGACAATGTCCCCCTCGCCCGCGGCGACGAGGTCGCTGACGCCGGTATTTCGCTCAATCCGGCGTTCCCAAAGGATATCCCCCTCCGCGTTAATCCCGGTAAGGGTGTCATCAGCAGACGCGCGCGGGAGCGTCAGGAAGCCCAGGATCACGGCCCCGCCGCTGTGAAGCGTGACGGCCGCGTCTCCGCCGGCATTGCCGGGGCTCTCGAATGTCTTTTCCCACACCTGGACGCCCTTCGGGCCGGTTCGAACGAGCCATGCCCGCTGGGTGTTCTCATTGAAAAACCCCTTGCTACCGGTCAGGAGGAACCCGCCGTCCGGCATGGCGTGGACGGCGCGGGCAACCTGTTTCCCCTCGCCGCCGTAGGTCTTGCACCAGACACGCGCCCCCCGGGGGGTTAGTTTCATGAGGAAGGCGTCCTGGAAACCGGGGCCTTCGCGTTTCACGACACCGCAAATCACCAGGGCGCCATCGGGAAGGGCAAGGATATTTCCCACGAAAAGCCTTTTCTCCCCTGTTAGGGCCGTCGTAATTCTCCGGCGCGAGAGGAACCGTCCCTTTCGGGAAAAGAAAACAAGGGTGGGACGGTATCCGATATCCACAACCACCGCCAGCGTCCCGTCCTTTTCCAGGGCCATGCCCACCGCTTGTTCGTCCGCGTTTGTGTTCCCCCACGTTTTTTCCCAGAGGATCTTCCCTGCTTCATCCACCTTCAAGAGATAGACGTCATGGAAGAGCGCCGGCCCCCGCGTGCCCGCGACGACGAACGTTCCCTCCCCGGCCGCCGCGATTCCGGCGGGCCGTTCGTCTCCCGCACCCCCGTAGGTTTTTCTCCAGAGGACCCGGCCCTGTCCATCCGCGCGAAGCAAAAGGATATCGGAACGCCCCCGATAAGACATTCCCGCCACGAGGAAATCTCCATCCCCCGCCCGGACGATATATTTACCCAGGGTGTCTCCGCGGCCGTCCAGGGTCCTTCGCCAGGCCACTTCCGATTTCTTCAGCGGGGGGAGATTCGGCCCGGGGCGGGGGGGCTTTACCTCCACGTTCTTCTCCCCGGTGACAGGCCGTAAAAGCAGGGCGCCGTCCCGGGCGGTGGCCACCCTGTCGAGGAGAATAAAGGCGGCGACGATTAACAGGGGCGCCAGGCAGTAGCGCAGCATGGGCCGGACGCGCCGCGGGGGGCGGGCCGACTTGCCGCCTTTTCGCGAGGACCCGGTCACCACGCCGGTACCAAAGCCCCTTTTCTCCACGGGCGTCACGTCCTTCCACACGCCCGCCGCCTTCAGCTCGTCGAGCAGGCGGTCAAGGCCCTTGAAAATCAGGTTGCCCCGCTGGTCCTCGGCCCAGAGGAAGAAGACGCGTCCATCCTTGAGCCTGAAATGAAGGCCGCCGTAACTCGCCGAAGAAGTCAGGAGGGTCTGCCCCGCCATCCTCGCCTGGTCGGCGCCCCGCGAAAAAAGGGCGGCAACCCCCGAGAGGACGCCAAGCCACCGCGGGTTTTTCAAAACCGCCGGCGTCACCGCTTCGATTTCGTCATAGCGGATGACTTCGTCGAGAGAGAGGGAGCGGAGATAGATCCCCCCCGGCACGAAACGCGCGACGAAAGCGGCGTATCGCGTGTTGACCTTCAGCATGTAGAGCCCGGCGAGGGCGAAGGGCCAGAGAAACAGCGCCAGGGGGCCCCACCGGGAGACGGCCTGGACCGACCCACAGATGAAAAAGGGCAGGCTGAAGAAGAAACCGAAAAAGAGGATGGCAAGGATGTCCCCCGTCACCGCGCTCACCCTCGAAACCGTGACGGTTGCCTCGTCCCGGGGTGGCTGGGGGATCCACAGGTAAAAAAGCAGGCCCAGCAGTGCCGGCAGCCACGCCCACCCTCTCAAGGGATAGAAGAGGCGGTTCGGGGGCGTAAAGCCCCGGTAGCCCGTCCCGATGGCGAAATCACTTAGCTGAAAGGTATGGAGGCTGAACCTTAAATAGCGGAGCTTCCCGCCTGTTTCATAGGGAAGATAGAGGGAACGACGGGGATCCGACGCGAGACGGCCGGAGAGGTTTTTAACGGGCGGCGCCCGCAGCTTGAACCAGAGCCTGGGCCCCGGTCCCAGGGACTTCCTCCAAGGGTCGCCCCCGCCGGTATTTCGCAAAACGGCATCGGCCCGTGCCGCGAAGGCGGCCGATTTCGCGCTTTCCGGAAGCTTCTTCCCCGACACGATCTTTTGGATATAGGACTCCAGAGGCAAAGCGGCGAGGTAGCGCCGCCGCTCGGAGATGAACCCCATGAAACGAGTCTGGCTTTTCTGCTCCTTCGCGAAGTTGACGGCCTCCACAGTCACGCGGGGGGAAAGGTCCGCGACAAGATACATGCAGACGGTCAAGGTCACGCCGACCACGAGGGCCAAGCGACGCCACACCTCCGCCATTAGCTTTCACACACCTTAAACACTCCCATTTGCCGGGATTCAACGAAAGCCTCTCAAATGAATCTCAAGGAAAAACCTTGACCGCCGTTGAACGCGCTTTTTAAATAAACGATGATTCACCAACCTGCCTGGGACAGGTGTTTTTATTTATCACGATTTTCCCCAAAAGGGAAATTTTCCGGAGAAATTCCTGCGTTTCATTCCATGCGCCACTTGGGCGGGCGTTTTTCCAGGAAGGCCTTGACACCCTCCTCGGCGTCCTTCAGTGTGCAAAGCTCGGAAAACATCTCGTTGGCATACTGGAGAGCCTTGTCGTAAGGCATGTCCATCATGGTGTAGTAGGTCTCCTTGCCCATCTGGAGGGCCAACGGGCTCTTGGCGGCCAGTTTCCGGGCCAGGGCCATGGTCTCCTCCATCAGCTTGTCTTCCGGCACCACCTTGTTGACCAGGCCGATGCGCTCCGCCTTGGCCGCGTCGATCAGCTCACCGGTCAGCAGCAGCTCCAGGCAATGTTTCTTTCCCACGCACCGGTCCATGGGCACCGCGGGCCCCATGCAGAACAGGCCCACGTCAATGGCCGTCAGGCCGAACCGGGCCCCCTCCGTGGCGATAGCCAGGTCCGCCGCCGCCACCAGCCCAGCCCCGTTGGCCGCCGCCACGCCGTGCACCGCGGCGATGACCGGCTTTTTCATCCGGGCGATGGTCAGGGTCATCTTCTCCATCAGGGTGATCCACGGCCGGTATTCGAGGATGCCCTTCATGGGAAAGTCGGTGATGTCGATCCCGGCGCTGAAGACCTTTCCGCTGCCCCGGATGATGACCACGTAGGTGTCCCCGTCCCCGTCCAACTCCTCCAGGGCGGCGTTGAGGTCCCGCCCCAGCGGGACGTTGAAGGTGTTGAGTTTCTCCGGGCGGTTCAGGGTGATGATGCCGATATGCTCCGTCTTTTCCACCAGGACTGCTTCGTAGGTCATAGGTTACCCTCCCTGATAAGTATTGAATAGCCCTTAATACCTGGATTTCGATAATGTTCCGCTTATCCACAAATTTCCCATGGCGCGGGCGGCCCGTTCCGGGGTGGGAAAGTCAACCAGCGCGCCTGCTTCCTCCAGTTCTCGGACCTGGGCGTCCCAGATCCCCTCCGGGGCAAGGATACAGCTTACCACCGGTTTTCGCTGATGCCACGAGGCAAGAACCTCCCGCATCCCTTCCACGATCCCCACGTTGGCGGAGGCGAACATGGTGAGAAGCAGGATGCCATCCACATTAGGATCCTCCATGACGGCCCGGATAAGGCGGCTCAAGGCCTCGCTGTCGTACCATGCGGGTCCCATATCCACGGGATTGGTTCGAAGCGCCAAGGGCGGCAGACATTCGTTGATACGCGCCTGGGTGGCCGCCTCGAAGGCGGCTAGGTCGAGCCCCGCCTCCCCGCACACGTCCGCCGCGGCAATGCCGGGACCCGCCTGGGCGGAGAGAACGGCGATCCGGGGTCCCCGGGGCAGCGGGCACCCGTCCAGGGCCCTGGCCGTGTCCAAGAGTTCCTCCGTGCTATCCACGGTTAGGATCCCCGCCTGGCGGAAGGCGCCCATGTAAACCTCGTGACTGCCGGCCATGGAACCGGTGTGGGAAAGGGAGGCCTTGTCCCCCAGGGCGGATCGGCCCGTTTTGTAAACCACCACCCGTTTCTTCTCCCGCGCGGCCTTCAGCCGCGCCATCATGCGCCGGGGATCGTCCATGCCCTCCACGTAGAGCATCAGCACGCGCGTGTTCGGATCCTCGGAAAGGTAGTCAACTATCTCCGGAAAATCGATGTTAAGGCGGTTTCCCAGGCCGATGATCTTGCTGAACCCCGCGTTCTGCCGCATGGCAAGGAAGGCGAGAAGATGGGCGATCCCCCCGCTTTGGCTCACGCAGGCGATTCCCCCGCGCCGCGCACGGGAAAATTCCGGCGTGAAGGTGGCGTTCAAGGCGTTGGCATAGTTGACCACGCCGAAGGTATTGGGGCCGATGACCGGAATCCCCGCGGTGTCCGCAATGGTCTTGACCTCGTTGTGGCGCCGGGCGCCCGCCGGATCCTCGATCTCCTTGAATCCCGCGGTGATGAGGACGATTCCCCCCACCTTCTTCTCCGCGCACTGGTGGAAGACCTCCGGGACCCTCGCGGCGGGAACCACCACCACGGCCAGGTCGACGGCACCGGGGCACGCCGCGAGGTCAGGCGCCGGGGACAACCCGAAGATGGCCTCCCCCCTCGGGTTGACGGGGACAATCCTTCCCGCATATCCGCCCGTAACCAGGCTCTTCATCACGTGGAATCCCAGTTTCGAGGGATTACCCGAGGCCCCGACTACGGCGACGGTCTCCGGCTCGAAGAGGCGTTTCAGGTTTTCTATCTTTTCATCCAATCGTGGGCTCCGCGTTTTGCCGTGACATTGCCACCCTTATACCACGAAAATCACGCGCGTTTAAGGAAATCTCCCCCCGAATGGAAGAAACCCTGTCTTTTCCCCCGATTCCGGGTATAATGACGCTATGGAGATACACGGAAAACCTCTGAAGGGTTACGGGCTTATCCTGCTTGCCAACGTCACCCTGTCCATCGTTTTCCTCATCACGAAGGATGTTCAGCCCCGCATGGGGCTCTACCCCTTCCTCTTCTACTGGTTTCTCTGCGCCAGCGTCTATTTTCTCGCGACCATGGTCCGGGGCAACAATCTGAAGACCTTTACGATTCCCAGGAAGTGGCTGCCCCTCACCGTCCTCATGGGAATCTTCGAAGTGAGCGCCACCTTCCTCTTCTTCTACACCATCCGTCTGATGAACCCGGCCGTGGCGTCGTTCTACGGGAACATCTCCATCGTCATGACCGTCCTGCTCGGCATCATCTTCCTGAAAGAACACTTCACCACGGTGGAGGCCATCGGAGGCCTCATCCTCGGCATCGGTGTCGTCCTGATGACCTACAAGTCCGGCAAGGCCGTTTTCATAGGCTTTCTCCTGATCCTTCTCCTCTCCCTCCTCTTCTCCATCAACACCATCCTCATCAAGGTGGTCCTGCGGGATGTCCACCCCCTCGCCTTCTCCGCTTACCGGACCTTTCTCCTTTTTTCCACCACCGCCGTGATCGTCCTTTTCCGGTCGGGGGCGCCGCCCTTTCCCGGTCTCTACACCTTCGCCGAGATCGCCATCGGCGCCTTCCTCGGCCCCTTCGCCGGGGTTCTCCTCCTCTTCACGGGGCTGCAATACCTGGAGGCGTCCAAGGCCTCGCTCGTGCGGGCCACCAATCCCCTGATGGTCCTCATCGGCTCCTACCTCTGGCTGCGGCAGGTCCCCACGAGGGCGCAGGTGATCGGCGGGATCATCACCCTGGTGGGCATCGAGCTACTCCTTTGGGGGAAATTCAAGGTCGAACACCGGACGTGATGATTCAGGCCGCTTGCTCTCTTGTAATCTTTGAACAAAGGTTTGACGGAATCCATCGATCGCGTTAGAATCTACACGGAATTCGAGAGGGAATAGGACAAGATATACATACTGCGGCATGTCACTAAGACCTGCGGCCGCCATCTTGAAGAGGAGATGTCATGGTTCCCGACGGCATTAAAAGAGAGGTTGAAGAACTCCGGGAAGCCCTGCACACCCACAACTACCGCTACTACGTGCTGAACGATCCAGAAATCCCAGACGCGGAATACGACCGGATGCTGAGGCGGCTCATGGAACTTGAGGCGGAGTATCCCGAGCTGATGACGCCCGATTCCCCTTCCCAGCGCGTGGGAGCCCCGCCCCTGGAGGCCTTTGAAACGGTGCCCCACGACCTGCCCATGTTAAGCCTCGCCAACGGCTTCGACGATGGGGAGATCCGAGAGTTCGACCGGCGGGTGCGCCGGATGCTCAAGACGGACGAGGATATCATCTACGTGGGGGAACCAAAGATGGACGGGCTTGCCGTCGAGATCCGCTACGAAAACGGCATCCTGACCCGGGGCGCCACGCGGGGGGACGGCTTCACGGGAGAGGATGTCACGGCCAACATCCGCACTATCGGGGCCATTCCCCTGAGGCTCAGAACCGACGCGCAACCGCCGCCGGAGCGGCTCGACGCCCGGGGCGAGGTTTTCATGCCCATAGAGGGATTCAGGCGCCTGAACGAGCGGCGGAGGAAGGAAGGATTGCCGGAATTTTCCAACCCCCGGAACGCGGCGGCGGGATCCCTTCGCCAGCTCGATTCCCGCATCACCGCCTCCCGGCCCCTGGACATCTACTTCTATGGCGTTGGCGTCGTAACAGGGCTGCGATTCGAGTCACACTGGGAGATTTTAAAGACCCTCCCCAAGTTCGGCCTGAAGACCAATCCCCGCGCCCGGCGCTGTCACGGCATCGAGGAGGCCATCGCCTACTACCACGACCTGCTGAAGATACGGGAAGACCTGCCCTACGAGATGGACGGGATCGTCATCAAGGTAAATTCACTGGCACTCCAGCGCCGTCTCGGGGAGGTTTCCCGCAGTCCCCGCTGGGCCATCGCCTACAAGTTCCCCGCCAGCCAGGAGATGACTCAGATCCTCGATATCATCGTCCAGGTGGGGCGCACCGGCGTTCTCACCCCCGTGGCCGTCATGAAGCCAGTGGAGGTGGAGGGCGCCCTGGTGAGCCGCGCCACGCTTCACAACGCCGACGAGATAGAGCGGAAGGATATCCACGTTGGGGACTGGGTCATCGTGCAGCGGGCGGGCGGGGTCATCCCCGAGGTCGTCCGGGTGATCAGGAGCAAGCGCCCCCCCGACGCCCGTCCTTTCGTCTTTCCCGAAACCTGTCCCGTCTGCGGGTCGCCGGTGGTCCGCCTTCCGGGTGAGGCCTCTCACCGCTGCATGGGAATCTCCTGTCCCGCGCAGCTCAAGGCCAAGATCCGGCACTTCGCCTCCAAACGGGCCATGGACATCGACGGACTGGGGCAGAAACTGATTGACCAACTGGTAGATAAGGGGTTGGTAAAGGATTTCGCCGACATCTACCGTCTAAAGGTGGATGAACTCGCGGGCCTGGAGCGGATGGCGGAGAAATCGGCGCAAAACCTCGTGGACGCGATCGAAAAGAGCAAGGCGACCACCCTCCCCCGGTTCCTCCATGCCCTGGGCATCCCCCTTGTGGGGGAACACCTTGCCCAGGTTCTCGCCGAACGGTTCAGTTCCCTCGAATCCCTGATGGTGGCGGAGGAGGAAACCCTCATGGAGATCAACGAGATCGGTCCCCGGGTCGCCCGAAGCCTCCGTTCCTTCTTCGATACCCCGGAAAACCGCGAGGTCATCCGCCGTCTCCGGGAGGCCGGGGTTCACTGGGACACGGCCCCGGCCTCGGAGGACCTCCCCCTCACTGGCGAGATTTTCGTCTTTACCGGCGCGCTCCCGGGCATGACCCGCGACGCGGCGAAGGCATTGGTAGAAAACCTCGGGGCCCAGACGGCCAACCAGGTCTCCCGCAAGGTGACCTGCGTCGTGGCGGGAGAAAAGGCCGGCTCGAAGCTGGAGAAAGCAAGGTCCCTTGGTATAAAGATTTTGACTCCCGAGGCATTTATGGATATAATCCGCCCGTATTCAACCTGAACCATTCGCGAGGACACCGTGACCTTCAAAACCATCGGCATCGCCGGCAAACCCCACAAGGAGGACGTCAAGCGCGCCGCCTCGAAACTGACGAACTGGCTGAGGAAGCGAAGCATCGAAGTGGTCCTGGAGGATCATCTCGGTGACAGCGCCCCGGTTCCCCTTCCCTCGCGGGAGGAACTGCCCCGCCACGCCGACATGATCATCGTCCTGGGCGGAGACGGCACCCTGCTCAGCGTCGCCCGCGCCGTGGGCAGCGACCGGGTGCCCATCCTGGGAATCAACATGGGCGGCCTCGGTTTCCTCACGGACATCACCCTCTCCGAGATGTTTCCCCTCCTGAAGGAAATCCTGGAGGGCAACTACACCGTCCGGCGGCGGATGCTATTAAAAACCACCATCACCCGTAAGAGCGGGACGCAGAAAACCTTCCAAGCCCTCAACGACGTGGTCATCAACAAGGGCGCCCTGGCCCGCATCATCGACATCAAGGCGGCCATCAGCGGCGAATACCTGACCACCTACCGTTCCGACGGCCTCATCGTATCCACGCCCGTGGGCTCGACCGGCTATTCCCTCTCCGCGGGCGGCCCCATCGTCTGTCCCGGAGTAAACGGCATCATCATCACCCCCATCTGTCCCCATACCCTGACCAACCGCCCCATCCTCGTTCGGGAGGAGGATACCATCACCCTGACCCTCCTTTCAAAGGAGGACGAGGTCATCGTGACGGTGGACGGCCAGGTGGGACATCCCATCGGCTACGAGGACACGGTGGAGATCTCCAAATCCGATAATACCATTGCCATGATCGTTCCTCCCGGGAAGAGCTACTACGAGATCCTGAGAACCAAGCTGAAGTGGGGAGAGCGGTAAGGGATGCTCACCTTTCTAAGGGTCAAGAACCTCGCCCTCATCTCGGATATCGAACTGGAACTCGCTCCCGGTCTGACTGTCTTGACGGGGGAGACGGGGGCGGGGAAATCCCTCCTCATCCAGGCCATCTCGCTTCTGACGGGGAAACGGCCCAGTGAGACCCTCCTGCGCCGGGGAGAAGACCGCGCGGTAGTGGAGGGAATCTTCACCCTGGACGGGAACCTCCGGCAAGCGCTCGAGAAAGCCGGCTATCCCGCGGACGACGAGGTCCTGCACGTGCGGCGCGTCATCCGGAGAAACGGGCCCAACCGGGCCCACCTCAACGGGGAGACGGCCACCCTCGCCACACTCCGCGCCCT
>JALSPC010000112.1 GCA_026986155.1 bacterium
TTGCAGGAGGGAGACAGTTTCTACTTTTCATCTCCCCGTCCCCATGGATTCGCGAACAAGAGCAAAAAGGAGACTGTGGTAGCCTGGATCGTGAGCCCCCCAACCTTTTAGACCTGTGGGGTATCCGGGGAATGACCCGGGCGCGGGAGATGAGATGAAAACGGTTTGAAGGCTTGTTTAAACGCGAGGCGCGGATGGTAAAAAGAATAAGCTTGGGCGTGATGCTTTCGGCCGCGGCTTTTTTCCTGATCACGGTGACTATCGGGACCGGAAAATGTGCCGAAACGATAAGTTTCGGGCTTGCCTTGCCTTTGTCCGGCGCCTTCCGCGTAGAGGGGAATCGGACCCTCGACGCCTATAAATTCTGGGCCAAAAAGGTGAATTCCCGAGGCGGGCTCCTGATTGGAGGGAAGCGTTACCCCGTGAGGCTTCTCTTTTATGACAACCGGAGCAACCCTGAGCTGTGCGAAGAGCTGACGGAAAAACTCATAACGAAAGATGGAATCGGCCTTTTGCTGGGAGGGCGCAACGACCGTCTCGTGTTCGCCGCGAGCGCCGCCGCCGAGAGGCAGGGGTATCCTTACATCTGTGCCGCCAGCGCGGATCGCCTCTTTTCCCGCGGATTCAGGTATCTCTTCTCGACACTTCCACGTGTGTCGGACGCGCTCCGGGGATGTGTCGAGATGCTCCGAAGGTTGAAACCTCGGCCGTCAACGGTGGCGATCCTGGGAGTGGATGACAAAGATTCTGCCTTGGCATACGAGGCCTTCAAGCGATTTTCGGAAAAAGCGGGGTTTCGTGTCGCACACTTTGAGCTTCTCCCGCCCGCGCTCGAGAATTACGATTCCGCTCTTTCAAAGGTAAAGGCGAAATCTCCGGAGGTTATGTTGATCGGCGCGCCATCTTCCGTGACAAGAAAGGTTCTCGAGGCCATGCGAAAGATCGGCTTCAGACCGAAGGCGGTGGTCGTGAACCATATCCAGGAGGAAACAGATTCCTCCGGCATGGAAATCCAGAAGGAATTTTTCATTTTCGCTCCTTCCGAATGGGGCGCGTCCCTTCCTTTCAATGGATTGTTCTTTGGCTCGGCCAGAGAGTTTGACAGAAGCTATCACGTGGAATACCAGCGGCACCCCGGCTCCTTGGAGGCGGCGGTAGTCGCCGCGGCGCTCGCGTTGCAAACAGCGCTGGAAGAATCGGGTATCCAGCCGCCTTTTGACGATGAAAAACGCGGGGCGTTGATGAAAAAACTGCACGAAGTCGATGTCGAAACCTTCTTCGGCAAGATACGATTTGGGACGGACGGGGTCAATGTGGGTCATCCGCCATTTGTTATTCAAATCCGAAAAAGGGATATCGCCACCGTTTTTCCAAAAAGATACATGGAGGCGGCGCCGGTTTATCCCATACCGGCATGGGAGTAGACAAATGGCTGAAACAAACGTCCCAGGTCCTGAAAAAAGGCCCGGAAGACCGTTAAAGAAGGGGATGAACGTGGAATATCCATCTATATTCTCCGAGGGAAAAATCAGGAACCTCACGCTGGAGAACCGGCTCGTCATGGCGCCGGTGGACACGAACTTCGCCGACTACGAGGGGAAGGTTTCCGAGAAAATGCTCGCGTATTACGAGATGCGCGCCCGGGGCGGTGTGGGGATGATCATCGTGGAGAACAGCCAAGTGGAAGGCCCCCGGGGAAAACACACGATCAGGCAACTGTGCGCCTCGGATGACCGTTTCATCACGGGGCTTAAGCGGCTCGCCTTCGCCATCCACAAGCACCATGTCCCGGCTATCTTGCAGCTGCATCACGCGGGACGGCAAACCACCCGTGAATTCACGGGCGGGCTTCAGCCGGTGGCGCCTTCGGCCATTCCTTGCAAGCATTTGAAAGAGGCGCCGCGAGCCCTCATGTTGGACGAAATCGAAGAGATAGAAAACCGCTTCGCCAAGGCGGCGGCCAGGGCAAAGAAGGCGGGATTCGACGGAATCGAGTTGCACGGGGCCCATGGTTTTCTCATCGGCCAGTTCATGTCCCCTTACACCAATCACCGAAAGGACGCCTACGGGGGCGATTTCGAGGGACGGATGCGCTTTCCCCTCCGGATCATCGAAAAGACACGCGAAGCCGTGGGTGACGATTTCCCCCTTCTCTTCCGGTTCAGCGCGGACGAGTTCGTGGAGGGCGGCATCAGACTGGAAGAGGCAAAACGCATCGCCAAGCGGCTCGAAGCGGCGGGCGTGGACGCCCTCGACATCTCGGCGGGAATCTATGAGAGTTTGATGACCATCCTGGAGCCGATGAGTTACGACGAGGCGTGGCGGGTTTACCTGGCGAGGGAGATCAAGAAGGTGGTCTCCGTCCCGGTCATCACCGTGGGAAACATCCGGTATCCCCATACCGTGGAAGAGATCCTTGCCCGGGGTGACGCCGATTTCGTGGCCATGGGGCGGGCCCTCATCGCGGATCCCGAATGGCCCCTCAAGGCGAAAGAGGGAAGGACCAAAGAGATTCGTTACTGTATCTCCTGCAACGAGGGGTGTCTCGGCAATCGCCTGACCGATTATATCGGCTGTTCCATCAACC
>JALSPC010000113.1 GCA_026986155.1 bacterium
CGCCACGGTCATGGAGGAAAACGCCCCCATGATTCATATCCTGAAAAACCGCTACTCCAACGCCCGGATTTTCCGGGAGGGGGGCGGCATCCTGCGCATCGAGATGAACTTCGAGGCGGAGACGAATGAAACGGGGGGAACGAAGGAAGAAACGGCGGGGGAAGCGTAAGGCGCTTGTCTTCCCGCAAGAGACGACGAAACGACGGAAAGGAGGAAAACATATGCTTGTCACGGAAATTCTCGCGAGAAACGCCCGCATGTACGGGGACGAGGTCGCCCTCGTGGAACGGGAACCGGAGAAGGGAATCCGAAGAAAGATGACCTGGAAGGCGTTCAACGAACAGGCCAACAAGTTCGCCAACGCCCTGATGGAGAAGGGAATCGGGAAGGGAGACAAGGTCATTCACCTCATGATGAACTGCCTGGAATGGCTGCCCGCCTATTTCGGAATCCTGAAGACCGGCGCGTGGGCCGTGCCTCTGAACTTCCGCTTCACCGCGGACGATATCCTTTATTGCGCCCAGATTGCTGAGGCCAAGGCCATGATATACGGGGAACATTTCGTCGAGCGGGTGGAGACCATCCGGGGGGAGCTGGAGACCATCGAGAACTTCTTCTACGTGGGAGAGGCCACGCCCGAGGGGACGGAAAATTTTGATGACATTCTCGCCGCCGGCGACCCGGCCGAGCCCAAGGTGGAGATCCATTACGAGGACGAGGCGGGGCTCTACTTCACCTCTGGGACCACGGGACAACCCAAGCCCATCCTGCTGACCCACAAGAACCTGGAGTCGGCCTGCATCACGGAGAACCGGCACCACCTCCAGACCCACGAGGACAATTTTCTCCTCATCCCGCCCCTCTATCATACGGGGGCGAAGATGCACTGGTTTGGCAACTTCATCGTTGGGGCCCCCGCCGTCATCCTGAAGGGAATCAAGCCGAAATGGATCCTGGATGCCGTTTCGGAGGAAAAGGCCACCATCGTCTGGCTCCTGGTTCCCTGGGCGCAGGACATCCTTATCGCCATCGAGAACGGGGACGTAAACCTGGAGGATTACGCCCTGGACCAGTGGCGCCTCATGCACATCGGAGCGCAGCCCGTGCCGCCCGCCCTTATCAAACAGTGGAAGGAGATCTTCCCCAACCAGGACTACGATACAGACTACGGCCTCAGCGAGAGCACGGGACCCGGGTGTGTCCACCTGGGGATGGGCAACGAGCACAAGGTCGGCGCCATCGGGCTCCCCGGGTTTGACTGGGAGACTCGCATCGTGGACATGGAACTCAACCCCGTGAAGCCAGGGGAACCGGGGGAACTGATGGTCAAGGGACCCGGGGTGATGAAGGAATACTACAAGAACCCCGAGGCCACGGCGCGGACCCTCATCGACGGCTGGCTCCTGACTGGGGACATCGCCAAGGTGGATGAGGACGGCTTCATCTGGCTCGTTGACCGGAAGAAGGACGTGATTATCACGGGCGGCGAAAACATCTTCCCGGTGGAAGTGGAAGACTTTCTCCATGAGCATCCCGCCATCGGGGACGCGGCGGTCATCGGCCTGCCCGACGAACGGCTCGGTGAAATCGTCTGCGCTATCATCCAGGTCAAGCCGGGCAAGACCCTCACGGAGGAGGAGGTCTTCGAATTCTGCGAGAAGCTACCCCGCTATAAACGCCCGCGGAAGGTAATCTTCGGGGAGGTTCCCCGGAACCCCACCGGGAAGATCGAAAAACCCAAGTTGAGAAAACAGTATGCCGGAATCGCGGAGAGCTTCAAGCTCTGACCGTCCCTGAACGATTGTGGCCCCGCCCCGGGACCCCCGGGGCGGGGATGACGAGGAAATATGAAAAAATTCTGGAACGAAAAGGCCGAGACCATGCCTGAAGAGGCCATAAAGGCCTCGCAGTTGGCAAAATTGAGAGAAACCTTAACCTGGGTCTACGAAAGGGTCCCTTTCTACCGCGCCCGGTTCAACGAACACGGTGTCACGCCGGAAGACCTAAAAAACCTGGAGGACCTGGCGCGTTTTCCCTTCACCATCAAATCCGACCTGCGGGACAACTATCCGTTCGGCCTATTCGCCGTCCCCCCCGAGCAATGCGTCCGTATTCACGCCTCGTCGGGGACCACGGGAAAACCCATCACGGGAGGCTACGCACGCGAGGACATGGACCAGTGGGGCGAGTGCATGGCGCGGACCTTCTGGGCCGCCGGCATCCGCCCCAACGACATCTGCCAGAATACCTATACCATGGGGCTCTTTACCGGCGGGCTGGGGTTTCTCCTTGGCACGGAGACCCTGGGGGCCACCCTGGTACCGGCCGGCGCCGGCCAAACGGAACGCCAGATCATCCTCATCCAGGATTTCAAAACCACGGTGATCTTCGGCACCCCTTCTTACGCCCTCACCCTCGCCGAGAAGGCCGCCGAGATCGGGGTCGATCTGCGCGAGACTTTCCTTAGGATCGGCATCTTCGGCGCGGAGCCCTGGTCGGAGGAGATGCGCCGGGAGATCGAGGAACGGATGGGGATCACGGCCATGGAATCCTACGGACTCACGGAGATGGGCGGCCCCGGCGTGGCGTTCAGCTGCGCGGAAAAACGGGGGCTCCATATCAACGAGGACCATTTTATCGCGGAGATTATCGATCCCGTGACGGAGGAGCCCCTCCCCCTCGGCGAGAAGGGGGAACTGGTCCTCACGGCCATCCGGCGAAGGGCGATGCCGCTAGTCCGCTACCGCGTGCGGGACCTGACGCGGCTCTACCGGGAACCCTGCGCGTGCGGGCGGACCCTATTAAAGATGGACCGTGTGGCAGCCCGCTCGGACGACATGCTCATCGTCAACGGCGTCAACCTCTACCCCTCCCAAATTGAGAGCATCCTCCTGGAGATCCCCGAGGTCAGTCCCCAGTATGTCATCGTCGTCAGCAAGAAGGGATACCTGGACCGCCTCGCCGTCGACGTAGAGGCCCGGCGGGAGATCTACGACCTGGGAGAAGAAAAGCTGAGGGAGATCGAGGAAGTGATCCGGCACCGGATCAAGGGGGTCATCGGTTTGAGCGCCCATGTGCGGGTCGTCCCCTACAAGGTCATCGAGCGGAGCGAGGGCAAGGCCCGGCGGGTGGTCGATAACCGGCACTAACCGCCCGGCTTCCCCTCGCAAGTTTGTAATCGCAAAGGGAATATGCTAATGGATAGAAAAACGAAGGAGGATGGGATGACAAACAAACGGCACGGTAGGATGAAGCGCGGGATCTTTGCGGGCCTGGGAATTTTCATGGGGCTTATCATCCTTAGCCAGGCGGCCTGGGCGGGAAACTACTCGGAAGAACAGGAACTGGTGGACAAGGCGACCATCGTTATCCAGCGCATCCTGTCGGATCAACAAATGGGATGGGCTCGGGCGCACCTTCAGAGCGCAGAGGCCATCATCATCTTCCCCAGTTTCATGAAGGGCGCCTTCATCGTGGGCGGCGAGGGGGGAAGCGGCGTGGCTCTGGCCCGGGACGCGAAGACGGGCGAATGGAGCTATCCCGCCTTTTTCACCATGGGATCCGTCTCCTTCGGCCTCCAGATCGGGGGAAAGATCTCGGAGCTGCTCCTCATGGTCATGACCCGCAAGGGCCTGGATGCCCTTCTTTCCGCCTCCATCAAGCTGGGCGGGGACGTGGGAGTCGCCGCGGGGCCCGTGGGAGTGGGGGCCAAGGGAAAACTGACCGACATCGTGGCTTACGCCCATTCCAAGGGGGCCTTCGCGGGTATCAGTCTGGACGGCGGGGTGCTCGCGCCGAGGAACGACTACAACGAGGCCTATTACGGCAAGCCCGTGCCCGTCTCCGACATCCTCATCCGCCGGGTCGTCAAGAACCCGGGCGCCGATCACCTTCGCGAGGTCGTTTCCAAGATTCGTAAATAAATTCCTGAAACGCCGGAAGCAGCGGGGCGGAAGGATGATTCTTCCGCCCCCTTTTTGTCTCCTTTCCCGGTTATCTACTCCTTTAAAAAAATCCTTGGAATTTTTTCGACAGATCTTGACACGCAAAAAAAGATGTCTATATTTTTAGCACTCACCATGGGTGAGCGCTAATACTCACGGGATTGAAGGAGGTGAAAGAAGGGGCGATTAGATTGTTTATGAAGTTAACCTATTAAAATCACAAGAAAATAATTGAAAGGAGTTGAGAAAATGAAGATTAGGCCATTGCAGGATCGCGTGATTGTCAAGCGTTTGGAGGAAGAGGAAAAGACAAAGGGCGGAATCATCATCCCCGATACCGCCAAGGAAAAACCCCAGCAGGGCGAAATCATTGCCGTCGGCAAAGGGAAGGTCCGCGACGACGGAAAGGTCTCTCCCCTGGATGTGAAAGTAGGCGACAAGGTTCTGTTCAGCAAGTACGCGGGGACGGAAGTGAAGATCGAAGGTGAAGAATACCTGATGATGCGTGAAGACGACATTCTCGGTGTGATCGAATAAACCCAACAACGGATATAAAGGAGGAGTAAAATCAATGGCTGCGAAAGAAATTATATTCAGTCAGGAAGCCAGGCAGAAAATATTGACGGGGGTCAACACCCTCGCCGACGCGGTGAAGGTAACCCTCGGGCCCAAGGGGCGCAACGTTGTCATCGACAAGACCTTCGGGTCTCCCCAGGTGACGAAGGACGGCGTTACCGTGGCCAAGGAGATTGAACTGGAGGACAAGTTCGAGAACATGGGCGCACAGATGGTCAAGGAAGTGGCCAGCAAGACGAGCGACAATGCCGGTGACGGTACAACGACAGCGACCGTGCTGGCGCAGGCCATCTACACGGAAGGCTCCAAGGTCGTGGTGGCGGGCGCCAATCCCATGGACGTGAAACGCGGCATCGACAAGGCCGTGGAGGTCGTGGTCGAGGAACTGAAGAAGATGAGCAAGCCGACCAAGGACCAGAAAGAGATCGCTCAGATCGGCGCCATCTCGGCCAACAACGATGAGACCATCGGAAATATCATCGCCGAGGCCATGGACAAGGTGGGGAAGGAAGGCGTCATCACCGTTGAAGAGGCGAAGGGCATGGAGACCACCCTGGAAGTGGTGGAAGGTATGCAGTTCGACCGCGGGTATCTTTCCCCCTACTTCGTGACCAACCCCGAGAGGATGGAGGCCGTCCTGGATGACCCTTATATTCTCATTCACGAGAAGAAGATCAGCAGCATGAAGGACCTTCTCCCCATCCTCGAGCAGGTGGCCAAGATGGGCAAGCCCCTTCTGATCATCGCCGAGGATGTGGAAGGCGAGGCCCTGGCGACGCTGGTCGTCAACAAGCTGCGGGGAACCCTGCAGGTATGCGCCGTGAAGGCGCCGGGGTTTGGTGACCGCCGCAAGGCCATGCTGGAGGATATCGCCATCCTGACCGGCGGCCGGATGATCTCCGAGGACCTGGGCATCAAGCTGGAAGGCGTCCAGCTGGCCGACCTGGGGACCGCCAAACGGGTCACCATTGATAAGGATAACACCACCATCGTGGACGGCGGCGGCTCGGCCGAAGACCTGGCCGGCAGGGTCAAGCAGATCCGCGCGCAGATCGAGGAGACCACGTCCGACTACGACCGTGAAAAACTCCAGGAGCGCCTAGCGAAACTGGTCGGCGGCGTGGCCGTCATCAATGTGGGCGCCGCCACCGAGACGGAGATGAAGGAAAAGAAGGCCCGTGTGGAGGACGCCCTGAACGCCACCCGCGCCGCGGTGGAGGAAGGCATTGTCCCCGGCGGCGGTGTGGCCCTCGTCCGGACGATTCCGTTGGTCGAGAAGATCAAACTGGACGTGGACGACCAGCAGATCGGCGTGAACATCATCAGGCGCGCCATCGAGGAACCGTTGCGCCAGATTGCCAACAACGCGGGCAAGGAAGGCTCCGTCATCGTCCAGCGGGTGAAGGAAGAGAAGGGCGACTTTGGATACGATGCGGGCAAAGATGAGTTTACGAACATGATCAAGGCCGGGATCATCGACCCGACCAAGGTCGTGCGGACAGCCCTACAGAACGCCGCGAGCGTGGCGTCCCTCATGATTACCACCGAGGCGATGATCGCCGAGAAACCGGAGGAAAAGAAGCCGATGGCTGGCATGCCTCCGGGAGGTATGGAGGGAATGTATTAAGAACTAATGGCTCGGCCCAAAGGGAGGGGACTTATCCCCTCCCTTTTTTTATTCTGAGCTACAGGCGAAGCAGGAACGCAAAGGATAGCACAAGATTTACGCGCCAGAGGCAGGAATCCCGAAGGGCTTGTCCCCTTTCTGGATGTAGAGCCGGACGGGATTCAACGAGAACAAGAGCCGAGCCTTTCCTTCTACCTTGACGACTTGCGTGCCGGGATAGGGCAGCCACGTGCGATACCAGTGGACCCTGAGATCCGCTCCTTTGTCTCCCACGAGGATCTGGTCGATGACGATGCTGAGATGGATATCCCGGGAAGCGGCAAAGTCCTTCAGAATTTCCTTGCGGAACTTTACCCGCTTGGGGTATTTCTTGTGCACCCAGACCATGAACTGGTCGATGTTTCCCTTTTCGTAGGCCGTCTGCATGGCGAGAAGAACGTTTACAACCTCCCGTTTCATGCTGTTTTCCTGGGAAACCGCCTTGGTGGGCGGCATGCAGCCGGACAGGAGGACGATTCCCGCCAACAAGGCGATGATGGGGCGCAGGAAGGGATTACGGGGACGGTTTTTCAATGGATGTTCCTTCCTTTTTTATCGGTGTTGACGGGGGAACGAAGGAAGCGGCGGTCTCAAGAAGGCGCGCGGCCTGGCGGGTATTGGCCTCGATGTCGATGAAGAGGTGAATGGTGCTGCTGATCGCGTAGAGGATGAGGGTGTTGACGAGGAAGACGCCGAGGATGAAGAAAGCGCCGGCGGTCTGCCCCATCTCCATGTATTGCATGTAGGGGGAGTTCCCCTGCATGAGGTGAAGGATGATCTTTCCCCCGAACAAAACGGCGAAGAAGAGAATGAAGCCGAGGGCGAGACTGATCCAGGCCCCTAACTTGAAGAACCAGGCAATCACCCGCAGGGACCGGTATTTTTTCTCAAGTTTTTTCATGTCCCTTCCTTATCATAAATTGCCGGAGATAAAAACGCGTGCTACTGGGCCGCGGTCAACAGGGTTTCGTCCTTCAGGACAGCGCCGAACGATTTGACCAAGGCATCCACGGTGAGGTTTCGTTTCCTTTCTCCCGTCACATCGAAACGGACCCGTCCCTCGTGCAGCATGATCATCCGGTTTCCATATTCAATGGCCTGCTGCATGTTGTGGGTGACCATGATGGTGGTAAGGCGGTAGTTTTCGATCATTTCCCTGCTGAGTTGCAGGACCTTGTGGGCGGTCTTAGGGTCCAGGGCGGCGGTATGCTCGTCCAACAGGAGGACCTTGGGGATGGAGAGGGTAACCATGAGAAGGGTGAGGGTTTGCCGCTGCCCCCCGGAAAGAAGTCCCACCGGATCTCTCAGGCGGTCCTCCAGCCCAAGCTCCAGGCGTTTCAGGACCTCCCGGTATCTCTCCCGCTTCGCCTTGGTGACCCCCCACCGCAATCCCCGTTTCTGTCCCCGCTTCTCCGCCATGGCAAGGTTTTCCTCGATGCTCATGGAGGCGGCCGTTCCGATGAGGGGGTCCTGGAAGACGCGCCCAATATACTTGGCTCGCTTGTGCTCGGGAATCCTCGTGACGTCGGTTCCGTCGATGGTAATGGCGCCGTTGTCGGGGAAGTAGGTCCCCGAAATAAGGTTGAGGAGGGTGGTCTTGCCCGCCCCGTTGCTTCCGATGACGGTGACGAAGTCTCCCGAGGGGATGTGAAGGGAGAGGTCGTCGATGGCCACCTTCTCGTCCGCTGTTCCCTGGTTGAAGACCTTCGTGATGTGATCGAGACGAATCATGGACGCTATATCCCCCGGAGATGGAGTTTCCCTTCCTTCTCCTTCTTCAGCACGGGGAGCCCCAGGGCGAGGATGACCATGAATCCCGTGGCCATCTTCAGGTCCGTGGGGGCCAACCCCAACCGCAGGCCGATGGCGATGATCATCTTGTAGACGATGGAACCCACGATGGCGGCCAGCGTGAAGGCGCGAACGGTCTTCGCGCGAACCAGCGTCTCGCCGATGATAATGGCGGCCAGTCCCGCCACGATGGTGCCGATCCCCATCCCCACGTCGGCAAACCCCTGATCCTGCGCCACCAGAGCACCGGAAAGGGCGATGAAGGCGTTGGAAATACCCAGGCCCAGGAGGGTCATCCGGTCCGTGTTGACGCCCAGAGAACGAATCATCTGCTCGTTGTCCCCCGTGGCGCGCATGGCCATGCCCATGTCCGTGTGAAGGAAGAGGTCGAGGAGGATCTTGAGGCCGTAGGCGACGATGAAGAAGAAAGGAATGACCAGGTAGAAACGGCTGATCTTGAGGCTTTCCATGGGGGTGAAGAGGGTGTGGTAGGTCAAGAGCTGGATGTTGGAGCGGCCCATGATCCGCAGGTTCACCGAGTAGAGGATGGTCATAATGAGAATGCCGGCAAGGAGACTGTTAATCTTCAGCCGCGTATTGAGGAACCCCGTGGCGTAGCCCGCGCAGAACCCCGCCGCGACGGCAAGAACGATCCCCCAGATGGGCGCGTAACCGCTGATGATGACCTTGGCGGCGACGGCCGCCCCCAGCGGGAAACTCCCATCCACCGTGAGGTCCGGGAAGGCGAGAATACGGAAACTGATGACGATTCCGATGGCCACGAGGGAATAGACGAGCCCTTGTTCGAAAGAGATGGGCAAGATGCGGAGAATAGATGCCATGCTGGTGTCCCGTTGAAAAAAAGGGGGGACGAAAATCCCCCCTTTGTCGGTTGACGACGGTCCTATGAGCCCTTGACAACCTTGCCGTTGACGTCCCAGATCTTGTTGGCCTTTTTAAGCAGGTCCTTGGGGACGGTGACGCCCTGGATCTTGGCCGCCTTCAGGTTAATCCAGAGGGTGAACTTGGTGGCCCGTCCCGCGGGGATCTCGCCAGGTTTCTTACCCTTCAGGATCTGGGCCGCCTTCTTGCCCGCCTCGTAGCCGACGAGAAAATAGTCGAGGCCATACGCCGCGATGGCGCCCCTCGGCACGCTGTCCCGGTCACCCACGAAGAGGGGGATGTGGTTCTGGTTGCAGACCTTTACGACAGCCTCGAGGGCGGTGACACAGGTATTGTCGGAGGTGATGTGAATGGCGTCGACCCTGCCCACAAGAGACTGGGCGGCCTGCATGACCTCGGCGCTGGAGGAGACATGGGCCTCGACGAGCTTCCCGCCCATGGCTTGGACGGCCTTCTTCATCTCCTTGATGTGGAAAGTGACGTTGATATCCCCGGGGTTATAGATAGTGCCCCAGCGTTTCGCGTTGGGGACAAACCTCTGGTACATCTTGCATTGCAAGGTGATAGGCCAACGGTCGCTGACGCCCGTAACGTTCGTGCCCGTCTTTCCCAGTTTCGGGACGATCCCCGTTTTGACCGGGTCCGTGACGGAAGAAAAAACGATGGGAATCCCTTTGCAGACCTTGACGCACGCCTGGGCGGAAGGCGTGGAAATGGCGTGGATGAGATCCACCTTATCGTCCATGAACTTCTGGGCGATGGGGTAGCAGTTGGACATCTCGCCCTGGGCGTTCCGCCGGTCGAAGACGACGTTTTTTCCCTCGACGAAGCCCTCCTCTTCCAGCGCCTTCTTGAAGCCCTTCGAGTCGTTGTTCAGGGCAGGGTGGGAAACGATCTGGGTTTCCCCGATGTGAATCATCTTTGCCTGGGCAGCGAAAACGCCCGCGAGCAGGAACACTGCCACCAAACCGAGGATCCATGCCTTTTTCATCCTTTTACCTCCTCCTTTTTAGTTTCCCCACATAACGACGTCGCCCCTTTGGAATTTTTCTCCTTGCTTGGCGACGGCGATACTCGCGTCGATCCCGAAGAAATCGACGATCTGGATCTTGCCGAGAAAGGGACCCTTCTGCCGCCCCACGATGATCTTCGTTGAGGGAATCATGATATCAACCCCCTTCTGATAGACACTCAAGACGTCTCCCACCATCAGCCCCGTTTCCCGGCCCGCGTCGATAAAAATCTTTTCCCCGTCTATCTTTATGATTCGCGTCTCCCAAGGGAGTTTCTGGACCTTTTTCAAGACAGGCGGGAGGGCTTGTTTCAAGGCCTGGTTCACCGCGGACTTGACCGCCTCAATGCGGCTGTCATCGCCTTCCGCCTCCGCCTTGTAGAGGTTATTGGTCCCCTTGGAAGAGGCAACCAGGGAGGCAGTTCGGGCGTCGATGAGGTTGATGTGGAGCTCAATGGTCGCCCACGATTGCTGCTTTCCCGTCTTTTCCGACAGACTGTGACTGACCAGAAGCCGGTCGATGCTCCCGAAGAAAAACCCCTGGATCCCCAGGGCCTCTCCCGCATGAATGAGGACCGTCTTGTCGTTCAAGGAGGACAGGGAAAGCCCCTGGTGTTTCAGATAGCTGTCCATGGCATCACGCTCGATGAGGACGACCTCGTCGGATTTCAGGAGCCGTTCCTTGATAGCGAGGTAGACGGCGTCCACCACGAAGTCGACGGCTTCTCCCGTGTTGTTGACGAAGGCCAGCAGGAGGATCTTGCGTTTAAGTTTACGCTGGGGGACGGGGTTCTTGTTGGGTTCCGCGGCGGGCGTGGGCTTCGCGGAGGCGGCCGGACCTGGCTGGGGATAGTTCTTCACAATATACTGGGGGGGTGGGGGGGGAAGTGACCCAACCTTTTCCTTCTCCGGCATCTTCTGGCCACCCTTGGAGGTGGCCTTGACGCCGTAATAGGTCTTCAGGTATTTGTCCTTTTCCACCCAGATGAACTGGGGGGCGTCGAGACGCTGGCCGTAGTCCGGGTTCTTGATGCGGACGTATTCATGGCCTCCAATCTCCCGAACATCCTGGTCGATGAGAAAATCGCTGTCCAAATAGGGCTTCTGCTTCTTCCAGAACATCAGCGACTTCGCCTCTTCCGTGAGGACCTCACCCGCGTATTTGGCGGTAGAACACGCAACGGGCAGAAGCAAAAGAAAACTCAAAAAGATAAGAAGATATCCGCTTAAACGTCTTTTGATTCGCATGAAGATTCCCCCTCCCGATGTTCTCAACTTCATAGCAACCTATCCTGTCCGTGTCAACTGTGACAGGGTGACCAAACGGGGTTGGAAAGGGGGAACGGGGCGATTTTACGAGCCATCCGGGTGTTCCGTCAGCTCCGTGAGCACACCGCCCGTGCTCTTCGGATGAATGAATCCCACCAAAGTCTTGTGGGCCCCGGGCCTCGGTGTTTCGTCGATCAGCCGCGCGCCGCGCGCCTTGCAGGTCTGGAGGGCCTCCTTCACGTCGTCCACCTCGTAGCAGATGTGATGGATTCCCTCTCCCCGCTTCTCGATAAACTTGGCCAGGCCGGAGTTCGGATCCAGGGGCTGGACCAGCTCGATACGGGTGTCGCCCACGGGGAGAAATCCCACCTTTACGTCCATCCCTTCCACTTCCTCTATGCCTCCAAGCGTCAGGCCCAGGACCTTTTCGTAAAACTCCGCGGCCTTCTCCACGTCCCTGACGGCCACGGCGATGTGATCAACCTTCTTTATCATGACGGCCTCCTACGCGCCCTTCCTCTCGCGCACCTCACGGGTAATGGTTTCGATGATCTCGTGAGTATCGGTTCCGGGCTGGAATACCTCGACGACACCCTTTTCCTTCAAGGCGGGGATATCTTCGTGGGGGATGATGCCGCCACCGAAGACCAGGATGTCCTCCGCCCCTTGCGCCTTAAGGAGTTCGACCACCTTGGGGAAGAGGTGATTGTGGGCGCCGGAGAGGCAGCTCAGCCCGACCACATCCACGTCTTCCTGGATGGCGGTCTTGGCGATCTGCTCCGGGGTCTGGCGGATCCCCGTGTAGATGACCTCCATGCCCGCGTCTTTCAGGGCCCGGGCGACCACCTTCGCCCCCCGGTCGTGGCCGTCCAGCCCCGGTTTGGCCACGAGCACGCGTATCCTTCTTTCCCTTTCCATGGATTGCCTCCTGTTATCAGCTTTCCCGATATTCCCCGAAGACCTCGCGCAGGGCGCCGGAGATCTCCCCGAGGGTGGCATAGGCCTTGACGGCGTCCAGGATGACGGGCACGAGGTTGTCTGTGCCCTTGGCCGCCTCTTTCAGGCGATCGAGGGTCTGCGCGACCCGTGTCGCGTCGCGGCCCGCCTTCACCTTCTTCAGTTTTTCGATCTGGTAGCGTTCCACGTCTCCGGTAATCCTCAAGACATCCTCCAGAGGCGGCTCCTCCTGACGGAACTGGTTGACCCCCACGATGATACGTTCCTGTTTTTCCACCTCCATCTGGAACTGGTAGGCGCTGTCGGCGATCTCCCTCTGGATGTAACCTGCCTCGATGGCCTTCACGGCACCGCCCATCTCGTCGATCCTCGCGATGTATTCATTCGCCTTCTCCTCGATCTCCTCAGTGAGCTTCTCGATGAGGTAGGATCCTCCGAGGGGATCGATGGAATCGGCCACGCCCGTCTCGTAAGCGATAACCTGCTGGGTTCGAAGGGCGATGGTGACCGACTTCTCCGAGGGGAGTGCGTAGGCCTCGTCCCAGGAGTTGGTATGCAGGGACTGAGTCCCGCCCAGGACGGCCGAGAGGGCCTGGAGAGTCACCCGCATGATGTTGTTCTCCGGCTGCTGGGCGGTGAGGGTGGACCCCGCCGTCTGGGTGTGGAAGCGGAGCCGCATGGAACGGGAGTCCTTGGCCTTGAAGCGTTCCTTCATGATCCTGGCCCACATGCGGCGGGCCGCCCGGAACTTGGCGATCTCCTCGAGGAAATTGCTGTGGGCGTTGAAGAAAAAGGAGAGGCGGGACGCGAAGGCATCCACGTCGAGTCCCGCGTCGATAGCGGCCTGGACGTAGGCGATGCCGTCGGCCAGGGTGAAGGCCACTTCCTGGACGGCAGTGGAGCCTGCCTCCCGGATGTGGTAACCGCTGATGCTGATGGTGTTCCACTTGGGGAGGTGGTCCTTGCAGTAGGCGAAGATGTCCGTGATGATGCGCATCGATTCCTTCGGCGGGAAGATGTACGTGCCGCGCGCGGCGTATTCCTTGAGAATATCGTTCTGGATCGTCCCCCGCAGGATCTTGCTGTCCACCCCCTGCTTCTCGGCGACGGCGATATACATGGCCAGGAGCATGGCGGCTGTGGCGTTGATGGTCATGGAGGTGCTTACCTTGTCCAGGGGGATGCCGTCGAAGAGGATCTCCATGTCGGCAAGAGAGTCGATGGCGACACCCACCTTGCCGACCTCCCCGGAGCTCAGAGGATGATCGGAATCGTAGCCGATCTGGGTGGGCAGGTCGAAGGCCACGGAAAGCCCCGTCTGTCCCTTATCCAGGAGGAACTTGTAGCGCCTGTTGGTCTCCTCCGCCGTGGCGAACCCGGCGTATTGACGCATGGTCCAGAAACGCCCCCGGTACATGGTGGGCTGGACACCCCGGGTGTAGGGATACTGCCCGGGGAAGCCCAGATCCCCCAGGTAGTCCTGGGACGCCACGTCCAGCGGGGTGTAGAGGCGTGCCATGGTGATTCCCGACGTGGTGCTAAATTCCGCCTTTCGCTCGGGGAATTTCTTAAGCGTTTTCGCGACCGTCTCGGATTCCCAGGTTTCCTTGGCCGACCGGAGGGTGGTGAGGTCGTCTTTCATGATATCCTCCTTCAGTGATTAGGGGAAAAAAACCGTTGTTTCCGAAGAGGCGGGGACTATTTTCCCGAAACGCGCTCGATATAACTGCCGTCTCGCGTGTCGATCTTCAGGATGTCGCCCTCCTTGATGAAGAGGGGAACCTGGACGACGGCACCCGTTTCCAGGGTGGCGGGCTTGCTGCCCCCGCTGGCCGTGTCGCCCTTGATTCCTGGATCGGTCTTCACGACCTCAAGTTCCACGAAGTTGGGGAGTTCGACACCGATGGGCTTCTGGTTGTGAAACAGGATGTTCACGTTAGTGTTTTCCTTCAGGTAGTTGATGGCCTCCCCCATGACCTCCCCGCGGATTGCAAGCTGTTCGTAGGTTTCGTTGTCCATAAAGATGTGGGATTCCCCGTCCGGGTAGAGATACTGCATGGCCCGTTCCTCCAGGTCGGGGGTTTCCACCTTCTCACCCGAGCGGAAGGTCTTGTCGATGACGTTGCCCGTCATGAGGCTTTTGAGGCGGGTCCTCACGAAGGCGCCGCCCTTTCCCGGCTTGACATGCTGAAAATCGACCATGAGGAAGGGTTCGCCGTTCAACTCGATTTTCAGGCCTTTTCTGAAGTCGGATGTGGATACAGCCATAAAGTCTCCTCGCTTTCCTCCCTATGAATTTTCGAAAATTACTGTAAGGGACTTGGGGCACTTTGTCAACACGCGGCACCCCTCGTCCGTGACGCATACCATGTCCTCGATGCGCACGCCCCCCCGCCCGTTAAGGTAGATGCCGGGCTCCACGGTAAAGACCATCCCGGGTTCGAGGCGCGTGGTATCCCGTGGCCCGATGGTGGGGCGCTCGTGAATCTCCAAGCCCACCCCGTGGCCCGTGCCATGGGTGAAGGCCTCCCCGTACCCGGCTTCCCGGATGAAGTCTCGGGCAGCGGCGTCGATGGCGGCGGCCGGGAGACCGGGACGGACCGCCGCGATGGCGCGGTCGTGGGCCTCCTGGACGATTCGGTAGATCTCTCGGAATTCTCCGGACGGGGGGCGGGGAAAGAAGGTGGCCGTTTCGTCGGAGCAGTAACCTTCGTAAACCACGCCGTGGTCGAACACGATGGGGCCGTCGTCCGCCAGGACCACCGGATCGGCCGTGGCGTGGGGGATGGCGGATCGGGGTCCCGAGGCCACGATGGTCTCAAAGGCGAGGGCCGCGGCCCCGTGCCGCCTGGCCCGGTATTCGAACTCGACGGCCCAGTCCCGTTCCGTCATGTCGGGAGTAAGCCACGCGAGCGTCTCATACAGGGCTCCGGTATGGATGTCGATGGCACGCTGGATCTTGTCGATTTCTCCCGCGTCCTTGACCATCCGCAACGTGTCGAGACGGTCCTTCAGGCTTTTCACGCGGAGGTTCCCAAGGAGCCGGCGGACCTGCCGGAAACGATCCACCGTCAGGTGTGCCGTTTCCAGCCCCACCCTGAGGATGCCCTTCCCCTTCAGAACCTCGGCGGCCGCCTCCACGGGCCGGACCGCCTCCCGCACGGTGACACCGGAGCATTCGGCCCGGGCCCTGAGGGTGTAGCGGGCGTCCACGAACAGGATTTGTTCCGGAGGAAGGACGAGGAGGATCCCCTCTCCCCCCGTGAAGCCTGTGAAATAGCGCATATTGGGGGAGTGGGCGACGAGAAGGGCGTCCACCCCGATTCTTTCCATGAAGGCCTCAAGCCTCGCGATTCGCGGGTTTCCACCGGTTTCCATGGGGCGAAGATAGAGGTCGGGGCGGAGCTTGTCAAGAAAAACCTGAAAGAGGTGGGAGGAAACAACCCTGAAGCCTTTTTCCGGCCCCGATTCACAAGGTTTCTTGCTATTTGACGGGTATGATGTAAGATTGACTTCGGGACAGGTGTGGTTAAATTAACAATCAGAAAACGAAAGGAGGCGGCTGTTCAATGAAGAAAAGTTTACGGTTTATGGTGGCGGGGCTTGCGATTACTCTCGTCCTGGTATGGGCGATGCCGGCGCACGCCCTGTTCGGTTTCGGGAAGAGCGAGAAGGGGGAGACGGCCAAGACAGCGCCGGTGAAGATGATTCCGGCGAGTTTCGCCGATCTCGCGAAGAAAATTAATCCCTCCGTGGTCAATATCAGCACCACGAAGATCTTCAAGACGCGGGGATTTCACCATCCCTTCATGGGGGAGAACGACCCCTTCAAATATTTTTTCGGGGATGATTTCTTCAAGAAATTTTTCGGAAATAAGATGCCACGGGAGTTCAAGCAGCGGAGCCTCGGATCCGGCTTTATCATAGATCCCGATGGCTATATCCTGACCAACAACCACGTGGTGGCCAAGGCGGACAAGATCGTCGTCAAGCTGGAGGACGGAAAGGAATACAAGGCCAAGATCGTCGGAACAGACCCCAAGACGGACGTAGCTCTGATAAAGATAAAGGCTGACAAACCCCTTAAGGCGGTAACGCTGGGAGACTCCGACAAGATCCGCGTGGGCGACTGGGTGGTGGCCATCGGCAACCCCTTCGGCCTTTCCCACACGGTGACGGCGGGCATCATCAGCGCTAAGGGGCGCGTCATCGGATCCGGCCCCTATGACGATTTCCTGCAGACCGATGCCTCTATCAACCCCGGTAACAGTGGCGGCCCCCTTATCGCCCTGGACGGAACGGTCATCGGGATCAACACCGCCATCATCGCCACGGGACAGGGCATCGGGTTCGCCATTCCCATCAACATGGCCAAGAAGATTGTGCCTCAGTTGAAGAAAACAGGCCACGTGATCCGGGGATGGCTCGGCGTCTACATCCAGGATATCACGCCGGAACTGGCGAAGAAGTTCGGGCTGAAAGAGGGCCAGAAAGGTGTTTTGGTCTCCAAGGTCTTCGACGACAGCCCGGCGGACAAGGCCGGTATCGAGCAGGGAGACGTCATCGTGAAGTTTGACGGCAAGGCCGTTCATTCAAGCCATGAACTCGCCCTCGTCGTCAGCCAGACGCAGGTGGGCAAGAAGGTGGACGTGGAGGTCGTGCGCGACGGCAAGACCCTTGTCAAGACCGTGAAGGTGGGCAAGCGAAGCGAAAAGATCGCGGAGGCGGAAACGGAGACCTCCAAGGCGCCGGAGGAGATGGGCTTCGAAGTCCAGGAGCTGACGCCGGAACTGGCGAAACGCCTGGGACTCAAGGTCAAGAAAGGCATCCTTGTGGTGAGCGTGGAGCAGGACAGCCCCGCATACGACGCGGGCCTGCGGAAAAACGATGTCATTGTGGAGGTCAACCGGAAAAAGGTGACCAGCCTCGAGGCGTTCGAAGCGGCCCTTTCGAAGAAATCGGAGGGCGGTTACCTCTTCCTGATCCGCCGCGGCGACGGGGCCCTCTATATCGTCGTCAAGCCCGAAAAGGACGAGGAGAAGTAAGATCCGTGAACCATGGCCAAAGATTACTACGAGATCCTTGGCGTAAAAAAAACGGATTCGGCGGAAACCATCAAGAAGGCCTATCGGGATGCGGTTAAACGGCTGCATCCCGACGTAAGCCCCGGGCGTTTCGACAAGAAACGCTTTTGCGAGATCCAGGAAGCCTATGAGACACTCGGGGACAAAGAAAAGCGGAAGGCGTATGACCTGAAACGGCGGCGCGTCAATAGAAGACCGGCGGGAAACCGGGTCTTCCGGCAGACAACCCCTTTGGATGACTTGCTTGCCTGGATGGACGCACTGGACCCGTTTTCTCAAGGACGTGCCGCGGGCACCCGGGAGGCCGAGCATCGGGTAGGGATCATCCTCACGGCCGAAGAGGCCTATCGCGGCGGCGAGATGGCCCTTGAGGTGCCCATCGATGGGCCTTGCTCTTTCTGCGGCGGCCGCGGCGCCGTGGGCCCCTTCCCTTGCCCCGCCTGCGGGGGGACGGGTCGGGTGGTGGATACCCTGCCCGTGAGTATAACAATCCCCCCACGAGTGGAAGATGGCACGATCATGCGGATGCCCTTTACGGGACGAGACGGACGGCGTCATACCCTCGTCGTCTTTATCGAGATTGACTACCTGGCGTAGGTCGACATAGAAGGAGGACATCATAAATGGATAAGAGAACCCATTTTTCGCTCTGGTATATCATTTTCGCCTTCCTGGTGATGTTCTTCATCCAGGGGGTGCTCTACGGGCCGAACGTGGAAACAATTCCCTACAGCGATTTCATCCAGCTGGTCAAGGCCGGAAAGATCAAGGAGGTCTTGATTTCTGACAAGCTGATCGCTGCCACGCCCACGGAGGCTTATGTCAAAACCCTGGAGATGAAGGGGAAGATTCCAAAGTGGAAGATGAAAAAGCACCAGATACTCACCTCCGTGCGGGTGCAGGATCCCCATCTGGTCTCCTTCCTCCTGTCCCACAACGTGCGGTTCGCCGCAAAGCTGGAAAACAAGTGGGTCTCGGAGTTCTTTTTCTCCTGGGTTCTGCCTCTGATTTTCCTGTTCGCCATCTGGTCCGTCATCTTCAGAAAGATGGGGCAGGGAGGCCCCGGCCTGCTGTCCATCGGCAAGAGCAAGGCCAAGATCTACGAGGAGAAGGAAACGGGAGTCACGTTCGGGGACGTGGCCGGGCAGGACGAGGCCAAGGAGGAGTTGAAAGAGATTATCGAGTTTTTGAAATATCCGGAACGCTACCAGAACATCGGGGGAAGACTGCCCAAGGGGATCCTTCTGGTCGGACCCCCGGGGACGGGGAAGACCCTGTTGGCCAAGGCGGTCGCGGGCGAGGCCCACGTCCCGTTTTTGAGCATCAGCGGGTCCGATTTCGTGGAGATGTTCGTGGGCGTGGGGGCCGCCAGGGTTCGGGATCTTTTCGGCGAGGCGGAAAAACGCGCCCCGTGCATCATCTTCATCGACGAGATCGACGCCCTCGGCAAGGCCCGGGGGATCGGGGGGCTGGCAGGAAACGACGAACGGGAGCAGACCCTCAACCAGCTCCTGGCCGAGATGGACGGGTTCGACAGCCGGAAAGGGGTCATCATCCTGGCCGCCACCAACCGGCCCGAGATCCTGGATCCCGCCCTGTTGCGCGCCGGACGTTTCGACCGGCAGATCCTGGTGGATCGTCCCGACATTCTGGGCCGGGAGGCCATCCTGAGGGTCCACGCCCGGAAGGTCAAGATGGCGGATGACGTGGACCTGAAGGTCATCGCGAAGCGGACCCCCGGATTCGTGGGCGCCGACCTGGCGAACCTCATCAACGAGGCCGCCCTCCTTGCCGTCCGCAAGGGGAAAGAAAAGGTGACCATGGAGGAGATGGAAGAGGCCATTGACAGGATCGTGGCGGGCCTGGAGAAGAAGAAACGGGTTATGAACAAGAAGGAGAAGGAGATCGTGGCCGTCCACGAAACGGGGCACGCCCTCGTGGCGGAGAGCGTTCCCAACGCCGACCCCGTTCACCGGATCTCCATCATCCCCCGGGGGATCGGTGCGCTGGGATACACCCTCCAGCTCCCCACGGAGGATCGTTACCTCATGACGAAAGAGGAACTTCTGGACAAGATCGCCGTGCTTTTAGGAGGCCGTGGCGCAGAAGAGATCACCTTCAAGGAAATCTCCACCGGGGCCCAGAATGACCTGGAGCGCGCCACCGATATCGCCCGCCGGATGGTGATGAGTTACGGGATGAGCGAGAAACTGGGTCTCGTCACCTTCGAGAAATCGACCCAACCCATCTTTCTCGAGAGAAATTATCCCGTTCCCGGGCAGGGCGGCGCGAAGGAATACAGTGAAAAAACGGCGTATCTTATCGATGAAGAGGTCGAGAAGATCATCCGGACGAGCTACGACAGGGTCAAGGATATCCTGACGAAACAGATGGACGACCTGAAAAAGGTATCCGAGACCCTGATGGAAAAGGAGGTCCTGGAAGGGGACGAGTTCAGAAAGATGTTAGGAAAGGAGACGGCTTCGGAAAAGAACCGCAAGGAGGAGAAAAAAACGTCATGAGCGGCGCGAACGTGATTCTCGTGAAATGCAAGAACTGCGGGACCATGAACCGGATCCCGTCGGACAAAATGAACCTGAAGGCGCGGTGCGGGCGGTGCAAGGCCCCCCTTGAACTGAACGATTTCGCCGGTGGGGTGCCGGTCACGGTGACCGACGCCAACTTCGAAATGGAGGTGAGGCAGAGTCCGCTGCCCGTGCTGCTCGACTGCTGGGCGCCCTGGTGCGGCCCGTGCCGGATGGTCTCCCCCATCGTGGACGAAATCGCCCGGGAGATGGCGGGGGCCCTGAAGGTGGGAAAGCTCAACGTGGATGAGAACCCCATGGTCGCCTCCAAGTACCGGATCATGAGCATTCCCACCCTACTCGTCTTCAAGAACGGGAGGGTGGTGGACCAGATCGTGGGAGCCCTGCCGAAGGCGCAGATCCTGAATCGCCTAAGACCCCATATCCCTTACAGTTAGGAGCCAAGCGATGGACGATTTCGACAAATTTTACCTTCAGCCCAAGGGGCCGAAATTCAAGGGATTCCTCTACCGGTGGCTGGTCACCGCCTTCGCCCTGGCCGTGAGCGCCTGGATCGTGAAGGGGATCGAGATCCACGGGGTCCTCTCCCTCTTCTTCGCCGCCATGGTGGTGGGGGTCCTGAACGCCTTCGTCCGGCCCGTGGTCCTGATTCTCACGTTGCCGCTGAACATCCTGACCATGGGGCTTTTTACCTTCGTCATCAACGGTGCCATGATCATGATCGCCTCGAAGGTGGTGCGCGGGTTTTCGGTGGCGGATTTCTGGTCCGCCCTTGTGGGAGCCGTCTTCATCTCCATTATCAGTTTCCTGATAAACCTGTTCGTGGCGGACGACGGCAGTATCGAGATTATTCCGCCCAGGTGGCGGTAAGGCTAGTCAGATAACCGTGTCGAGGGACGGGATATCGTCCTGGATGAAGGCGCGGAACTTCTGGTAGATCTTCTTCTCTATCTGGCGGATGCGTTCCTTCGTGACCCCGAGGCGGTCGCCGATGGACTGGAGGGAAGCGGGGGTTTCCGCCATGATGCGGTCGTTCCAGATCATCTTTTCCTTCTCCGAGAGGGTCTTTTCGAAGGCCTGCGCCTTCTGCTTCATGAACGACTTCAACTCTTCCCGCGCGAGGGAAGTCTCCACGCTCTCGTCCTGAGAGGGAAAGACGCTATAGAGGGTCTTCTGTTCCTCGTCGATGGGCGTATCCAGGGAGATCTCGCTGGACGACAGGCGCCGATCCATCTCGATGATTTCGCTTTCCTTGACATTCAAGGTGTCGGCCAGGAGCTTCGGCTGGGGGTCGAATCCCAGTTTTTCCAGGGACTCCTTCGTCTTTTTCAGGTTGAAGAAGAGCTTGCGTTGGTTCTGGGTGGTTCCCACCTTTACGAGCTTGTAGTTGTTGATGATATATTTCAGGATGTAGGCGCGGATCCAGAACTGGGCGTAGGACATGAGGCGAATTCCCCGCTTGGGATCGAACTTCTTGACCGCCTGCATGAGGCCCACGTTTCCCTCCTGGATAAGGTCCAGGAGGTTGAAGTAGAGCATCTTGTGGTATTCCAGGGCAATCTTCACCACGAGACGGAGGTTGGAGACGACCAGTTTCAAGGCGGCGTCCGGGTCCTTCTCCTCGTAGTATCGCCAGGCCAGCTCCTTTTCCTCCTCCGGGGTCAGGAGAGGGTACTGGCTGATTTCCCGCAGGTAGCGCTTCAGGGGATCGTAAACGACGGGGGCCCGCCCCCCCGCGGGCTTCAGCGCCGGCAGGAAGTCCTTGCCCAGCCTTGTGTCTTCCGAAGGCTTCTTCCTTTTCTCTGGCTTCGGGGGCATCTTTGCCTTTTTCTTCTTTTTAGCGACCATAGATTTATTCGACTCTTGTCTTTCGTTTATTCCGTGGACCGTAAATTGCGAGGCCTTCAACCTCCTACCTCCCCGACCCACCTTCCACCTTCCACCTTCTACCTATATTTTATACCACATCTTCGATCTTTTTGCATGGGAGGGAATGAAAGGGCCGGGACGAGGGGACTGTCGATCCGCCCGGGACTTGCACGCGACAGGGGTTTCCGTTATGGTGTTACGCGATGAAGACCTTCTTTGAAAAGGCGTTCGTAGTTCTCTTGGCCTTGTTCCTTGTGGTGCCCCTCGTCAAGATGGTCTTTTCCCTCGACTTCACCGTTGCGCAGAAGGTCTTCGCAGACACGGAGGTCCTGGCATCTATTTCGCTGACACTACGCGCCGCCCTCTGGGCCACGGTCATAGGGATCGTCACGGGGGTCCCGTTGGGCTATCTTTTGGCGAAGAAACGGTTCCCTTTGAAGAGTATCGTCCAGGCGGCGGTGGACCTGCCCGTCGTGGTTCCGCACACGGCGGCGGGTATCGCCCTGTTGATGGTCTTCGGGCGGCGGTTTCTCGCGGGAAAGGCTTTTTCAATCTTTGGGATTTCCTTCGTGGGGACGGAGGCGGGCATCGTCGTCGCCATGACCTTCGTCAGCGCCCCTTTCCTCATCAACGCGGCGCGGGACGCCTTCGCCGGCGTGCCGCCGCGGATCGAGGAGGTGGCGCGAACCCTGGGGGCCTCGCCGTTCCAGGTTTTCCGCCGCATCAGCCTTCCCGTAGCCCTCCGTGGGATTCTTTCCGGGGCCCTTCTCATGTGGGCCCGGGGGATCAGCGAGTTCGGGGCCGTTATCATCCTCACCTATCATCCCATGGTGACTCCCGTCCTCATCTTCGAGCGTTTCGAGGCCTACGGCCTCAAATTCGCCTATCCCGTGGCCGCCTTGCTGGTTCTGATATGCCTGGCGCTCTTTTCCGTCTTCCGCTTTCTCGCCTCCCGGAAGGAGAGAAACAAGTGATTGTTCTGGAAGAGATCTCCTGCAGACTCGGGGCCTTTTATCTGCGTCCCACCTTTCTGGCGCTGAAAGAAGGGGATTACTGGGTCCTCCTGGGGCCCACCGGGTCGGGCAAAAGCGTGCTTCTCTCCCTTATCGCGGGGCTGATCCGCCCCGATTCCGGCCGGGTTTTGAAGGATGGGAGGGAGATCACCCGGGTGGCGCCGGAGGCGAGGAGATTCGGGATGATGGTCCAGGACTTCGCCCTCTTTCCCAACATGACGGTCTTTGAGAATATCGCGTTTCCCCTCCGTGTCCGGCGCGTTTCCAAGGGGGAGACGATAAAAAGGGTCGAGGAGATGGCCGCGCGGATAGGGATCCCCCACCTGCTGAAACGGGGGCTGAAGGGGCTGAGCGGGGGGGAGAAACAGCGGGTCGCCCTGGCGCGCGTTCTCACCGTCAAGCCCGATCTCCTCCTGCTCGACGAGCCGTTGAGCGCCCTGGACCAGATGACGCGGCGGGAGTTGATTGAGGAATTGCGGGGGATCCACCGGGAGTTTGGAATCCCCGTGCTCCACGTGACCCACGATTTCGAGGAAGGAATCTCCCTGGGAACCCGGATGGCCGTCATCCACCAGGGGGAAATCATCCAGAAAGGGACGCCGGAGGCGTTGAGCCGCTCCCCCAAGACCCCGCTCGTGGCGGCCTTCATCGGGATAAAAAACATCTTCCGGGGCACCATCGAGGCGGCGGAAGGAACCTGTTTCTTCGTAAAGGACGGGGTGCGGTTTGAACTGCCATCGGGCCGTTCGGGAAGCGGCGTGGTGGCCATTCCCTCGGAGGATATCGTCCTGTCCGGGAATCCCATCGTTAGCAGCGCCCGGAATGCCCTGCCGGGGGTGGTGAAAGAGATTCGTCCTTGCCCCCCCCTCACGGACGTCCTTCTCGACGTGGACGGCCTTTCCCTGACGGCGACGGTAACCGCGAAAACGGTCGGAAAAATGGACATCCGTCCCGGGAAACGGTTGTTTGCCACCTTCAAGGTGGCCTCCGTCAAGGTTTTTTAATCGGATTAGCCTGAAAAAATCAGCCCAGCCGGTAATTATTCCTCGTTCTGGGCCTTGGCCATGTCCCAGCCGATGGTCATCAGGCCCTCCCACGGCGCGAGCGTTGCGAACAGGGCCTGGACCCGCTTCGCGCGATCGGTATAGGGCAGCTTGGGAAAGAGGGAGGCGGACTGGGCGGGGATGGAGAAGAAATCGGTGAGGAGGGCGACGCTTCCCGGCATCTCGAAGGTCGTGGTCGCGAGGTTCCCAAAGACCTCCCGAAGGGATTGGCAGGTCTTCTCCCAGGAGGTGATGGTGCGAAATTTCGGGACGGGAAGGTCGAGACGCGCGTAGGCCCACCCGATGAGGTCGGGAGCCTCCGGAGCGTAAACCCTTGGATAGAAGGAAAACCCGATGACGCCGTGTCGTTTCAGGAGGCACTTCGCCTCACGGAAGCTCGCCACCGGGTCGGGAAAGACGAAGATGGCGGTGTTGTACATGACGGCGTCGAAGCCGCGGATGTCGATAAAGGCGGTAAGACATTCGCCGTCACCCACGAGGAGGTGGATGCGCCCGTCTTTGATGTGGCTTTTCGCATCCGCGATCATGGCCTCCGACAGGTCGATGCCGTGGACGGTGGCGTCGAAGCGCTCCCGCAAGGTCTCGCAGGAGACCCCGTTGCCGCAGCCCACGTCCAGGACTAGGCTTCCCGGGGTAATGTCCATCCAGCGGGCAAGTGCGTCGGTCAGGGTATTGAAGAGGCGGTGACGACGCTCGAAGGCGCGGTAGGTGGCGGCGCTCTGGTTGAAGTTCTCCCTCACGGCCCCCTTGACCCGGGTGGCAAAGTCCCTCTTGTCCGGTGCCAATATTCTAATCCTCTCCCAGCATACCCCACTTGAGGTGGCTGTCGGCGGGCATCTCCCCGAACCAGACGGAAAAAACGGCCTTCATGAAATCTATCCCCGGGATGATTCCCGCCTCCTTTCCCCCGATGATGACCTGCGTGCCCTTCCCGGGCAAATAGGTTACCCAGACCTCGTCACCCCGCCGAATCGGCTTCGTGAAAAAACCGTTGAAGGTGTCGATCTTCGGTTTCAAGGTATTGAACCGTTCATCCAGGTTGGCCTTGAAATCGTCCGTCCACGCCTCTCGCATCTTTTTGGCCGAGACCTCCTTGTAAAGGAAGTGCATGACCACCCGCTTGATGCCCAGGTCCCCGATGACCCGTTTCGGCTTGTGGGCGGGGTGTTCCATGTATAGGCCGCCAACGTAGATCTTGAAAAAGAATTTTTTCCGAACCCCCATCCCCACGAGGGCGCAGTGCCTTCCCTCGATGATGACGGTGTCTGGAAGGGTCACGCCCTTGAGGGACTTGGCATACGGCGGGACGGCCAAGAGGGCGAGCGCGAACAGGGTGAACCCCAATATCCTTAACGTCTTCATGGGTCACCTCCTTACGTTGGGGATTGCGGTTTACAGGAGATCTTTCATCCCTTTTTCTTCGAGCCGGGCCACGATTCGGCGCACATCCTGAGATCTGCCCCGCGGCAGGATGAGGGTGGCATCGGCGCTGTCGATCACCACCATATCCTCGAGACCCACGCCCGCCACCAGGCGGCCATGACTGCTCACGAGGCAGCCCCGGCAGTTTTCCAGGAGCACCAGCCCCTCCGCAACGTTCGCGTCGGCGTCCTTGGGGCTCAGGTCGTAGAGGGCGTCCCAGCTTCCCACGTCGCTCCAGCCGAAGTCGGCCTCGATCATCATGGCCCGGTCGGTCTTCTCCATAACCCCGTAGTCGACGGAGATGGACGGAAGGGTGGGATAAATCTTTTCCAGAAAACCGTCTATGTCTTCCAAACCGATGTTCGCGAGCGTCTTCAGTGGATCGTGCAGCTCAGGGAGGAATCGTTCGATTTCTTCGAGGATCACCGAGGCCTTGGTCACGAAGATCCCGCTGTTCCAGAAGAAGTTCCCGGAGGCTAGGTAGGCCTTGGCCCGCTCCAGGTCCGGTTTTTCCACGAATGCCTCCACCCTGTGGACGGGAGGATCGTCACCGTTATCACCTTTCACGCTCTCGGCGGGCACCTTGATGTAACCGTAGCCGGTGGCGGGAAAGGTGGGCGGGATTCCCAGTGTGACGATGGCGTCTTCCTCGAAGGCGGCGGCGGCGGCGAGCCGCAGGGTCTCCCGAAACTTTCCGGGGTTCGTGATCCAGTGGTCCGCGGGAAGGATGAACAGGACATTTTCGGGGTCGTCCCGGGCGATGAGGAAGGCGATGGTGGCGATGCAGGCGGCCGTGTTTTTCCCCATGGGCTCCAGGACGAGCCGGTGGTCGTGGCACGCGGGCACCTGCTGGGTAAAGAGGGCCTTGTGGTTCCTGTTGCCCACGATGTAGATATCGTCCATGGGGGTTAGGGGCAGGAGACGCTCGATGGTCATCTGCAGCATGCTCTTGTCGCTCAGGATTTTCAGGAACTGTTTCGGGAAGAGCCGGCGGCTCTTCGGCCAGAAACGGGTGCCGGAACCTCCCGCCATGATGACGGACTTGAGACGCTGCTTTATCTTCCTATCCATAGGCTCAATGCTCCCACGAAAAGACAGTAATAGGAAAATCGGTGGATCTTCCCCAGGTTAACCAGGCGTAGCAGGACCTTTAGGGCGAAGAGTCCGGAGATGAAAGCGACCATCATTCCCACGAAGGCGGGCCCTAAGAAACCACCCCCGGAAAGGGCGGCCGACCCGTGGAGGGTCTCCAGCAGCATGGCCCCGGCGATGGCGGGAATGACGATGAGAAAGGAAAACTCCCCTGCCTTCCTCCGGCTGACGCCGAGCAGGAGGGCCAAGGCGATGGTGGACCCGGAACGGGAGATACCGGGGATGATGGCCAGGCCCTGGATCGTTCCGATGGAAAGGGCCTGGAGGGGCGTGACGGCAATGTCCCTCTCGGACGGCCCCGGACGCTTGAATCGCGTGAGAAAGAGGAGAACGGCGGTGGTGATGAAGGCCGTCCCCAGGAGGATAAAGTTGCCCTCGAAAAGCCTTTCGAAGGTATCCTTGAAGCCGAACCCGATGAGCGCCGTGGGAATCGTGGCGATTACCACGAGAAAGAGGAGATAGGTGTCGCGTCCCTCAGGCCGGTTCATGAACCGGAAGGGATGCAGGGGCGCCCGCGTGAGCCATTGCCAGACCCCGTTTACGAGTCTCAGCACGGGGCGGTAGAGGATGGCCAGGATGGCCAGCAAGGTCCCGAAGTGGAGCCACACGTCGAACAAGAGGGACTGGCCTTTGAAGTGGAGGAGATGCTGGACGAGGACAAGGTGCCCCGAGCTGCTCACGGGGAGAAACTCAGTCACGCCCTGGAGAAGCCCCAGGAGGACGGCGGAAAGGTAAGAGATCATGCCCCATCCCCCGAGAGCCTCCGGAGCCAGTCCTCGTAGACGTCCCGGAGGGTTCGCGCGATGGGGATCCGGGGCGCCCACCCCGTGGCCGCCTGGAAGCGGCTGATATCGACCCGGAGCTTGCGGACCTCCGCCTTCCGATAGCGCTCGGGGTCGCGCGCCACCGAAATATCCTTGCCGGAAAACGCGATGAGGGTCTCGAGAATCTCCCGGATGGCAACGACCCGGCCGCTGGCGAGATTGAAGACGCCTCCGGGCGAGAATTTTTCGTAGCCAAGTCGGTATCCCCGGACGATGTCCCGCACGTCCGTGAAGTCCCGGTAGACATCGATGTCCCCCACGTGGACGACGGAATCGGCCTGACCGAGGGCGATGCGGGCCACCTGCCGGGCGAAGTCGGAGGTGACGAAGGTGGGGGACTGCCCCGGGCCAATGTGGTTGAAGGGCCGGAAAATGGTAAGCGCGATCTCGCCCCGCTCATGGAAGGGCCAGGCGATCTTCTCGGAAGCGGCCTTGGTGGCGGCGTAGAAATTCGCCGGCTGGAGGGGAAGGTCTTCCCGCAAGGGCCCCTTCTCCTCCGGAACCTTCCCGTAGACTTCCCCGCTGCTGATGAGGATGAGATGGGGAGATGTCCCCAGTTCCGCCAGGGCCTCCAGGAGGTTCAGGGTTCCGCCCACGTTCGTGGCGAGGGCGCGGGGACGGTTCGATTCCGCCGCGGGAACGAAGGAGATACCCGCCAGGTGATAGACGAAGGCGGGCCGCAAATCTCGGATGAGGGAAAAAACCGCCTCCCGGTCGTTCAGGTCGCAGGAGACCCAACGGTCTTCTGAAAGGACGTTTAAGTGGCGGGATTCCTCGATGAAATAGGTGCCATAGACGGGGACCCCGAGGGGAAGTAGTTCCCGGATGAGGTAGGCACCCACGAACCCCTCCGCGCCCGTGATGAGAATGGGAGAAGAAGCGGGAAAAACCATTTCATTCGCCGTTTCGGGCCTGCAAGTCCTCAAGGTCGTGATCCACCATCATGGTGATGAGCTCCTGAAAACTCACCCGAGGTTTCCAGCCCAGGACGTTCTTCGCCTTGGCGCAATCCCCCACGAGGAGGTCCACCTCGGCGGGCCGGAAGAACTTCGGATCGGTCTTCACGTAGTCGTGCCAGTCCAGTCCCAGGTGGGTGAAGGCGATCTCCACCACCTCCTCCACTGCGTGGGTCTCACCGGTGGCGATAACGTAATCGTCCGGTTCGGGCTGCTGGAGCATGAGCCACATGGCGCGGACGTAATCTCCCGCGTATCCCCAGTCGCGTTTCGACTTCAGGTTTCCCAGGCGGAGCTCGTCGGCCAAACCCAACTTGATCCGGGCCGCGGCGTAGGTGATCTTCCGGGTAACGAATTCCATGCCCCGACGGGGGGACTCGTGGTTGAAGAGGATGCCGGAACAAGCAAAAAGGTCATAGCTCTCCCGGTAGTTCACGGTGATCCAGTGGCCGTAAACCTTTGCGACGCCGTAGGGGCTCCGCGGGTAGAAGGGGGTCTTCTCGTTCTGGGGAACCTCGCGCACCTTGCCAAACATCTCGCTGCTCGAGGCCTGGTAGAAGCGGATGGAGGTGTCCACCATCTTGATGGCCTCCAGCATCCGCGTGACGCCCAGGGCCGTGATCTCCCCCGTGAGTAGGGGCTGGTTCCAGGAAGTGGGGACGAAGGACTGGGCGGCCAGGTTATAGACCTCGTGGGGGCGGATAGCGTCGAGGGCGTGAAAGAGGGAATTCTGGTCGAGAAGGTCGCCCTGGATGATCTCAATGGTGTCCATGAGGTGGGCGATGCGCTCGAACTTTTCCGTGCTGGCACGCCGGACGATACCGTAAACCTCGTATCCCTTTTCCAGCAGGAACTCGGCGAGATACGACCCGTCCTGCCCCGTGACACCGGTGATGAGGGCCCGTTTCATAGGTTCTCCTTTTAAAGATATTCTTTCAGTTTTCCTTCGATGAGACCGCGGATTTCGTTGAGACGGGCCTCGGTCGTGGCCTCGAACCTCAGGACGATGACGGGCTGCGTGTTGGAGGGACGAACCAGTCCCCACCCATCGTCGAAGATAACCCGCACGCCATCCACGTCCACGAGGTTGTAGCCGTTTTTGACGAAGTATTCCTTGACGGCGTTGACCACGTCGAATTTCTTTTCGTCTGGGCAGTCCACCCGGAGCTCCGGGGTGGAGTAGGTCCTGGGAACGTCCGCCAGCATCTCGGAGACGGTGCGGGTGTCCCTGGAGACCATCTCCAGGAGACGCAGCGACGCGTAGATGGCGTCGTCATAGCCGAAATAGCGGTCGGCGAAGAAGATGTGACCGCTCATCTCCCCGCCCAGGAGGGCCTTTTCCTCCCGCATCTTTTTCTTGATGAGGGAATGCCCCGCTTTCCACATGATGCCCTTGCCCCCGTGTCTCTCGATGTCCTCATAGAGGTTCATGGAGCATTTCACCTCGGAGACGATAGTGGCACCCGGGTGCTCGGCAAGGATGGCGCGGGAGAAGAGGATCATCAACTGGTCGCCCCAGATGATGTTGCCCTTGTCGTCCACCACGCCGATGCGGTCCGCGTCGCCGTCGTAGCCAATCCCTAGCTCCGCGCCGGTGTTCGCAACCTTTCCGATGAGAAACCGCATGTTCTCCGGGATGGTGGGGTCCGGGTGATGGTTGGGGAAGTGGCCGTCCATGTCGCAGAAAAGGCAGGTAACCTCGCACCCCAGCGCCTCCATGACGGGCGCCGCGATGATGCCGCCGGTTCCGTTGCCCGCGTCCACGATGACCTTGACGGACCGCGCCAGCTCGATGTTCTCCTTCAGGTAGGCCGCGTATCTCTCCGTGATGGGAGAAACCTCCACGTCTCCCCGGCCTTCCACGAAGTTGCCTTCCTCGATGATCTCCCGGAGGTGCTGGATGAGGGGCCCGTAGATGGTTTCCTTTCCCACACATACCTTGAAGCCGTTGAATTCCGGGGGGTTGTGGCTGCCTGTTATCATGAGGCCGCCATCCACCTCCAGGTTGAACAGGGCGAAGTAGAGCATCGGCGTGGGACAAACCCCGATGTCGATGACATGACATCCCGACGCCGTCAGTCCTTTTACCAGGTTGTCCCTTAGGCGGTCAGAACTGAGCCGGCAGTCCCGCCCGAGGGCGATCGTGGGGGATGAAATGCCCTTTTCCTTTATCATCATGGCGGCGTAGCCCCGGCCGAGGCTTTCCACCACTTCGGGGGTCAGGTCTTCGTCGACCCGGCCGCGGATGTCATATTCCCTGAATATTTGCGGATTCATACCTCTTTTCCTCCGTGTGAAAGTATGCCTACTTTACTTGAAACGGAAAAGGGTTTCAAGGGAGACGGGCGGGCTAAAGGATAAAGACAATCCAGGCCATCCAGGCTAATCCGAGGACCGCGAGGGAAAAAAGATGGCGGGATTGGAGAGGAGGGAGGGGAGCTTCGGCGAGAAGAAGGACGCCCTCCGCGTAGCCTCGCGTGACGAAAACCAGGATCCATGTCTCCAGACGGTCGATTTCGTTTCGGAAGATTCCCGTGAGACACCGCAACCCCTTCGCGGTCCTTTTCATGCTGCCCGTCTCCCCGGCTGTGGCCCGGGCGATCTGGTCCTTCCACGAGAGGGGCAGGGTGGAGAGCCAGCGGAGGACAAGGAAGAGGGCGAGGATTGAAAGGCGGGGATCCAACCTTTTCAAGGGGAGGTAACGCCCGGCCCTTTCCATCAACTGGAAGAGGAAGAGGGCAGACACGCTCGAGGTGGTAAGAAACGAGAGGAAGAAGAAGAACGCCAGCTTCTGGGTGATCCAGGCCCCTTCGGCGAGCCCTTCTCGCGTGACGTAGAAGGGACCGATATGCCGAAGAATGGTTCCGGGCGTAAAAAAGGCGTGAAAGAGGAAAGCGAGGCAGAGAAAAGGCAGGACCCCGGTCATCCTGATCAGGTTTTTGCGTGGGCTGCGGCATCCGATGGTATTGTATAATAGCGTCCCCACCCAAAGGGTGGCGGCGGCGATCCAGTGGCGGGCGGGTGTTGAAAGGACGAAGGCGGCGAAGGACAAACAGATTAGAAGATTGACGCCGGCATGGGGGCGGGGAGGTGAAGACAGGAAAGGGAAAGAAGAAACGGTCGCCCCCTTCTCCTTTCCCTTTTTCACGGGAGTATTTACACGTTATTCCGCCGAGGCGGCTTCCGCAATGGCGGCCTCTTTTTCGTCCAGCTTCTCCTTCAGAAGCGCCCCGAAGTTAGAACTGACCTCTTCCTTCTTCTCGGCGTGATGGCTGTATTCCCTCGGTGTGTCCATGGACTTCTTTCTCTTGAGGCTCAGGCCGATCTTCCGCTCCGACTTGTTGAGGTTGATGACCACCGCCTCCACGTGGTCACCCACGGAGACCACGTCGGAGACCTTGTCCACCTTGGTGTCGCTCAACTCAGAGATGTGAATGAGTCCCTCCAGGTCGTTGCCGATGTCCACGAAGGCCCCGAAGTCGGTCAGGTTGGTAACAACGCCGTCCACCACCTTTCCCAGGGGAAACAGCTCGTCGATGGTATCCCACGGGTTCGGCATGAGCTGTTTGATGCCCAGGGAGAACCGCTCGTTTTCCCGGTCGATCTTCAGGACAACGGCCTCGATTTCCTGGCCCTTCTTATAGATGTCCGCCGGGTTGCGGATCTTCTTGGTCCAGGACATGTCGGAGACATGAACCAGGCCGTCCACACCCTCGCCCAGGCCGACAAAGACGCCGAAGTTGGTCACGGTCTTGATGCGTCCCACGATCTTTGTGCCGACAGGGTATTTCTCCTCCACCACCTGCCAGGGATCCTTCTCCAGCTGCTTCATGCTCAGGGAGATGCGTTTTTTCCCAGGATCGACACCGATGACCTCCACCTCCACCATCTCGCCCAGGTCGACGATCTTGGAGGGATGCCGGAGTTTCTTGCCCCAGGCCATCTCCGTGACGTGCACCATTCCCTCGACCCCTTCCTCCAGTTCAATGAAGGCGCCGTAGTCGGTGATGCTCACCACCTTGCCCTTCGCGCGCATCCCGATGGGATACTTCTCCTCGATGTTCTCCCACGGATCCGGGGTCAGTTGCTTCAAGCCAAGGGAGACGCGCTGTCGTTCCGGGTCGAACTTGATAACCTTGACCTTGACTTGGTCCCCGATACTCAGGATCTCCGAGGGATGGTTGATGCGTCCCCACGACATGTCGGTGATGTGAAGGAGACCGTCCAGGCCGTCCAGGTCGATGAAAGCGCCGTACTCTGTGATGTTCTTGACGGTTCCGTCGAGGACAACGCCTTCTTCGATCCTCTCAAGGAGTTCCTTCCGCTTCTTCTCGCGTTCCTCCTCCAGGAGGGCACGCCTGGAAATAACTATATTATTCCGTTTTTCGTTGAGTTTCAGCACCTTGAACTTAAAATGCTGCCCAACCAGTTCGTCCATGTTCCGGATGGGCCGGATGTCGATCTGGGACCCGGGCAGAAAGGCGATGACGCCGCCAATATCGACGGACATGCCACCCTTAACGCGCGCCACGATGGTTCCCTCGATGACCGCGCCTTCGTTGCACGCCTTGGTGATTTCTCGCCAGGCCTTGATCTTGTCCGCCCTTTCCTTGGAGAGGTGGATGATGCCTTCGTCGTCCTCCCGGGACAGGACCAGGACCTCCACCTTGTCCCCTTCCTTGACGGTCAATTCACCCTTGCTGTCCCTGAATTGTGTAATAGGAATTTCGCCTTCGGACTTGTAACCCACGTCCACCAGGACGGCGTCCGGGTGGATACTGATGACTGTTCCAGAGACGATCGCTCCCTCTTCTATCTGCTTCAGGCTCTCTTCGTAGAGCGCCTGGAAGGACATTTCTTCTTTTTTTTCAAATGATTCCGATTCTTCAGAATCGAGAGGTTCGTCTGACGCTTCCTGCTCCCCTTCTCCCTCCTTTTCTAAGATTTCATCCCCCTTTGCTTCTTCCGTAAAAGTGTTGAACATAAAAAGTTACCCCCTACCAATATTTTGGGCCTTTCGGCCTGTGTCTCATACCACACTTTTCGGAAAAAAACACCCCTTTTCCTTGAAAGATGTGGCACAAGCAATTTTTATATACGAAAAAAGAACACTTTTCAAGTGCGCCGAGGCGGTGGATGACAATGAGAGATTTTTTAAGATATTTAAGGAAATCTATCACCCAGAAACGCGATTTCACAGGTTTTTGAGATATCCCACGACGGGTTCGATGAGCCACTGAGGGGTAGAGGCCCCCGCCGTGACGCCCACTTTTTCTACCCCCTCAAACGATTTCTCCTTCAGCTCGTCAACGGTCTCGATGTGGTAGGTCCGGGGCTGAACCTGTGAACACAGCTCCGTGAGACGGCGCGTGTTGGCACTGTTGCGCCCCCCGATGACGACCATGCAGTCCGACTCCCCGGCCAGGCGGATGCTCTCCTCCTGGCGGATCTTGGTGGCGTCGCAGATGGTGTTGAAGATGAGCACCTGTCGCGACCGACGGATGATCTCCGTGATGACCGACTGGAAGGTCTCGAAGCTCTGGGTCGTCTGAGACACCACGCCGACCCGCTGGGAAAGGGTGACGCCCTCCAGGATCTCGAGGGACGGGACGGCGACGCCCCTGCCCCGGGTGTAGCTGAGAATGCTCAAGACCTCCGGGTGGTTGGGGTCCCCGACGACGATGATCTGGTAGCCTTCCGTGTCGAGTTTGCGGGCGTATTCGTGGGCCTTCTCCACGAAGGGGCACGTGGCGTCCACGACGGTCAGATTTCGTTTGGCGGCCTCGTCCCGCTCCTCCGCGTTGACCCCGTGGGACCGGAAAATGACGGTCCCTACCCCGATTTCCCGGATATCCGAGACGACCTTGAGCCCCATTTCCTGCATCTTCCCCACCACCTGGGGATTGTGGATAATGGGCCCCAGGCTGAAGATGGGCCCCTTCGTCTCGTCCAGGGCCTTGAAGGCCATGTCGATGGCACGTTGAACGCCGAAACAGAACCCGGCGTGCCTGGCAATAGTTACATCCATATCACGAAATCCGCTCCCGAATATGTTGAACCAATTCGTCGATGACGGCCGGGATGTCCTTGCCTGTCGTGTCGATGTGGATGGCGTCCTCCGCGGGCCTCAGGGGGGCGATGGCGCGCCGGCTGTCGTTCATGTCCCGCTTCCGCATGGTCTCCCGGACCTCCTCGAAGGTAACGGCCTCTCCCTTTTCCGCCAGTTCCTTGTGGCGGCGCCGCGCCCGCTCGTCCAGGGAGGCATCCAGGAAAAACTTCACGTCCGCGTCGGGAAAGACGACGGTGCCGATGTCCCGCCCCTCCAGGATGGCGTCGTGCCTCCTCCCCAGGGCCCGCTGGAGCTCCACCAGCGCCTCGCGAACCTCGGGGTTCTTGGAGACGTCCGAGGCGTGCATCCCCATCTCGTGCGTCCGGATGGCCGCCGTCACGTCCCGTCCGTTGCAGACAACGCGGACCCGATCCCCCTCCACGCGGAAAGAGAATTCCAGGTCTCCGCAGAGTTCCGCCACCCGCCGTCCGTCCGTCAGGGGTATCCCGGCCTCCAGGGCCAACAGGGCGGCGGTCCGGTACATGGCGCCCGTGTCGATATACATGAAACCCAGTTTCTCGGCCAGCAGTTTGCTGATGGTGCTCTTGCCCGCCCCGGAGGGCCCGTCGATGGCGATGATACGTCCCATCCTATCCCCTTTCCTTCACGCAGGCGAGGGCGGCTTTAGATATCTCGTTGAAATCCGCGTCGGTCAGGCCGCAGCCCAGGGCAATCCGCCGGGCGAAATCGACGGTGACAAGGTCGGAGGGGGCGTGGGCGTCAGTGTTGATCAAGAGCTTCGCGCCGTAACGTTTTGCCAGGGCGGCCACGTGTCCGTTGGCGAGGCTGTGCCCCTTCCGGGCGGAAATCTCGAGAAAGACCCCCTTCTCCGCCGCCAGCTTCACCTCGTCCTCCGTGATGAGGCCCGGGTGGGCCAGCAGGTCGGCGCCCCCCAGGATGGCGGCGCGGTTCGTCCCTTCCCTCACCGGCTCGGCGAGGGTCTCCCCGTGCACCACGACCCACAGGACCCCCATTTCCCGAATCCTCTCGATGAGGGAGGCGATCATCGCCGGGGGCACGTGGGTCAACTCCACGCCCGGCAGGACGGGAATCTCCAGGGCCCCGCGCGATTCCGAGACGAAGGCGAGGATCTGGGAAACCACCGCCTTGTAGTTGGAGGCGTCCACGTGGTCCGTAATGGCCATGGCCCGGTAGCCCTTCGCCGCGGCGCGCCTGACCAGCTCGGACGGCACCAGGACGCCGTCGCTGAGCAGGGAATGGGTGTGCAGATCGATCATGGGGATTCCTCCCTCGCGCGGGAAACGCCCGCGATTTGGTTCCTTCTGCTCCATCGCCGTTTCAGTAAAACCATGGCGTAGATTCCAATGCCGCCCCCCACCACGTCGGCGATGAGATCGTAAACGGAGGCGTCCCGGTTGGGGACGTAGGACTGGTGGAATTCATCGCTGATGCCGTAGAGAATCACGATGAGGATGGAGAGGATGATGACCTTCCCGCCCCGCTCGATGGGCTGGGGCGAATCCTGCAGGGCGTGGAAGACCAGGGCGCCGAAGACGGCGTATTCTATCCCGTGGAGCAGCTTGTCCGACATATAAAAACTGGGCAGGAACTTCGGGGCCGAGGACTGGGAAGAGAGATAGAACATGAGGGCGGCATACCCGATGAGGGGCAGCCACGCGAAAACCCACCTCCGTATCTCCTTCCCGTTGATCCCCGTTCTCCTTCCGCCCGTCGAATTAAAGTGAAACCTCTTTCTTTATACTCGATTCCAGGACGTCTTGGAAGAGCGTGAG
>JALSPC010000114.1 GCA_026986155.1 bacterium
TCTCTTGAGTGGGTTCTGGAGGCGCAACCTTTGCGTGCGCCCAATATAAGCGAACACCGTGAAACACCATATTAAAAAAACAAGGTGACAGGCAGATATAAATATCATAGGTCTGACCTATTTTTTGTCCTCAAATTGTGATAGACTCCTCAACATATTTTGGAGATGGGCAAACAAAAAAATGACACCGTCAAAAAAAGGGGCCTTATTGGCCATTGGGGCTTACGCACTTTGGGGACTGTTTCCCCTTTACTGGAAACAACTCCATTCTGTCCCAGCACAAGAGATTGTCGCTCATCGTGTCATTTGGGCGTGTGTGTTTCTTTTGCTTGTCACGGGATTTAAAGGGGAATTCAGGAAGACATTCAGTCTTCTCAAGAAACCTGGAATCGTGCTTGTGTATGGCGCCGGTGCGGCGTTGTTGACCATAAACTGGCTTACCTACGTTTGGGCCGTCAATGCCGGATACATCATCGACGCCAGCCTTGGGTATTTTATAAATCCTCTTGTTTCTGTTTTCCTGGGTCTCGTTTTTTTTCAAGAAAGACTCAGGATTTTTCAATGGGCCGCGATTATCCTGGCCGGATCGGGGGTGGGGTATCTTACTTACGCGTATGGTTCTTTGCCCTGGATAGGCCTCGTTCTTGCCTTTTCATTCGGCATCTACGGGCTCATCAAAAAAATCGCCCCCTTGGAAGCCCTTGAGGGCCAAACCCTTGAGATGGCTCTGCTGTGCTGCCCCGCTTTATTCGTTCTCGTTTTCTTAGAATTTCATCATAAAGCATCATTCGGGCATTCGGGACTTTTTATCGGCATCCTGTTATTTTTGGGCGGCGTTGTTACAGCCACCCCTCTCCTCATGTTCTCGTCCGCGGCAAGGCGCATTCCCCTTTCCATGATTGGAATCCTCCAGTATTTGGCCCCCACCTTGCAATTTCTTATCGGGGTTTGGGTCTATCACGAACTCTTCCCCTATTATCGCTTGATCGGGTTTTCTCTCATCTGGTCTGCGCTCGCGATTTACTCACTGGAGGGATATATCCATAGGCGAAAAAGCGGGCGTTGAAACACCCCTAAAACAGGGTTTTCCTTGACAAGTCCATTTAGCTATTTTAGCATTAAGAATGAGAGGTCTCTGGCAAGAGGGAGAATTAATTCACTTTGTGGCTAAAAATAACAATTGATAAACGCGGCAGGATGTATTCTATTTTCTGAGGGAAAGGAGGTGAAAGAGGACAACAACGCCATCAAAACGTAATCTTAAATGGAGGGAAAAAGAATGAAAAAAGGATACATAGTGAAGATTATAGGCATTTTGATGCTTTCTTTATTTCTGGTAATAAGTATGGCGCCATCCGCGAAGGCGGCGACGATCAAGCTCAGTTACGCCTTCTTCGCGCCGGCCCGGAGCTTTCCCGGCGTCCAGATGATGCGGTGGGCCAAGGAAGTGGAGAAACGCACCCACGGGAAGGTCAAGGTCAATACGTATCCCGGCGGGACGCTGCTCGGTGCCAAGAACATGCTGGACGGTGTCATCTCCGGCGTGGCGGATATCGGTTGCTTCTGCCCGCCCTACCTGCCCGGGCGTTTCCCCCTCATGGAGGCGGTCGATCTCCCGGTCGGGTTCAAGAGCGCCAAGGTGGCCAGCGCCGTCACGGCGGAACTCTACAAGAAATACCGCCCCAAATCCTTTGCCAAGGTTAAAGTCTTGACCATGTTCTGCTGCGCCCCGGGGAACATCATGTCCAAGGTCCCCATCAAGTCCCTCAAGGACCTGAAGAAGCTGGAGATCCGGGGAACCGGCATTTCGGGGAAATACCTGGGCGCCATCGGCGCGACTCCCGTGGCCATGCCCATGTCGAGCGTTCCGGAATCCCTCCAGAAGGGTGTCGTCAAGGGCTTGATCTCCTCGCTCGACGTCATGAAGGACTTCAACTTCGCGTCCCTGTGCCAGAACGTGACCATCATGAACGGTCCCACCACCTCCTTCGCCGTGGTGATGAACAAGAAGAAGTGGAATTCCCTCCCGGCGGACGTCAAAAAGGTTCTGGATGACTTGTACTACGAGCAGTACATGTGGACCGGCAAATACGAAGACGATCACGTCAAGGAAGCCCTGGCCTGGTCGAAGAAAAAATACAACGTCAAGGTCTACAAGCTGACCGACGCGGAATACAAGGAAATCGACCAGAAGGTGCACTTCATGGTGGACAATTATCTCGCCAAGACCAAGAAGGCGGGGCTTCCCGGGGACAAGTTCCTCAAGGACCTTTACACCCTGAAGGCCAAGTTTGAAAAATCGCTTGAAAAATAAATAACCAGCCGAAAAACGGGGGGACCTTCGCAAGTAGGGTCCCCCTGATTCCCGATTAGATTATGCGAGCACTTCAAAAGATTGTTTCCATTCTGAATCGCTTTTTCATCTTCGTGGCGGCCGTCGCCCTGATCCTGATGATGTTTTTGGGGTTTGGCAACGTCCTTTTCCGGACGGTCTGGAAGCCCATCGAGGGAACCTACGAGCTGATAGGATACCTCGGCGCCGTCACGACGGCCCTGGCGCTGGGTTACGCGCAGATACGGAAGAGCCATATCTCCGTGGATATCATCACCACCCACTACTCCAAGCGCTGGCAGAAGATAACGAACGGGATCAACTACCTGGTGACCGCCGTTTTCTTCGCCCTTGCCGCGTGGCAGACGGAACTGTGGGGAACCAATGTCTGGCACACGGGGGAACGCTCCGAAACCCTCCGGATCATCTTTTTCCCCTTCGTCTACGTCGTGGCGCTGGGATTCGCCTTTCTCGCCTTTATCCTCATCCTTGACTTCTTTTCGCTCTTCAAGAAAGAGCCCCCATCCTCCCTGGAGGATCTATGAGCCCTCAACTCGTCGGAATCTTCGGTATCGTCATCCTGCTTGCCGCCATGCTCCTTCTCCAGATCCCCGTGGGGTTCGTGATGGCCCTCATCGGGTTTCTCGGCGTCAGCTACGTGGTTTCACCCCAGGCCGCCCTGGGCCTCATCGGCAACGACTTCTGGTCAACCTTTTCTTCCTACGGCCTGACCATTATCCCCTTGTTCATCCTCATGGGGGAGATCTGTTTCTACTCGGACGTCAATTCCAAGCTCTACAACACGGCCTACAAGTGGCTGGGGCAGATCCGGGGGGGAATCGCCATGGCCACCGTCATGGCGTGCGCGGGGTTCGCCGCCATCAGCGGCTCCAACACGGCGACGGCGGCCACCATGACCTCCGTGGCCTTTCCGGAAATGCAAAAATACAAGTATAATCCCATCCTCACCACGGGATCCATCGCGGCGGGCTCCACCCTCGGGGTCGTGATTCCCCCGAGCATCGTCCTGGTCGTCTACGGAATCTACACGGGCCAGTCCGTCGCAAAGCTCTTCTTCGGAAGCGTCATTCCCGGGATTATCCTCGCCACCTTGATGGCGTTCACCGTATACCTGCTCTGCATCCGGCACGAGGACTGGGGGCCGGCGGGGCCCAAAACCACCTTCATGGAAAAAATCGTATCCTTGAAGGGGTCCATCGAAATGCTCATCCTCTTCGGCCTGGTGATGGGCGGGCTTTACGTGGGCTTTTTCACCCCCAGCGAGGCGGGAGCCGTGGGCGCCTTCTTCGCCCTCCTTATCAGCGTGCTGCGGCGCGCCATCACGTGGGACGGGTTCGTCAACGCGGTCAAGGATACTTTGCGCATCTCCTGCTTCATCGTCGTCATCGTGGCAGGCGCCGTGGTCTTCGGAAGGTTCCTTGCCGTCACCCGGCTGCCTTACTCCATCGCCAGTTGGGCCTCGGCCCTCCCCGTTCCCAATTTTGTCATTCTCTGGATCATGATCGCCGTTTTCATCGTCGGGGGGGCCATCATGGACGCCCTCGGCTTTCTTCTCATTACCATTCCCATCTTCTATCCCTTGGCCATGCAACTCCATTACGATCCCATCTGGTTCGGCGTGATGATCACCATCGTCACGACCATGGGAGCCATCACCCCGCCCGTCGGGGTCAACGCCTACGTGGTGGCGGGCATGTCGAAGGATGTAATCCCCCTCTCGACGGTGTTCAAGGGCGTCATCTATTTCCTTCCCACCTACATCATCTGCATCTTCCTGCTGGAGGTCTTTCCCCAGTTGGTCATGGCCCTTGCGAACATGGTAAAATAGAAAGACCGGTGAGCCATGTCCAACAATTCATTCCCCTTTCCCGTTTTGTGAGACCCGGCATAGCCCGCGACCCTGTTCCCGTCCGGATTCCTGACAAAGCAGAGGGAGGTTCCGGACATTCCCTCAATCAGGGGCAGGTTCTGCCGGGTCTCGAAAATTTACATGACTCGACGATGGCCAAATGCATCTTTTTCGGGTATAATTGGCGAAAATCATGCCTGAAGGAGGCATCGAATGACTGAAACCGCCCAATCCATGTCGATCTTTATCGCCTTCACGGCGGGGCTTTTGTCCTTCGTCTCGCCCTGCGTGCTGCCTCTCATCCCCTCCTATCTGACCTATATGACGGGGGCGTCGTTCAGCGAACTTACCGGTTCGGAATCCCCCGCCAAGATTCGCTGGACCACCTTCCGGCACTCGCTCGCCTTCGTCATCGGGTTCAGCGTGGTCTTCACCCTCATGGGGGCCTCGGCCACCACCCTGGGAAACCTGATCCTCAAGCACCAGGACCTCATCCTCAAGGTCGGAGGAGGCATCATCATCCTCCTCGGGATCCATTTTCTGGGAATCATTCAGTTCAAGTTTTTAGAGATGAACAAGCAGTTCCAGTTGAAGCGGAAACGTGTGGGCTTGATCGGCTCTTTCCTGACGGGAATCACGTTTGCCGCCGGCTGGACCCCCTGCATCGGCCCCATCCTTGCAACCATCCTCCTCTACGCCAGTTCCACGGGAAGCGTGAGCAAGGGGATTATTCTCCTTGCCTTTTATTCCCTCGGTCTGGCGCTTCCCTTTTTCTTCGCGGGGCTTGCCATCAATACCTTCCTGGGGGCATCCGGCTGGATCAAGCGCCACCTGAGGGTCATCAATATCGTCAGCGGCAGCCTCCTCATCGTGGTTGGTATTGCTATGATTCTTGGGGGATTCGACGTGCTCCTGCGCCGCTTTTGAAACATGGAAGGTAAAACGGGACAAGCCGATAATCCGAGAAAAGAACATTCCTGCTGGCCTGTCATCCTTGGGCCACCACCCACGTGGTTTCGACGCCTCGTCCACCTTGACACCTTGTGCTTCATCTTTTATGATTCAAACCGCGTTTTTTTGGAGAGGAGGTGAGGTGCCTTTCAAGAGTCGTAGGGTATGATTATCTTTAAAAACGTCAACAAGTGGTTTGGTTCTCTTCACGTCTTGAAAGATATCAACCTTCACATCCATCCCGGCGAGGTCGTTGTTGTCTGCGGACCGTCCGGTTCGGGGAAATCGACGCTCATTCGCTGCATCAATCAGCTGGAGCCCATCCAGAAAGGCGAGATTATCGTGGACGGCATGGAGGTGAACAAGCGTTCCACGAACCTCACGAAGTTGCGAAGTGAAATCGGCTTCGTCTTCCAGCAGTTTAACCTCTACCCCCACCTGACCGTCCTGGAAAACGTGGTTCTCTCCCCCATCAAGGTCAAGAAGGTCCCGCGGAAGGAGGCGGAGGCGAACGCCCTGCGCCTGCTCGAACGCGTCGGGATTCCCGATAAGGCGAACGACTATCCCTCCCAGTTGTCGGGGGGACAGTGCCAGCGGGTGGCCATCGCCCGGGGCCTGGCCATGAATCCCAAGGTGATGCTCTTCGACGAGCCGACCAGCGCCCTGGATCCGGAGATGATTAAGGAAGTGCTGGACGTGATGGTGGAACTCGCCCGCGAGGGAATGACCATGATCGTGGTTACCCACGAGATGGGGTTTGCCCGTCAGGTGGCGGACCGTGTGTTCTTCATGGACGCGGGCCAGATCGTCGAGTCGAATACACCCGACGAGTTTTTCGAGAATCCCCGTAACGAACGCACGAGGGAATTCTTGAGTAAAATTATAACCCATAATTAAAGGAGGTTTGTCATGAGGCGTTTTTGGAAACTGTTCATCGTCTTGTTTCTCGTCATGGGGCTGGCGTATCCCGCCGCCGCGGACACCCTGGACAAGATCATCCAGCGGGGCGAGTTGCGCGTGGCCGTTCAGACCCAGGGCCCCCCGTTTTCCTTCGTGGACAAGAACGGGGTTCGCACGGGAAGTTCCGTGGAGATCTGCCGGATGATCGCCAAGGAGATGGGCGTCAAGATTAAGTTCCTCGACTATGATTGGGATGGCCTGATTCCCGCCCTTTTGTCCAAGAAGGCGGATTTTCTCGCTGCGGACATGACGGCCACGCTGAAACGGGCCCTGAAGGTTTCCTTCACCGATCCCTTTTACCTTTCCAAAAGTGTTGTCTTTACGAAGAAAGAGAATGCCTCGAAGTTTCAGTCCCTCAGCGACTGCAACAAGAAGGGGGTCCGCGTGGCCGTTCTTCTGGGGTCCACCGGCGCGACGGACGCCAAACGTCTCTTGTCCAAAGCAACCATTAAACCCTACAAAGGCGGCGGCCCGCTGCTTATCAATGCCGTGCTTTCCGGCAAAGCGGATGTGGGCGTGAACGACCTCTCGGCCATCCGGGGGCAGATGCTAAATTTCCCCAAGGATTCCATCGCGATTCTACCTATTGCCTTGAGCGCCCAGCCTCTCTCGTTCGCGGTGCGGCCCGAAGACACACACCTGCTCCAGTGGCTCAACCTCTTTTTCTTCTGGATAAAAGGAGACGGAAGGTTGAAACAGAACCTCGATTACTGGGTCAACTCCAACCGCTGGCGCAAAGACCACTGATCTCCCTGCGGGGGAGGCGTAACGCCTCCCCCCTTTTCTTGAAAGAGGGGAAACCTTGCTCGAACATTTCAGCTTCCGGGTCATCGGCCAGTATATGCCCCTGTTTCTCAGGGGCTTGTGGGCCACCTGCTGGATCTCGGGGATCAGCATCTTCTTCGCCCTGCTTATCGGAATCATCGCCTGCGGGCTGCGCCTGTCCAAGGGACGGTTCCTGAAAAAGATCGCGGGGATCTACATCGAGTCCATCCGCTCCACGCCCCTATTGGCGCAACTCTACTTTTTCTACTTCGGCCTTCCGACCCTCCACGTCAACCTCAACGAGGTCCAGACGGGGATTCTGGCGCTGGCGCTCAACAGCGGGGCCTATATCGCGGAGATCGTGCGCGCCGGCATCGTCTCCATCCCGAGCGGGCAGGTGGAGGCGGCCACGGCCTACGGCCTGAATTACCTCCAGCGCATGCGTTACGTCATCCTCCCTCAGGCCCTCGGGGTGACCATCCCGGCGCTTTTGGGGCAGTTCATCGTCCTGGTGAAGGACAGTTCCCTCGTCTCCCTTATCTCCGTCCTGGAGTTGACGCGCGCGGGCCAGCTCATGGCCTCCGAGCGGTTCATGCCGGCGGAAGGGTTCTTCACCGTCGCGGCCTTCTACCTCCTCATCTATTATATCCTCAAGTACCTTTCCAACTGGTGGCAGAATCGCCTGATCTACATGGAGGGTCACTGAGCGATGATCGCCATCTATTTCAAGGGACTCATTCACACGCTTCCCCTCTTCTTTAAGGGGTTGTGGATTACCATTCTCGTCTCCGGGGTCAGCCTCATCGCCGGGACGGCACTCGGGGTCATCTGCGGCATCCTTCGGACTATTCGGAAATGGGGAATCTCGAGACTGATGGGTTTCTACGCCGACTACATGCGGGGCGTGCCCTTCCTCGTCCATATCTTCATCATCTACTTCATCCTGCCTGAGGTGGGCATCCAGTTGGATCCCTTTCCCGCGGCGACCATCGCCCTGACGGTCTACGCGGGGGCCTACATCAGCGAGATCGTGGCGGCAGGCATCCAGTCCGTCCCGAAGGGGCAGATGGAGGCGGCCACGGCCTACGGCCTGAATCCCTTCCAGCGCCTGCGTTACGTGATTTTTCCCCAGGCCATCCGGGTGATTCTCCCGCCGCTGGTGGGGGAGTATGTCCTTCTCGTCAAGGATTCCTCCATCGTTTCGGTCATCGGGCTCACGGACGTGACCCGGGTGGGGTGGCTGACCGTCCAGCGGATACCGGAAGGGCTCATGGTCTTCGGACTGGTGGGGATCCTCTATTTCATTATCTGTTACCCAATGATCCACCTTTCCCATTACCTGGAAGAAAAGATAAGTTACGAATCTCAATGAAAAGGAGGCATCGATGGGGAGTTTCACGAAACTCGATGACCTGTTGAAGGAACGTGTCCCGCTGGCCCAGCTTCCCACGCCCATCCAGAAACTTGAGAGGCTTTCCGAGGAACTTGGCATCGCACTTTTTGTGAAGCGAGACGACCTGACGGAGAGCGTCGCCTCGGGAAACAAGATCCGCAAGCTGGAATACCTCGTGCGCGACGCCCTGGCAAAGGGGTGCGACACCCTCGTTACCTGCGGCGGGGTTCAATCGAACCACTGCCGGGCCACGGCCGCCGTCGCGGTTCGGATGGGGCTTCGGTGCCACCTCATCCTCCGGGGAGAGATGCCGGCTGTTCCCGACGGGAACTATTTCATTGACCGTATCCTTGGGGCCACCACCGATTTCTACACGCGGGAGGAATTCGAACGCCTCCCGGAGATCGAACGGGAAACGGTCTCCCGTCTCGAAAAGGCGGGACAACGCCCCTATCTTATTCCCATGGGAGGCTCCAACGCCACGGGAAGCCTGGGATATGTCCGTATGGCCGGCGAACTGAAGGATGCTGGGGAGGCATTTGACGATATCTACTGCGCCCTCGGTTCCGGAGGAACCTACGCGGGGATGATGATTGGGTTGAAACACAACGAGATCTCCGCGAAGCTTCACGGGATTGCCGTGTGCGACGATGTGGCCTACTTCAGATCGGAGGTGGAAAGGATTCTCGGTGAATTCGAGGCCTGGTACGGCCTTTCCTTCCCCGGCGGGATGTTCGATATGGCCTTCGACGACCGCTTCGTGGGTATCGGCTACGCTTTGAACACCCCGGAGGAGTTGCGGGAGTTGGTGCGCATCGCCCGTCTGGAGGGCCTGATCCTTGATCCCGTCTACACCCTCAAGACCTTCCTGGGGATGATGCGTCAAGTGAGGGAAGGCGTCGTGCAAAAAGGCGCACGGGTCCTGTTCGTTCATACCGGCGGGCACTACGGGATTTTCCCCAAGGGAGAGGAATTCGCGCCCCTTTTGCAAATTGGACAACTATTAAAAAGTTAAATGTTAAATAGTTTTAGGTTGTTATAGGTTGATTCGGGTGGATTTTTGTGTGATGAGCTTGCAAGTATTAGAGGCAGAAAGGTTTTCTCAAAAAGGGCCTGCTCAAATCTTGTAAATTGCGTAGGACTCATCGCTTCCAGTTGGAATCTTTTCCATATTTTGAGTTCAAAAATGGAAACCCACGGGACTTATCAGGGCTGTCGGGGGTTTTGGGGACATGACAAAGCCTTGACAAATTCTTGTGAGATTCGTAAAGGGTAGAAAATTCTGTTTTGGGAGCCGAAAAATTGGATAGTCGCGCACGTCAAGGACTCGTTATCGTTCACACGGGAAACGGCAAAGGGAAGACCACCGCTGCCCTGGGGCTGGCCTTCCGCGCCCTCGGGCACGGGTTCCGCGTTTTGATGGTCCAGTTCATCAAGGGATCCTGGAAATACGGAGAATTGGCTTCGGCGAAGAAGTTCGAGAACTTCACGCTGGTGCCCATGGGACGGGGATTTGTCTCCACCGATGGCGACATCGCTGAGGAAGACCGGCAGGCGGCCGCGGAGGCCCTGGAATTCGCCCGGATGAAACTGCCGGATTACGACATGGTCATCCTGGACGAGGTCATCTACGCGCTCGGCTTCGGCCTGGTGACGGAATCGGCGGTCTTGGAGCTCATCGCGGCGAAACCGCCCGGGACCCACTTGGTTTTGACGGGGAGGAACGCCCCCGAAAAGATTGTGGAGGCGGCGGACCTGGTTACGGAGATGCGCGAGATAAAACATCCCTATAAAAAGGGGATCAAGGCGCAGCGGGGGGTGGAGTTTTGAGTCAAAACGGCCTGGAATACGGTTACTGCCAGAAATACAACAAGAAGATCCTCTTGGAC
>JALSPC010000115.1 GCA_026986155.1 bacterium
CCTTGCCCATATTCCCGTGGCACTTGCCCGTGGTGCAGTTGGCCGGCGTGGGGATGATCTTTTTATAACTTCCTTTCTTTATCCTATGGCAGGTATTGCACGCGCCAAGGCGCTTATATGAGTGGAGGTAGAAGGGCTTGAATCCCTTAGGAATCTTCTTTTTCTCCCTCTTGGACGCCAGGTAGTAGACCTTTACCTTGATGGCCTTGCCCCCGCCGCGGACCGTGATGACATTCAAGCCTTTCCTCAACGAGACGGGCGCGGAAAATCCACCCTTCTTCACCGGAACGGCCGAGGGGCCTTCCACCCTGACACCGCTGATCTCCACCTTGGTCGCCTTCGGACCCGCCGTTCCGACGAGGGTCAACTTCGGCACGGTTACGTAGACCCCCGAGGGGGGAGAGATGACCCTCAGGTCCGCCATGGCGTTTACGGGCAGCCCCAGGAGACAAATCACGCAGATTCCAACAGCAAAAACGATACCTCTCGATAACCTTCTCTTCATCATGCCTTCCTCCCGTTTCCAGTCAGGTCTTTTTTCACTTTAGGCCCCTTCCTTCACGCGGCTTTTTTAAGCCTCCGGTCGTCATTGCGGGGAGACCCGGAACAACGGATCTCCCCGCGACACGGGAGAGGAAATGAAGGTTTAAGGCCGGCAAATAGTAACTCAATTCTTCGTGGTATGGCAGATGAAACACCCGCAGTTCGCGTTGGACTGCCCCGCCTCGCAGGTGTTCAGGTAATCCCACCGGAGCATGTCGGGGTAAGGGGAACCATGCGCCCGGTGACACGACAGGCACATCACCATGTCCCCGGAACTTCCCACGGTTACCGTGGCAGATGATGACGTGATGGTATCGATGTTCTGCCGCCCCACCGGTGCGACGGGGTTGTAGGATCCCGGGACACCATCGGGGCCGGATCCGTCCGTGTTATACTTGCTCGTCTCTCCCGTCGCTGGAAGGTAGATACCCGCCGGGTGCCTAAACCAGGGCGCGGCGAACCACGCTCCAGACTGAAATCCGCCGTTAACTGGGCCATAGCGGGTAGAGTGGAAATCCCCATGGCACGCGGCGCAGAATCGGCTTATTCCATAAACGCCATTGGGGCCGCTTACATAGTAATCCCAGTATTCATTGTGATCCGCGGGCGATACCGACTGCTGCCAGTCGGGGTCTTCAAGCCCTTTGATATTATGGTCATTGGATGAACCGTGCCTTTGGGCAAGAAACCTGAACCACCCATCCTCCGCGTCGGCGATTGGCGTACTGCTCCCCCTCTTGTGGTGGGCGGGGGTATGGCAGCTTACACAACCGTTCCCAGGCCCCCCATCCCCTTTATAGCTCCAGTCTCCCCCCGAATAGTTCCAAGTGTAAAGCGAGTAATGACAACTGTTGGAACATCCTTGGTTTCTCCCCGGCGCCTCCGACAGAACGGCATCCGAGTGGCTGATCACGTTGTGACCGTATTGGTCCCCGTTATGCTCCACCCAATAGAAGTTCCCCCCGGCCAGGGTGTTGGTGGAACCACTCGCCGTCGGGGTCGCAGCATAGTTGGGCTCCACCGTGTTGTAGACGATGGGCACCTGAATGTCGCCGCCAATAACCTTGATAGTTTGGGCCGCATCGCTGGAATGGCAGCCAACACAATTCGACTTCAGGAGATTCTCCTCCGTTCCATTAGAATTAACAACGCTCCCTCCCTGAGAGTTGTGCATGGTATGACAGTTGGAACAAACGCCGTGAACGCTGGCCCATACGCGACAAGGGTGCGAGACAAGAAAAAACAGGGATACAACGAATAATATTATCTTAAAACTCATCGATTTATTCATCATAACCTCAGTCTTTTTGGGTGTGGCACACGAAACACCCGCATCCGCTGTTGGGATTGTTAGCCCAGCAGTTCGAAAGATAATCCCATCTCAAAGCGTCAGGATATGGGGATCCGTGAGCCCGGTGACACGACAGGCACATCACCTGATCGCTACCGGGGCTGACGGAAGAGATAGGTCCTGACATGCCAATCAGGAGTCCCGGATCCCTCGCGACCGGAGCCATGGGACTATAAACCGTGTAAGATGAAAACTCTCCTGAATTGGGTAAAGGAATATTTGTCGGATGACGGAGCCAGGGTGAATGTCCATCGTCGTTGGCGGATTGGACGATTCCATGAAAATAACCATGGCACCCTGCGCAAAAATGGCTCATGGAATTGTCCGGCCCGCCACTTGGATCAGAACTTCCATTGTATTCATTATGATCAGAACTGCTTACTGTGAGCTCCCAGTCATCATCCTCAATACCTTTGACACCTAAATCATCTTCCGGATGATTACTGGCGATAAGAAAACGATACCACCCTCCAGACTTTCCCACCACCGGTCCCGAATCATCCGCGTGATGTGCGGGATTGTGGCAGCTCTTACAGGAAGAAACCCGCTCGTGGCATGAAGAACAATCCCCATGCGCCCCTTCCGGGTATATGTGATGCGCTTTGTGACATACGCCGCAATTCACCGGGGATCCAGACCCATGCCAACCCGGCGCCTGTGTAAGGTTAGAATCAGCAGACATGGACGGAATGGAAAGACAGTTGTGCCCCTTCGCCGAATCCTGAAGAACCCAGTAAAAATCTCCCCCCGCCAAGGTATTTCCGTTGTAAAGGGGTCCGGCTTGATTGTAAACCTTAGGGGTGGTTTCACCTGGGACATTGGTTCCCGTATGGCAACCCACACAAGTTGTTTTCAATAGATACGCATACGTCGAAGAAACAAAATTCCCCTGGCTGTCTGTCGCGACAGAGCTCCCATTCTGACTATTGTGCATGGTGTGACAGTCAGAACAGACCCCTTGAACCTTGGCCATGGCAATCATGCTAATTCCTATGACACAAATCACAACGATAGAGCAAAAGGTTAGATGTCTCATTTTACTTCTCATATTTTTTCCGCCTGTTAAAAGATAAGCCTCCCCCTTCACAAACCTCTTCCTGGATATTTCCGCTCGCTTAGCAACACAATCCTTCATAAACATATAACAATTTCACCAATATAAAACTTGTAATTCCTCTCTTCAATTTTATTATATTATACAATTCAATCTTGTCAATAAGATATTACTTTATGGGAATAGAATGTTTAGGGATAAGATTGAAGACTGAAGCAAAACACTTCTGACCTCAATAAGGTAGCAACAAGTTAAATAGTGACGAGTGACAAATCTGATACATCAGATGTCATGGTCTTTAACGTTGAACATTGAACACTGAACTTTAAACCTTGAACACCTTGACCCGTCCTTCGGGTTTACAAGGTCACGCGTTACAGCTCGCGAAGCATGCACGCCACGGTCGTCGTATCCGACACATCAATCCGGCTTCAGCCAGGCCACGTCGTAGGGCTCCAGATCGAGGGTCAACGCGCCGTCTTTCATCTCCACGGAAACCTCCCTGACCAGGTCGCGCCACCGGTGGGCATCAAGGCCCAGTTTCTCGCGGGGGACACGCAATGAAATCTCCTGACCGGAGACGTTTGTGACCGCCAGAACCGGTTTCTCGGGCAGGGCGGGAACCCGCGCGAGGGCGAAGACCCGGGGAGACAGATTCAGGATCCGCTGCGCCACGTTGGGATGAAAAGCGTAAGTGTTCGCGCGAATCTCCAGGAGTTTCGCCAGGCGCGTGACGATCCGCATGAGTTTTGAGTTGGGGTCTCGTGCCTGGGCGAGGAGATCCTTCTCCACGATGGGCACCCGGTTGATGTCCCGCTTGACCCCGCTCTTTTCCACGACGGAAGGGTCGTTTCCCGTCCCGATAAGGCCGTGGAAGTATATTCCCGGAACCCCCCGGAGGGCCAGGGCAATGCTCCGGGATGCCGCGAAACGCTTCGCTTTGAGTTCGAGGGGCTCGCCGTTATCTTCCGCGTTCAGGGCCCCGTACCAGGTGGTGTTGATTTCGTAGGGCTCCTCTCCCCCGCCCCCCACGGCCTTGTAGGAGACAAAGGCGCCGTGCGCTTTGGCACGTTCAATCATGGTGTCGATCTCTTCCCCTGTAAGAATTCCCTTGACCCCCATCAGACCCACTCCGTCGTGGGTGTCGAGGATATTGAAGAAGGTCGTCTGGTCGGAGGGATACACCAGGCCCGAGGCCCACTCGGACAGCCTGGTGGCGTCCTCGCTGTAAAAGGTGTGCAGGACCAGGGGCGGCAGGGTGAAATTGTAAACCATCTGGGCCTCGTCGTAGCCGTTGCCGAAATAGGAAACATTCTCCTCGTGGGGAACGTTGGTTTCCGTCACGAGGGCCACGTTGGGAGCGCCCACGTTGAGGATATCCCGGAGGAGCTTGATGATTTCGTGGGTCTGTTCCAGATTGGCGGAAATGGTTCCGGGCTCGGACCAGAGGTAGGTCACCGCGTCCAGGCGCACCAGGTTCGCCCCCCTTCGCACGTACATGAGAAGGGTATGCACCATCCAGGAGAGGACAAAGGGGTTCTTGAAGTTCAGGTCGATCTGGTCCGGGGAGAAGGTGGTCCAGACCCAGATGGGTCCGTCGATGGAATAGTATTTCGTCAGGATGTCGGAGGTCCGGGGGCGAACGAGCACCTTTCTCTGCTCCGGCGTGAGTTCTTCCGGGGAGCGAAAAACGATGGCGATGTCCTTGAACGTGGGATCACCGTTCAACATCTCCCTAAACGCCTGGCTCTCCGCCGAGATATGGTTAAAGACCCCGTCGAACATCATCCGGTATTTCTCCGTCATTCGCTCGATGTCTTCCCAGGTTCCGAGCCGGGGATTCACCGCCCAGAAATCGGTGATGGAAAACCCCCTATCGGAGGAATAGGGAAAGAAGGGAAGGATATGCAGGATGTTGATGACCTCCCGGAGTTTCACCCGTTCATCGAGAAACTCCGCGAGTCCCGTCAAGGGGGAATGATCCTCCGTCACGAGAAGGTCTCCGTAGGTAATGAGGGCCACGTCCCGCTCCGTGAAGCGGTTGGCGGGATCCACCTCCTTCTCCAGGTCCTTGATCTCGTCCGTTTTGTGGGCGTGGTGGACCTTCAGGGCTCGCTCCAGTTCCGGGACCCATTGCCTGGCCGTCTCCTCCCCGTAGAGGAACTTCAGGCGCAAGAAAAACCTTTCCCTGTCGCTGTCTGAAATTTGCAGCAGGGGCCGGGTATAATCCGGGTCTTTCATATAGCGCATGAAATCGAGCCGGGAAGCGGGGTGCTCCGGGCGTCTATCGGACTGTTTCGTCATGGCAGGGGCTCCTTCGGTATAATTCAGAATTTTGGAGAACACGTCCTTCCCCGATTCGGGATTTTCTATCACAATCCCCCGGCGACATCAAACCTGGCGAGAGAAAAACGCTTATGAAACTTTTCCCGTTTTGTGGTATTATAGTGTGTTATGGCAAAGAAACTCGTCGTCGCGGGCGCCCGCGAGCACAACCTGAAAGACATCACGGTGCAGATCCCCCGGGACACCCTGACGGTCATCACGGGGGTGTCCGGGTCCGGGAAGTCCTCCCTGGCCTTCGACACCATCTACGTGGAGGGGCAGCGCCGCTACGTGGAATCCCTCTCCGCCTACGCCCGCCAGTTCCTCGGGCAGTTCAAGAAACCGGACGTGGACCGGGTGGAGGGGTTGTCCCCCGCCATCTCCATCGAGCAGAAGAGCGTGAGCAAGAACCCCCGCTCAACGGTGGGCACGGCCACGGAGATCTACGACTACCTCCGCGTCCTGTTCGCCCGGATAGGGAAACCCCATTGCTACCAGTGCGGGCGGCCCATCAACCCCCAGACCATCGCGCAGATGATCCGACAAATCGAGGCCCTGCCGGAAAAAAGCCGCCTCGTCCTCCTGGCCCCCGTCATCTCCGGGAAGAAGGGGGAACACAAGCGGGAGCTGGAAAGGCTTCGCAAGATGGGGTTCGTCCGGGCGCGGGTGGACGGCGAAATCCGGGACCTGGAAGAAGACATCGCCCTGGACCGTTACAAAGTTCACACCATCGAGGCCGTGGTGGACCGTCTCCTGATGAAGGAGGGTATCGCGCGGCGCCTCCGGGATTCCCTGGAGACGGCCCTGAATCTCTCCGAGGGCATCGTCCGCATCCTGGTGAACAACGAGGAGGAACTGGTCTTCAGCGAGCGGCTGGCGTGCGTCCACTGCGGCATCAGTTACCCGGAGATCACCCCCCGAACCTTTTCGTTCAACAGTCCCTACGGGGCGTGCCCCGCCTGCGGGGGGTTGGGAACCAAGGAATACTTCGATCCAAGCCTGGTCATCCCCGATCCCGCCCTCTCCATCCGAGAGGGGGCCATCGCGCCGTGGCAGCGGCGCCACAGCTTCTTCTACTTCCAGATGATCGAGGCCCTGTCGGACCACTACAAGTTCGACATCTACCAGCCCTTCTACAAGCTGCCGAAGCGGGTGCAGCACGTCATCCTCTACGGCTCCGGGGACGAGAAGATACGCTTTTTCTTCGACCACGGGGGGCGGCGCCACTTCCGCGAGCGCCCCTTCGAGGGGGTCATCCCCCGGATGGAACGCATCTACCGGGAGACGGAATCGGACGCGGTCCGTGAGGAGATCCGGAAATACATGAACTTCGCCGATTGCCCCGCCTGCAAGGGCACGCGCCTGAAGCGGGAGGCCCTCTCCGTCCTCATTGACGGGAAGTCGATCGCCGACCTGACCGCCCTCTCCCTTCAGGACCTCCTCTCCTGGATCGACCGCCTCTCCCTGAAGGGGCAGGACGCCCAGATCGCCCGGGGGATTTTGAAGGAGATCCGCCTTCGGCTGAAATTCCTCACCCACGTGGGGCTCGACTACCTCTCCCTCAGCCGGGCGTCGGCCACCCTCTCCGGGGGCGAAGGCCAGCGCATCCGCCTTGCCACGCAGATCGGCTCGGGCCTCATGGGAGTTCTCTACGTACTGGATGAGCCGAGCATCGGCCTCCACCAGCGGGACAATCTCAAGCTCCTGGAGACCCTGAAAAACCTCCGGGACCTGGGCAACACGGTCATCGTGGTGGAGCACGACGAGCAGACCATCCGCAGCGCTGACTACGTGGTGGACATGGGACCGGGCGCGGGGCTGCACGGCGGGGAGGTGGTCTTCGCCGGTCCCCCGTCCAGGCTCGTCCGTTCCCGGAAATCCCTCACGGGGAAATACCTGTCGGGCAAACTGGGAATTCCCGTGCCGGAAAGGCGGAAACCGGACGGCCGCGCCCTCGTCCTGGAGGGTGCTTCCGAGCACAACCTCAAGGGCATCACGCTGAAGATTCCCCTCGGGTGTTTCACCTGCGTCACGGGGGTCTCCGGCTCCGGAAAGAGCACCTTGATCATCGATACCCTGTATCGCGCCCTCCAGCACCGCCTCATGGGGTCACGAAAGCGGACGGGCAAATACACCGGCATTCGCGGGATTGAATACATCGACAAGGTCATCCACATCGACCAGTCTCCCATCGGGCGGACTCCCCGCTCCAATCCCGCCACCTACACGGGGGTCTTCACCCACATCCGGGAGCTCTTTGCCGCGCTGCCCGATTCCCGCATGATGGGCTACACGCCGGGGCGCTTCAGCTTCAACGTGCGGGGCGGCCGCTGCGAGGTCTGCCGGGGGGAAGGGGTCATCAAGATAGAGATGCACTTCCTCCCCGACGTCTATATCCCCTGTGAGACGTGCAAGGGAAGACGCTACAACGAGGAGACGCTGGACATCCGCTACAAGGGAAAGAACATCGCCGAGGTGCTGGACATGACTGTCAACGAGGCCTGCGACTTCTTCTCCGCCGTCCCCTCCCTGAAGGCGAAGCTGGAACTGCTCCGTGACGTGGGCATGGGCTACATCCACCTGGGTCAGCCCGCCACCACGCTTTCCGGCGGGGAGGCCCAGCGCATCAAGCTCTCCCGGGAACTGGGAAAGCGGGCCACGGGACGGACCCTCTACATCCTGGACGAACCGACGACCGGCCTGCACCTCGCCGATATCGAGAAGCTCCTCTACGTGCTGAGACGCCTCGTGGACATGGGAAACACGGTGGTGGTCATCGAGCACCAGATGGACGTGATAAAGTCCGCCGACTACATCGTCGACCTGGGCCCCGAGGGGGGAGACCGGGGAGGCAAGATCGTCGCGGAAGGCACCCCCGAGGAGGTCAGCCGGGTGGCCGCCTCCTACACGGGGCGGTTCCTGAAAGAAGTGCTCGCGAAACATGAAATTCTCCGTTGACAATCTATCTCATAAACGTTAAAAGCCAACTCAAAAATACCAACTCCACGGGAGGACTTTATGAAAGAAAGAACCTTGTCCATCATCAAGCCGGACGGCGTTCGGAAAAACCTTATCGGTGAAGTGATTCAACGTTTCGAGAAAAACAGCCTGACCCCCATCGCCATGAAGATGCTCCATCTCACGAAAGCGGAGGCACAGGGTTTCTACGCGGTGCACAAGGGAAAACCCTTTTACGACAGCCTGACGGATTTCATGTCCTCCGGTCCCATCGTGGTGATGGTCCTGGAGGGGGAAGACGCCATTAACAAGAACCGTGAACTGATGGGCGCCACCAACCCGGCCGAGGCCGCCGAAGGCACCATCCGCTGCCAGTTTGCCGACAACATCGAGCAGAATATCGTCCACGGGTCGGACGCCCCGGAAACGGCGAAAACGGAGATCGCCTATTTCTTCAATGCGCTGGAGGTCTGTCCCAGGGCGTAGGGAATCCCCTCCAGCATCTCACAGGCACGAACCGAGCGCGTCGCTGGAGCCGCATCCCGCCACCTCCGGCTGCAGGGTGGCGTGATCGATGCCCCACTTTTCCGACAGCCGGCGGCGCACCTTCTCGAAAAGCGCCTCGCACTCGGCCAGGGACATCCCGGGAAGGCGGACATGCGCCGTGAGAACCCTCTGGCCGGAGCCCACTGTCCAGACGTGGATATGGTGAAAATCAATTCCCTCGAAGGCCCGTTCCATATCCGTCCGAAGCTCTTCGATGTCCATGCCCGCCGGCGCCGCTTCCATGAGGATGAGAAAGGTCTCCTTCAGGATCTTCCAACCGCTGAAGAGGACAGCCAAGGCCACGAGGATGGAGGCCCACGCGTCCAGATAGGGGCCATACCGCCCTGTGGCGAACAGGGCCACCGCCACCACGACCACCGACGAAGCGGTATCCTGAACAAGATGGAGGAAGGCGCTGCGCATGTTCAGGTCGCCGTGGACATGGGATTTCAGCAAGAAAACGGAAAAGAGGTTGGCCAAAAGCCCGATGACGGCCACGATCAGCATCAGGGAACCGTGAATCGGCTCCGGGCGGAAAAACCGTCCCACCGCCTCCCTCACGATGAGGGAAACCACGACGAGGAGAACCACCGCGTTGATCATGGCGGCAATGATCTCCGCCCGCTTCATGCCGTAGGTGTAGGATGGGGTGGGGCCCCTCCGGCCGATCCGCCGGGCGAACCATGCGATGGCTAGCGCCGCTACGTCACTCAGGTTGTGCATGGCGTCGGAGAGTAGGGAGAGCGACCCGGACAGAAGCCCGCCCGCGACCTCCGCGATGACAATGATACCGTTCAAGGCGATGCTGGCAAGAAGGTTTCGGTTCAGGGTGTCCCCGTGACCATGATCATGGTCATGCGTCAATTTCCACTTCCCTCCCTAACCTAACACGGACATGGCGAAGAGAACTCACGTGTCCCCTTTACATCAAAATCGCTTGAAATAAAAGCCCCTCTCATCCAGTCTTCTGGAATTCATCCAGGAAAAACAAAGTTAATGGGGCACGGATGATCTCGGGCCTCGCTCACAAGTTTCTTAAACGGGATGGGCGGAATTATTTCTCACCCAAAGGCACCTGCTTCCGCTGGTTTGGCTCGTCTATTCATTCAACAAGGGCCACACACACAAAGATAAGATGAAAGATGAAAGATGAAAGATGAAAGATGAAAGATGAAAAATCAACAACCCTTTGGCCGACGCAATCACCGTTCAAAGTCGATAAATAAAGGACAATGGCTATCGTAAGTTCACAATCTTGTTTATTCAAGTGTAAAAATTGAGGAAGGAAGGCAATCCTATCCTATTCCAA
>JALSPC010000116.1 GCA_026986155.1 bacterium
CCTTTCCCTCGATGAGGATGGGCTCGAAGGCCTGTATGCCGAGGCGGTGCAGCGTCGGAGCCCGGTTCAGCATGACGGGATGCTCCCGGATAATCTCATCCAGGATGTCCCAGACCTCCGGGCCCTCCTTCTCCACGATCTTCTTGGCGGCCTTGATGGTGATGGCCAGGCCCTTCTCCCGTAATTTCCCGTAGATAAACGGCTTAAAGAGTTCCAAGGCCATCCGCTTGGGCAACCCGCATTTGTGCAGTTTCAGCTCGGGGCCCACCACGATGACGGAACGTCCCGAGTAGTCGACGCGTTTCCCAAGCAGGTTCTGGCGGAACCGTCCCTGCTTTCCTCGCAGCATGTCACTCAAGGATTTCAGGGGCTTTTTGTTGGCGCCAACGATGGCTCGTCCCCGTTTCCCGTTGTCAAATAGGGCATCCACCGCCTCCTGGAGCATTCGCTTCTCGTTCCGGATGATGATGTCCGGGGCGTCCAGTTCCAGTAGCCGTTTCAGTCGGTTGTTCCGGTTGATGACGCGGCGGTATAGGTCGTTCAAATCCGAGGTGGCAAACCGTCCTCCATCAAGCGGGACGAGGGGTCTCAAGTCCGGCGGCAGAACGGGAATGATCGTGAGAATCATCCACTCCGGCCGGTTCCCCGAATCGAGGAAAGCCTCTACGACTCGAAGACGCTTGACCAGTTTCTTCTTTTTCGTTTCCGAGCCGCTTTCCGCCAGATCGGCCCTCAACCCCTTGGCCAATGCCTCCAGGTCCAAGTCTTGGAGAAGCTCGCGCACGGCCTCAGCGCCGATTCCCGCGCGGAAATCCCACCCCTCTCCATCATACAGGTCGCGGTAGCGCTCCTCCGAAAGAAGTTCACCCCGTTTCAGAGATGTTTCCTTCGGGTCCAAGACCACATAGGACTCGAAGTAGAGAATGCTTTCCAGCTCACTGATGGACATGTCCAGCAACGTGCCTATCTTACTTGGGATACTCTTCAGAAACCAGATATGCGCCACGGGGCTTGCCAGTTTGATATGGCCCAGCCGCTCCCGACGGACCTTCGACTGGATGACCTCCACGCCGCACTTCTCGCAGACAATCCCGCGATGCTTCATCCGCTTGTATTTCCCGCAATTACACTCATAGTCCTTAACGGGTCCGAAGATGCGGGCGCAGAACAGGCCATCCTTCTCCGGCTTAAAGGTTCGGTAATTGATGGTCTCCGGTTTTTTGACCTCGCCGTGGGAAAGTGATTCTATCTTTTCGGGTGAGGCCAGGCCGATGCGAATGGCGTCAAAATCCAGGGTTTCCCTGTTATCGGAAAACCATGAAGAGGCGAAACTTTGCAAGGTTATCCCTCCTTGTGTTTCATCTTGGACGTGTCGAGCAATTCCACATCCAGACAAAGACTCTGCAATTCCTTCACGAGGACATTGAACGACTCGGGGATTCCCGGCTGAAGAACATCTTCACCCTTGACGATGGCCTCGTAGGCCCGCGTCCGCCCCCCCACGTCGTCGGATTTGATGGTTAAAAATTCCTGGAGGGAATAGGCAGCCCCGTAACCCTCCATGGCCCAAACCTCCATCTCCCCGAACCGCTGCCCGCCGAACTGGGCCTTTCCGCCCAAAGGCTGTTGGGTCACCAGCGAGTAGGGCCCGATGGAACGGGCATGAATCTTGTCGTCCACGAGATGATGGAGTTTCAACATGTACATGCTCCCAACTGTGACCTCGTGGTCAAAGGGCTCTCCTGTCTTTCCGTCGAAAAGAATGGTCTGGCCCACCCGGGGGATCCCGGCCAGGTCCATATATTCCTTCACCTCCTCTTCGGAGGCCCCGTCGAAGACGGGCACCGAAACGCGAACGCCATTGCCCATGCTCCGGGCCATCTCCAGGATCTCCTCGTCCGACGTCTCGTCAATCATGGTGTTTATCTTTTCGGACTGGAAGATCTCTTTCAGGCGTTGCCGAATCCCCTCCACGGGAAAGTGTTTTTCCAACATCGTCTGAATCTGCCGCCCAAGCTCCTTCGCCGCCCATCCCAGGTGGGTCTCAAGTATCTGCCCCACGTTCATGCGAGAAGGGACACCGAGGGGATTCAGGACGATATCCACCGGGGTGCCATCGGGCAGATAGGGCATATCCTCCTCCGGAAGAATCCGGGAGATGATTCCCTTGTTTCCGTGACGGCCTGACATCTTGTCGCCGATGGATAGTTTCCGCTTCATCGCCAGGTAAACCTTGACCGTCTTCAAGACCCCCGGAGGCAGTTCCTCCCCCCTTGATATCTTCGAAATGCGGGTCTGATACAAGGTTCGGATGCCATCGATCTTTTCCTGCATCCGGTCCAGCGCGGCCCGCACCCGGACGGGGTCCACCCCCTCCGCCTGAATCCTCTCCAGGTCCCTCACATCGATATCCGTGAGTATTTCTTCCGTAAGAACAGTCCCCTTCTCTAGAGACTGTCCGGACGAAAGGATTACCTCTTCGGTAACCTTCCTTCCGGAAAAGTGTGTGAGGAGAGTCTCCTTCGTGGCCTCCAGGACTGCCCGGATCTCGTCCGCCTGATCCCGTTCCAGGTTCGCCCGCTCTTCCTCTTCGATAGCGCGGGTGCGTTCGTCCACCTCCTGTCCTCGCCGAGAAAGGACTTTGACATCCACCACCACCCCCTCGACCCCGTGAGGCACACGCAGGGAGGTATCCCGGACATCTCCAGCCTTTTCGCCGAATATGGCCCGAAGGAGCTTTTCTTCCGGGGAAAGCTGCGTTTCCCCTTTTGGAGTAATCTTACCCACAAGGATATCCCCGGAAGAAACGAGGGCACCTAGGCGTATGATGCCGCTTTCGTCCAGGTCCTTCAGCGCCTCCTCGCCCACGTTGGGAATATCCCGCGTAATTTCTTCCTTACCCAGCTTAGTATCCCGGGCGGAGATCTCCAGTTCCTCAATGTGAATGGAGGTATAGATATCTTCTTTTAGAATCTTCTCGCTTACCAGGATGGAGTCCTCGAAGTTGTAGCCACCCCAGGGAAGAAAAGCGACCAAAACATTGCGTCCCAAGGCCAGCTCGCCGCGGTCCGTGGCAGGGCCGTCCGCGATGATTTCGCCCTTCTCAACCCGCTGCCCTTTTTTCACAATGGGTTTCTGATTGATACAGGTGTTCTGGTTGGACCGCATGAACTTGGTAAGCGGATAGACGTCCAGGTCGAAATCGCCGTCGCCGTTTTTCTCGTGCTTAACGATAATCTTCGTGGAATCCACGAATGTCACAATCCCGTCCCGCCTGGCGGAGATGACCACCCCCGAATCCCTCGCCACGACGCGCTCCATGCCCGTTCCCACCAAGGGCGCCTCCGCTTTCAAAAGCGGAACCGACTGACGCTGCATGTTCGATCCCATGAGGGCGCGGTTGGCGTCGTCATGCTCCAGGAAGGGAATCAGAGATGTGGCCACGGAAACCAACTGCTTCGGGGAGACGTCCATGAAATCGACCTCTTCAGGGGAAACCATGACAAACTCCCCGCCCTTCCGCGCGGAGATGAGATCGTTGGTGAAGTACCCGTCTTTATCCAGAGGGGCGTTGGCCTGTGCGATGACGTGATCCTGCTCGTCCAGAGCGAAGAGGTATTTGATTTTGTTCGTCGCTCGGCCGTCCCGGACCACCCGGTAGGGCGTCTCAATGAACCCGAAGGGATTGATACGGGCGAAGGTGCTCAAAGATGAGATCAATCCGATGTTGGGACCTTCAGGGGTTTCAATAGGACAGATACGCCCGTAATGGGTGGGATGCACGTCACGGACCTCGAATCCCGCGCGTTCTCGCGTCAGTCCGCCAGGTCCGAGGGCGCTCAACCGTCGCTTATGGGTAATCTCGGAGAGGGGATTGACCTGATCCATGAACTGAGAAAGCTGGCTGCTTCCGAAGAACTCCTTCAAGATGGCCGTCAAGGGCTTGGAATTTATCAGATCATGCGGCATGAGGGTCTCCACGTCTTGGAGGCTCATCTTTTCCTTGATGGCGCGCTCCAGCCGAACCATCCCGATGTGGAACTGGTCTTCCACAAGTTCCCCCACAGTCCGGACCCGCCGGTTGCCCAGGTGATCGATGTCGTCTTCCATCCCATAACCGTCCCGCAGGCGGAAGAGATACCGCACCACGGCAAGAATATCCTCCACCGTCAGGGTCATAATATTCTCGTCTACCTCGATGCCCAGTTTATAGTTAAGCTTCATGCGGCCCACCTTGGAGAGGTCATAACGGTCCTGGTTGAAAAATAGGTTCCGGAAGAAGACCCTTGCCGTCTCCAGCGTGGGAAGATCGCCGGGACGAAGGCGTTTGTAAATCTCGATCATGGCCTTGTCCCTTTCGTATTCCTTCATTCCTTTCTCCACGCCCTCTTCATGAAGACTCTCGATATCCTTCTCCGTGATGGTCAGTTTATCGATGAAGAAGGTCTGATGGATTGAGGGATTCACATTGATGTTATCGATGAAAAGAACGGGAAAACTGGAAACCTTGGATTCAAGGATCAGTTCAAGGTGCTCCTCTGTCAGCTCCTCGTTACAATTGACGATGACTTCTCCCGTCTCTTCGTCCACCACGTCTTTCCCCACGGCCTTGCCTACCAGCGACTTGGGATCGATAGGGATCCTCGTGAAACCGGCCGCCTTGATCTTCTTCAAGGTGTTCCGCGTGACTTTTCTTCCCTTACGGGCGATAACCTCTTCCGTTTCGGGATGGACCACATCCTGGTCAAGCCGCTGCTTGAGAAGGATTTCTTCGTTCAACTGCTTGTAAAAGACCCCACCCGAGACCTCGATAATCTCGCTAGCGTAGAAGAAATTCAGGATTTCTTCCTTGCTGTAACCCAAGGCTCTGAGAAGGATCGTCACGGGCAGTTTCCGCCGCCGGTCAATCCGGACATACATGTAATCCTTCGCGTCAAATTCAAAATCGAGCCAGGACCCACGATAGGGAATCACGCGACAGAAGTAGATCTTCTTGCCGCCCTGTTTCTCGGAATTGAAAAAGACGCCGGGTGACCGATGAAGCTGGCTGACCACGACTCGTTCCGTGCCATTGACGATAAACGTGCCGTGATCCGTCATCAGAGGAATCTCTCCCAAATAGACATCCTGTTCCTTGATGGCCTTGATGCCCTTTTTGTCTTCCCCCTCCGTGTCCCAGATGACCAGACGGATGATAACCTTCATGGGGGCCTCATAGGTTAATCCCTTGAGGATACACTCCATGACATCCGCCTTGGGCTTTCCGATATGGTATTCCACGAACTCCAGCGTGGCGGATTCGTAGAAATCGTAAATGGGAAAGACTGTTTTGAAAACCTTTTGAAGGCCCATCTCCTTCCTCTCATCCGGGGGCACATCCAGTTGGAGAAAGTCTTTGTAAGACTTGGTCTGGATTTCAATCAAATTGCCAACTTCGATGACCTCCCGAATCTTCGAGAAGTCCTTCCGTGGTATTCTACTCTTCATCGACACCCTACCTCTGAAAACGAATTCAACGGGGGGGAACAAATCCCCCCGCGTCATATTTGACTTGCGAAAACCCTACTTAATCTCGGCGGACCCGCCGGCATCCTCAATCTTCTTTAGGATGGCTTCGGCCTCGTCTTTGGGAATCCCTTCCTTGATGGGTTTGGGAACGCCTTCGACCAGTTCCTTCGCTTCCTTGAGGCCCAGGCTGGTGACCTCTCTCACCGCCTTGATGACCTGGATCTTCTTCTCACCGTAGCTCGTCAGGATGACGTCGAATTCTGTCTTTTCCTCCGCCGCCTCGCCGCCGGCCGCGGCTCCCGGTGCCATCGCCGCCACCGCCATGGGGGCCGCCGCGGAGACGCCAAACTTCTCCTCGAGCTCTTTCACGAATTCCGACAGCTCAAGAACCGTCATGTTCTCGATAAATTTTACAACATCTTCCTTGGTTATATCAGCCATTGATTCCTCCTTAGATTTCTTCCTATTATGCGGCCTTTTTTTCTTCTTCTACCGCGTGTAAAACGTTCAAGAATCCCCGGATCACGCCGGTCAACACGTTCACCAGCCCGGTCTGCGAGGCATTAAACACGGACAGCAACTGGGCCAGGAGCACGTCACGATCGGGCAGGCTCGCCAGTCCCTCGATGTCCGCGACCGTCAGGGGCTTACCGGAAAGGATGCCTCCCTTAATCTTCAGGGCGTCATGATCCTTCGCGAATTCTTTTAAGATCTTCGCGGGCGCCACCGGGTCCTCGTTGGAGATGGCGATGGCCGTCGGTCCCGCAAAAAGATCTTGTATCTGCGCGATATCCGTCCCCTCGCTGGCAATCCGAAGCAGGGTGTTCTTTACGACCCTGAACGTCACGCCGCTTTCCCGAAGTTGTTTCCTTAGCGCGTTCATAGACTCCACGTCCAATCCGCGGTAATCCGCCAGGACCATGACCTGGTAGTCTGAAAATGCCTCTTTAAGTTGTGAAACAATTGCAGCTTTTTCTTCTTTTCTGATTGTCTTCACCCCCTTCCTTTTCAAAGATTTCCACGCCCATCAAAGTCAGAGGGTGACACAGTCACGCGCGAGGGGAATGATCCCCCGTTTCCTCAACCCGTCTCGAGAGGCGGCATGAAGCCATTAAGCCGAGGCACCGTCTGTCTTTGACAGGGGGATATGTGTGTTTTTAGACGACTACTTCAGAAGATTCCGCACCTGTATGGGATCGAGTTTTACGCCGGGACTCATGCTCGTCGAAAGGGCGATGCCCCGCAGGTAAGCGCCCTTGCTCGAGGCCGGTTTCATCCGGATCAGCGTATCCAGCAGCGTAAGAAAATTTTCCCGCAGCTTTTCCTTGCCGAAACTCTTCTTCCCGATGATCGTGTGAACGATCCCGGTCTTTTCCGTCCGGAACTCCACCTTTCCAGCCTTCAGTTCCTTCACGGCCTTGCCCACGTCAAATGTTACGGTTCCCACCTTCGGATTGGGCATCAGGCCCCTCGGTCCGAGGATCCGACCGATTTTGCTCACGGTTCCCATCATGTCCGGGGTGGCAATAGCTTTGTCGAAATCGAGCCAACCCCCCTTGATCTTCTCGATGAGGTCCTCGGCGCCCACATAATCTGCGCCGGCCTCCTGGGCTTCTTTCTCTTTTTCGCCCTTGGCGAAAACGAGGACCTTCACCGATTTGCCTGTCCCGTAGGGCAGGATGACGGTTCCGCGGACCATCTGGTCCGCGTGGCGGGGATCAACCCCGAGGCGGAACGCCGCCTCGACACTCTCGTCGAAATTCGCGTAGGCCACCTTTTCCAAAAGGTCCAGCCCCTCGTCCAGGCCGTAACGTTTCAACCGGTCAATTAAGGCCAGTTTTTCTAAGTATTTTTTCCCCTTCTTCGGCATCATTTTACTCCTAAACGATTTCTATTCCCATGCTCCGAGCGGTCCCTTCAATCACGCGAACGGCCCCCTCCAGGTCCTTGCAGTTCAAGTCCGACATCTTCTTCTCGGCAATTTCCTTCACTTGGTCCTTTGTCACCTTCCCCACCTTGTTCCGGTTCGGCTCCCCGGATCCCTTGGCGATTTTCGCCGCCTGCTTCAACAGGAAAGAGGCCGGAGGTGTCTTGATGACGAAGCTGAAAGACCTGTCCGCGTAGACGGTAATCACAACGGGGATAATCACGCCCGCGTCGTTCTGCGTCTTCGCGTTGAAGGCCTTGCAAAATTCCATGATATTGACCCCGTGCTGTCCGAGCGCCGGGCCCACGGGGGGGGACGGTGAGGCCTGCCCGCCGGGAATCTGTAATTTTATCATTCCTATAACTTTTTTCGCCATGCCTTAACCCTTCCTTCTCGTTTTTTATGCCTTTTCAACCTGTGAAAATTCCAGCTCCACGGGGGTTGAACGGCCAAAGATGCTGACAAGCACCCGCAACTTCCGCTTGTCCGGTTTTATCTCGTCTATCGTCCCGGTAAACCCACTGAAGGGGCCATCGATAATCTTCAACAGGTCTCCCTCGGAATAATCGACCTTGGGCTTGACCTTGCTGGCCCCCTCCTGGATCTGCCGCATAAGGGAGGTCACCTCCCGCTCCGACATGGGCCTGGGTTGTTTGCTGTTCCCGGCGAACCCCATGATTTTGGGCGTATCCTTCACAAGGTGCCACGTCTCATCGTTCAGGTCCATGTGGACGATGATATACCCGGGATAAATCTTTCGCTGAGAGGTCTTCCGCTGACCCTTTACCACCGCCACGACCGTCTCCGTGGGAACGAGGATCTCCTCGAAAAACTCCTCCATTTCCTTTTGCTTTATCCGGCTTTCGAGCGCTTCCTTCGCCTTTTGCTCATAACCGGAATAGGTATGAACTACATACCACCCCTTTGCCATATATTTGATGCTCCCTGAAAGATTTACCCGCTCTTACAGACTGAGGAATAACTTCACGAGCTTCGTCAAAATGATATCGACCAGCCCCAGGTAAAACGCGGTAATGAAAGTCACGACAAGAACTACCGTGGTCGCGGAGATCGTCTCTTTCTTTGAAGGCCAGGTAACCTTTTTCAGCTCGACCTTGACTTCCCTCAAGAACTGCTTGATGTCCTTCGGTTTAATCATCTCTACCTCGTGCGTATGGCAGGCCAGGAGGGATTCGAACCCCCAACATCCGGATTTGGAGTCCGGCGCTCTATCCGTTAGAGCTACTGGCCTACTTGACTACTTGACCTCCTTGTGAAGGGTATGTTTCCGGCAAAACCGGCAATACTTCTTCAGCTCGAGTTTCTCCGTGGTCGTCCGCTTGTTCTTCGTCGTTGTGTAGTTTCGCCGCTTGCACTCGGTGCAGCCCAAATGAACCGTTATCCTCATCGATCTATCTCCAAGTCAACCCGAAACGCCGGGCTTATTCGATAACCTTGCTGATGACCCCGGCGCCTACCGTCCGGCCACCTTCCCGTATCGCAAATCGCAATCCCTCTTCCATCGCTATCGACGTGATCAATTTCACCTCAATCGTTACATTGTCTCCCGGCATCACCATCTCTACCCCCTCTGGCAACGTCACCACCCCCGTCACGTCCGTCGTCCGAAAGTAAAACTGCGGACGATACCCGTTGAAAAACGGCGTGTGTCGCCCACCCTCCTCCTTCGTCAATACGTATACCTCTCCCATAAAATGCGTGTGCGGCGTGATGCTCCCAGGCTTCGCCACCACTTGGCCTCGCTCCACTTCGTCCCGCTTGATCCCTCGAAGCAATACACCTATGTTGTCCCCAGCCTGCCCCTGATCCAAGATCTTCCGGAACATCTCCACTCCCGTGCAGACCGTCTTCTGCGTGGGACGTATCCCCACTATCTCTACCTCGTCCCCTACCTTGATTACACCACGCTCCACACGACCCGTCACCACCGTCCCGCGCCCGCTGATGCTGAATACATCCTCAATCGGCATCAAAAACGGCTTGTCTATGTCACGCTGCGGCTCCGGTATGTACTCGTCTATGGCATCCAAAAGCTTCAAAATCGACGGCTCCCCGTATTCCCCCTTGTCACCCTCAAGGGCCTTCAGGGCACTCCCTACTACCACAGGAATGTCGTCCCCAGGAAAATCATAGCTGGAAAGCAGCTCCCGTACCTCTAACTCCACCAACTCCAATAGCTCCGGATCGTCCACCATGTCCGCCTTGTTCAAATACACCACAATGTAAGGAACCCCCACCTGACGCGCCAGCAAAATGTGCTCCCGCGTCTGAGGCATCGGCCCATCCGCCGCGCTTACCACCAAAATCGCTCCGTCCATCTGAGCAGCTCCCGTGATCATGTTCTTGATGTAGTCCGCGTGCCCAGGACAGTCCACGTGCGCATAGTGACGCTTCTCCGTCTCGTACTCCACATGCGCCGTCGCTATCGTGATCCCTCGCTCCCGCTCCTCCGGCGCCTTGTCTATCTCGTCAAACGGCACAAAATCCGCCTTCCCCTTCTCCGCCAATATCTTCGTGATCGCCGCCGTCAACGTCGTCTTCCCATGATCCACGTGACCTATCGTCCCTATGTTCACGTGCGGCTTCGTTCGCTCATACTTCTGCTTAGACATACCTAAACCCCCT
>JALSPC010000117.1 GCA_026986155.1 bacterium
GATGAATACCTCCACAGACTGGATGCAAGGGCCATGGTGTGGGTGGAAATCACATAACGGTTTATTCCGTGTTCGGTTGAGCCTTGCTTTTCTGCCCACTTAGTGAAAATCCGTGGCCAGAACCGTTTCAAAGAGCACAAGGCACAGAGATGCTCTCCTTTCTTTATGAATGAAAACCCTTTCTTCTCTCTAACGCGGTTCCATATTGTCTCTCCGCGCTGGCCGGGCGTCTGGTCCAGAGTAGTTTCATCGTCGGTTAGCCATTCACGTTCGCCACAGACCGAGCATCTATAACCTTGATCTCCCTCTCCACCGAAGGGCCGAGCCATCTTGGCCGCAGCGTGGAGTCGCTCAGAAAGCTCGTATAAACCGGGATAAACTACCCCTGGATTCGGGGTGAAAAACGGTGCCCCATCTAACTCTATCTCCTTTTTGACCAGGGCAGCAGCCTTACCATCAAGATATTTCCCATTGCTTCCCAGTTGATTGAGTGCCTCTACCAGTGGGGTGTCATCAAGCTCACCCTCTTTACCTTGAGCAAGCCTCCAAGGGACAATAGCCCAGTTGACCTCTGGAAACCCAGCAAGTTGCCGCTCAACCTGTTCCTTTGCAACCTCATTTTCAGAAAGCTCTATCTCATCTAACACCTCGTCCATCCGGTTGCGAATCCATCTGCGGGTCTGTTGTTCAATCTCGCCCGCCAAGTACTCTGCGTCTCCAGCCGGAATCAGGGCTAAAAAGCGATTGGGAAGCGCCGCGGCGAACAACGGATTTCGATCAGATCCCCCCTTGGGATAGGATGCTCCTTCAGGCCAGACCTCTTTTAAGCAGGCTTCATTGCGAAGCCATACATCTACCAACGGGACCCCGTGAAGACTGGGGAATAGGACTGCATCAGGCCCATATCTATCACAGATCACCTTCATTCCCTGCCATGAGAGGGTGGATAGAAGATGGGAGCCGGCCCATAAATCCGAGACAGAGCGAGCCTGAGCTATAAATCCTTGAACAGGACCGAAGCTTACCAGAAGAAGGGCCGCCCCCTTGTCCGATCCTGCTTCAAGGGCGCCGGCAAATGCACTTGCAAGGCCAAGATGCTCCCAGATGGAGTGATCAGGGCTCCTGGTATCTGCTGGAAGCTGTTCCCATAATACACCTAGATCAGGGGCTGGAGGAACCTTGCCAAAACGCCAAAAGGCGAGAAAAGTGCATCGCCAATCAATGCCGCCACTGCCATCATTTACAATGAAATTGTTGAAGTGGTCGAAATTCAAGGCCTCTATGGCATGTGGAGAGGCATCTTCCCGGTCACTAACAAGCTGTTCCACCTGAAAATATTGCCCTGTCAGCGGATGAATAAGCGCGGGCTCTTTTGTGAAAACCACCTTGCCCCGTATGGACATGGGCAAAAATGGTCTGTCTGCCGCCGATGCCCAATGATCAGCCTCCTTCACCACTGAATCGAGCTCTTCAAGCACAGACAAATTCTCATCATCTCCAAAAATGGCTCGGCGCAATTCCCTAACGGAACCTTTCTCATGTGCCATGCCACGCATGAGAATAAGGGCCTTTGAAGCGGGATCATGGATATAGGCGGCAAGCTTGGCCTGCCAGACTCTTTGCTCTTTCATCGCTGACCTCCTACCTGGCTCCGGTGGAGAGTTATTTTGTCAAGCTCAGGCTTTAACTTATTTCGGCGATTGGTGTTGTTTATCATTGCGTAGTGCCTCTGGTTAGAAGGCCTGCTCAGTTCGTCCAGGAGGTGGTGCACTGTTTGCCATACGCTTACCAGGGTGTTCATGTTAGGCGAAAAACCATTTGGAGGTCTGCACGGCATGTGAAAGATCAGCCCTTTCAGTTGATTGTCTCTTGTGCGTTTGACAGTGAAACGCAGGGTATTGGGAAGGCGACCGCTTTTATTATTTTCCCATGAAAAAACTTTGTGTCTTGTAACTGGATAGGCAAGCCAGTGCCTCGGCTCTGGATTCTGGGTGCCCCCATGCTGGAACATAAACTGCGTCCTTACCCCCACTTTGATAATGGCAAGATCGCGTATGACATCCTGCCAATTGTTACGGGGCGCTGTGCACCATATAAGTGGGCCTTTGTCGTCTTGGCCAATAGCATGGGGCCAATCTAATTGCAAAGCCTCTTCCCAGCTGCGGAGAAACTGGCTCAAATTGTTGTTGAATTCCGGTGTATCTTCTTCTGGTATAAGCTCATACGCCCCCCAGCCGTTTCGAGAACGCCCCCCCACCGAGCCGAAGCAGCGCATCAGGAATAGTACTGCCTTGATGTACTCTGAGTAGCGCTCACGCTCAGGAAAACGCAAAGACAAAACGGCCTCTTCACCTGGGCTAATGGCAGGAACCGTTTCGTAAGCCTTATTGCTAACAGGCCCATAGGCAAGGTAAAGGGCAGGGTCAATCGGGAATTTTACTTCTGGATGTTTAATCTTACCTCCACCTGGGTTCCAAGAGGTCAGCCCTCCCCTTTTCCACTTTGACAACCGCACCTGAACAAGACTCTTGGTAGCCCCTTCCTGCAACCATGCATTTCCAAATAGCATGCCTTCCGCCCGACGCATCTCTTGGACCTTGGCATCAAATTTATTGTCGGCTGCATGCACTACACGCCACCAATAGCGAAGCTCGGCCTTGAAAGGTGGTGTGCGCCATTGGCCCCTCTTATTGGCGTCACCGAGAAAGGCAGGGGTGATGAACCTGACTTTGTATCTCAAGGTTTTCATTTTGACCTCCCTCTACCGTTAAGGGCTCGCTCGCCCGAATCCTCTGTATTTTCAGGCAAATCCCTTTCCGCCACATCGCCAAGGATATTCTCCACATCTCTGAAAGAGTCTGCCAACGTCTTTGAGAGTTTTTCGGCACCACGAGCCCTCTTGTCCACCTCAGTAAGAACCCCCCCGTGGTTGATGTCGTTTCTGGCCTTGCTCAGCTGATCGAATATCGGTGCCAACTTCTCAACTAAAGCGTCCGCATGGATCCTTTTGACCAGGCCCACTCGCTCTTGCAGTGCATTATCCCACTTATCCAAGGAGCTATTCTTATTCTTCACGTGGATTGCACCGGAGATCAGTTCCCGGTCTTTCAGCTTGCCCCAGTCCAACCCGAACATCTCGGCAAGAATGGTGATTATCCCCTCTTGCAGCATGGTAAGTCCCTGCTGGACCAGGCCGTGCGTGATACACCATCTGACCGCCTCGAGGCAGTTTTCGACATCATCATGAGCAAAAGATCCGGTTTTCTCTTTTATTCGATCAAGCAAAGGCCGGAAGAGCGGCGGCACATCGGGTTCCTCGCACCCCCCGAGCCGCTGCCCGATGTTGGCAAAGGATTTTCCCTTAACGATCTCTGCACCTCGACATGTTGTGATCTGCCACCCGATAGAGTCGAGGCTCTTACCTATATCACGCCATATCTTTGCTTCATCATCATTCCCCTTGCTTGTAGCCAGGCGAACCTTAGCCTCGCTAAACAGGAGTTCTGCTATGCCCGTGGGATTTCCGTGGCGTACGAACTCCTGCACAGCAGAGGTCCATTCGAGGAGCGTCGCAAAGCTGGTGAGGTCGAATATGGGGGCATTGTTGCTACCATCTCGGGCATCAAAGGCACCGTAATAGATCCCCTCTATCTCTATTTCTTTCATCATGCGGGCGTATTGCAAAAGCACCATGCACAACATGGGTAACGAGCGAAAACCGTGGGTGATGTCGAAGATAACCCGGTCGCCCCGCTCAAATTGTTTAACCACGATGGAAAAGATCTGCCACAGCCCCTCCTCGGAAGAGCCATCAGGGATGGACACACCCTCTATACCGGCCTCTATGCCTGTCTGGCCAAGCCTCTCAATCAACACAGGCCAGTTTTTGCTTCTGGCCTCTTTTGTGAGAAAGACGAAGATCCTGTCAGTCTCGCAATAGTCACGGCACAGCAGACGGACCAAGGCCTCTTGAACGAACTGAACTTTGGTCACCTTATGTTTGGTATCCAGGATATAGTTGCACATAGAATATGTGCTTATGCCCAAAAAGGTTATAAAAACTCTACGATTTCCCATCACCATCTCCAGTCTTTAAAAGATGTTTATTGCAGATACCTCCTTTATCCAAGCGGTATTGGCTCTAATTTGTATGCGCGAAATATCACGGCAAGCATGACAAACGACGAATACGCCAACGTCGTGCAGAAGCGCGGCGAGGATAACCCTTTTGATTTCGGGGGAGTAGGAGGTCATAGGCAACTCCTTTTTGAATGAGGCAAACAATAAATGCTCTCTAAATGATTAACGTATTTTTGTTATTGTGTCAAATCTTCCAATGGAACCGTTTGTATATGCGCGCAAATCGGGCATTTTGATTGTCGCGGATATTTTTTGATTAAAATTTTTTGCCAGAGCAAATATAAACCGATAAACTATCATGAACGCGAGCGCGGCGGTGGACCTGTTCATTTGCGGGCAACGCGGGGAATGTTTCAGTCCGGGTCGCCTTTTTTATCCCGTCTCAATTTTCTTGAAATATGGCCGCGTCTTGGCTAAAGTAGGGGCGGGAGGCACGATGAAAAAGACAACAACCGTCCGGGCCGTGATCGACCCGGAAAAGAAGCGGCGGGCCGGCGAGATCCTCGCGCAGCTCGGCTTGAATCATTCGCAGGCCATCAATATCTTTTACAGCCTGGTAATCGAGAACAACGGGCTTCCCTTCCCCGTGCGGCTACCCGGCGGGGGCGAAAAAGGCGCCCGGGGAAAGGGGCAGCCGACATCCCCCGCGCTCGACCCGGAAATCCTGGCGCACCTGAGAAAAAGCGTTCGGATCAACCTGCGCCTCGCGAAGGGGATGACGGAATGAGGCGGCTGACGGCCGGGGATATCACGGGGATTCACGCCTTCCTGGCGGAGGAGTTCGGTGGGGAGGGGAAGCCGCGGGACGCGGCAGCCCTCGCGCGGCTCACGCGCGACTTGGCGGCTGAAGGCGGGGACGATCTCCACGAAGCCGCCGCCAGGCTGATGGCCGGGATCGTCCAGTCCGCCCCTTTCACGGAGGGAAACGCCCGGACCGCCTTCTTCGCGGCGGATGTCTTTCTCAGAATGAACGGGGTCTACCTTAGGTGCGACAACGTCCTGGCGCTGCGGTTCTTCTCCGCCCTGCTCGAGGAAGGGGCCTTTACCGCCGAGATCCTCCTGCCCTGGATACGGGCCAACGCCGAAAGGCTGAGCCCATAGGAGACGAGAGGCGATGAACGACGAGATCCATGCCGGAAAGGTCCGGCGTTTCGGCCCGGCCCTGGCCGTGGCCCTGGACGTGACCACCCTCGCGGAGGCGGAGGCGATCGTGACGCGCCTTCCCGCCGGGGAGGTGATGTTCAAGGTGGGAAAACAGCTCTTCGTGGCCCAGGGACCCGCGGCGGTGTCCATGATCCGCGGGCACGGGGGGAGCGCCCTGCTCGACCTGAAGTTCTTCGATATTCCCCACACCGTGGAGCGGGCCGTGGCGGAGGCCACCCGCCTGGGCGTCTGGGGAATGACGCTCCACGCACTGGGGGGCGGCCGGATGCTCGCGGCGGCCCGGAAGGCGGCGGACGCCGCGGCGGCTGAGTTGGGGATTCCGGCGCCCGTCCTCTTCGCCGTGACCATCCCCACCAGCATGGATGCCGCGACTTTGAAGGAGATAGGCATCACGACGCCCCTGGAGGTGAGCGTCCTGCACCTGGCCGACCTGGCCCTCAAGGCCGGGGCGGACGGCATCGTGGCCTCCCCCCTGGAGGCCGCCGTCCTGAGGAAGGCGCTGGGCAACGATTTTCTCATCATGACGCCCGGTATCCGGACGTCCCCCCAGCCGGACGACGACCAGAAACGCGTGGCGACTCCCCTGGAGGCCGTTTCCGCAGGGGCGGATCTCCTCGTCATGGGCCGTTCCATCCTGAGAACCCCCGACCCGGCGGCGGCGGTGAGGGAGGTCCTGGCACAGCTGGGAAATTCCATGTCATGAACCTGGTGGCGGGTATCCATCCCGTTGAAATCCTCCTCGACGAGGCCCCCGCGCGCGTCAAGGCCCTTTACGTTCTTCCCCGGAAGAAACCCTCCCTGCGCGTCGCCGCCCTGATGGAGAAGGCGCGGGCCCTCGGGATCCCCGTGACCGCGGTGCCCCCCGACAAGGCCCCTTCCCTCGGAATCCCCCACCAGGGGGTCTGGGCGCGGGTGGCCGACTTCGCCTACACTCCCCTCGACGCGTGGCTGGCGGGGGAGATAGGCCGGGTGTCCTCCACCCTGCTCATCCTCGACGGCATCACCGATCCCCGCAACCTGGGCGCGATTCTCCGGAGCGCCGCCTGCCTCGGGTGCCGGGGCGTGCTTCTTCCCAGGGACCGGAGCGCCGCGGTCACGCCGGCCGCGTGGAAGGCCTCGGCGGGCGCGGCCGGGGTCCTGCCCGTCATCCGGGAGACCAACCTGGCCCGCTGTATCCGGCGGCTGAAGAAGGAGGGATTCTGGATCTTCGGGACCCACGTGGCGGAGGGGATTCCCCTCCCGGAGGCGCCCTGGGCTGAAAGGTCGGCCATCGTCCTGGGAAGCGAGGGAAAGGGCGTGCGTCCCCTGCTGCGCTCCCTCTGCGATATGCTCCTCGTCATCCCCATGACGGGGCCCGTGACGTCCTTGAATGTCTCGGTCGCGGCGGGTATAGTTCTCTATGAAAGGATACGGGGCGGTGATACACCCCGGGGGAGGGACGAGATTGCTTAAAATGGAGATACCGGGACGGGAACCCCTCGAGGTAACCGACCTGGTCCTCGATTTCAACGGAACTATCGCGAAGGACGGGCGCGTTCACAACAAGGTGAAGGACGCCCTCTGCCTGCTCGGGCGTAAGGTGACGATCCATGTGCTCACGGCCGATACCCGGGGAAACGTGGCCGAGGCGACCCAACGTCTCCCCGTGGTCATCCAGCGGCTCGCGGGGGAGAACACGGCCGAGGAAAAGGCGGCCTTCGTCCGCTCCCTCGGCGGGCGCGTGGTGGCGCTTGGAAATGGTTTCAACGACCGCCTCATGCTCAAGGAGGCCCGACTGGGGCTGTGCGTGCTGGGGGAAGAGGGCGCGGCCGTGGAGGCCCTTCTCGCCGCCGACGCGGTCTTCACCTCCGCCCTGGACGCCCTGCGCTTCATCCTGAAACCCCTTCGGCACCGCGCCACCCTTCGGGCCTGAAAGGAGGAAAAGCCATGACCATGTTATTCGAAAGGCCGGGACCGGCAAACACGGAAAAGACCCTGAGCGCCGCCATCCAGGAGGCGAAGGAACGGGGCATCACCCACCTGGTGGTGGCCTCCACCTTCGGGGATACGGGGGTTCTGTGCGCTCGAATGATCCAGGGAAAGGGCCTGCAACTCGTCGTCGTGGCCCACAACACCGGCTTCAAGGCGGCGGGCGTCCAGGAGTTCGATCCGGAAAAGAAACGGGAGATCGAATCCCTCGGCGGAACGGTCCTCTTCGGCACGATGGTGCTGAGAAGCCTCGGCACCGCCATCCGGGGCAAGCTCGGCGGCAGCGAGCAGGACCTGGTGGCCCATACCCTGCGCATCCTCGGGCAGGGGGTCAAGGTCTGCGCGGAGATCGCCGCCATGGCCGCGGACGCGGGCCTGGTTCCCATGGAGGACATCATCGCCATCGCCGGGACCGGGCGGGGCGCCGACACCGCCGCCGTCATCCATCCCCAGCCTTCCAACATGTTTTTCGACATGAAGATCCGGGATCTCATCGCGAAACCTTTCGGATTCTGAAATGGCCCCGCGCCCCGGAAACGACCCATCCCTTCTCGAGGGATACCTTTCCGCCCTCCGTTTTCTCAAGGGGCTGGGAATCGAAACCCTACCCATCCCGAAGGAGGCCCCCATGCCGACATCCCAGGTAACCGTGCCGTCCGCCCCTGAAGAACCCTCGGCGCCAAAAACAGGAAGGGATCCCGCGCGGCTCCTCGCGGAACTGGAGGCAAGCCTCGCGGACTGCGCCCGGTGCAAGCTCGCCAAGGGACGCGCGAAACTGGTCTTCGGGGAAGGAAGCCCCCGCGCCGACCTCATGTTCGTGGGGGAGGGTCCCGGTCGGGACGAAGACCTCCAAGGACGGCCCTTCGTGGGCCGGGCGGGCCAGCTTTTGACCCGCATCATCAACGCCATGAAGATGAAGCGCGATAATGTCTACATCGCCAACATCGTCAAGTGCCGCCCCCCCGGCAACCGGAACCCGGAGCCCGACGAGGTCACGGCGTGCATGCCGTTTTTGATGAGACAGATTGAGATCATCCGCCCCCGGGTCATCTGCGCCCTGGGGAGCGTGGCCTTCCAGGCCCTCATGGAGACCAAGGCCCCCATCTCCAAGTTCCGGGGAACCCTTTATCCATGGCGGGAGGGTATCTATCTCATGCCCACCTACCACCCCGCCTACCTGCTCCGGAATCCCGCCAAGAAACGGGACGTCTGGGAGGATGTCCAGGTCATCATGAAATTTCTTGAAGACGCGGCTTGATAGGCAAACGACTGTTTTTAGCGGGAGAAGCGGACATGGATGTGAAAGAGGCCATTTTAACCCGGAGAAGCATTCGAAGATTCACGGGGGAAGGCGTCAATGAGGCCCTTCTAACTGAAATATTGCGCGCGGCCATGGCGGCGCCTTCTTCCAAGAACGAGCAGCCGTGGACCTTTATCGTTGTCGACGATCGAAGACTCCTTGAGGAGATCCCCAGGTTCCATCCCTACGCGGAGATGCTCAAGTCCGCCCCCGTGGCCATCCTGGTCTGCGCGGACCGGCGGCGTTTCCTATCGGAGGAGGTTTGGATCCAGGATTGCGCCGCGGCCACGGAGAATATCCTTCTCTCGGCCCACGGGCTTGGCTTGGGGGCCGTTTGGCTGGGGATATACCCAAGGGTCAAACGCGTGAAGGGAATGACAAAATTGCTCGGGCTTCCGGAACATATCATCCCCTTTTCGCTCGTCGCTCTCGGTTACCCCGCCGAGCGAAAGCCGCCCGCCGATCGGTATGACCCAGGCCGTATACATAAAAATCGTTGGTAACTATTAAAAAGAATATTAAAAAAATATGATATCGTTGTTTTTTGATACATGATGAAAATGTGATATATGATTCGTGGGTAAGGCATACGGGGTGAGATGGGAAAATTGAGAAGTGGATTTTTTTTAAAAATTGCTGTATAGTAGGATCCGAAAGAAGGATCAAAGAGATTTTCCCATGTTTAGTGAAACAAAGGCAGAAGACGATCTTTTTTCTGAGGCAACCAAGGCGCCTGATCCTTTTCAATTGGACGAATTCGAGTCAGGCGAATTTTCCAAAGAAACCAGTCATAAACACGAGTTAAAAAAACACCTTGTCGAAAAGTTTTTTGAAGTCAATAAAGAATTATGGGTGATCCTCTCTCTTTTTATCATCATTGGCCTAATGAACTATCTTGTGGCCTCCCAGAGGATTCTTCTGGGGCTTTATACCTTGCCGACCCTGTTTTCCGCCTATTTTTTCGGTCGTCGCCATGCCACCCTCACCGCTTTTCTTAGTATTATTTTAGTAGGAATTCTCACTTATTACAATCCATCTTGGCTTTCCATGGAAGGATATATGCCGGATGACAAGTGGCGAGAACTCCTTGCCTGGGGTGGAATTTTGATGATCACGGCTTACGCCATGGGATCCTTGTATGAGCGTGACAAGAAGAAGATGAATGAACTTCGGGAAACCTACCGGGGGGTCCTCATCATTCTGCGGCATTTCATTTCTAACGACAAGTATACGGAAAATCACTGTTATAGAGTTTCCGTCTACGCGGCGAAGATTGCCGAAAACCTTGGACTGAGCAAAGATTATATCGAAGATATTCGTTCAGCCGCCTTGTTGCACGATATCGGAAAATTAGAAATCAGCCGGAACATTCTCTATAAAGCAGCAAAATTAACAAGAGAAGAATACGGAAACGTGAAACAGCACGTGGACAGGGGCGGACAGATTCTCGAACCCCTGGGTGGTCCCCTGGGAAGGATTCTCCCCATCATCCTTGCGCATCACGAAAAGTATGACGGCACGGGCTACAAGAAGGTTAAGGGGGAAGACATCCCCATAGGCGCGCGCATCTTAGCCTTGGCCGACGTGTATGATTCCATCACGAGCGACAGGCCTTACCGGAAGGCCATGTCCGCCTTCGAGGCGAGGGACCTCATCACCGACATGGCGGGGAAGGAGTTCGATCCCAAGGTAGTCAAGGCCTTTCTCAAGGCCTTCGCCAGGGGGGAGATGGAGGTTCCGAACCTAGTTTTATAGATCTGGTTGTTTTCAAGGTCTCGATTGGTTCTGGCTTCAAAGTGAAGCGGCAGTTCGGATGATTTGAGGCTTAATAGCTGATTTCCGCGCATCCCATGTTTTTTCCCAAATATACTTTAAAAAATACCAGACAAGACTTCATATAGGTAGGACAGTCAAGGTGGTCAAAATTCCCCTCGTGGGGGCCAAGACCATTGACGTGGTGGTAGAAATCGGCAAGGAGATAAAAAAAAGCGAAAATCCTGAAAGACAAGCCGCCCTCCAGGACCCCTTCCATGAGGTCGTGGCGGGCGGTAGGGGTCTTGGCGCAGCGGCGGGGTCCGCGAGCGCCACGTCGATGGCGATTTTAACATTCAACGATTGGAATGGCCTTTCCACGGTGTTCATGCGTGCCCCCGCCTACGTTCTCAGCCGGTGTTTCATGACCTTTCCCGCCGCGTTCTTGGGGAGGCTTGCCACAAAGGCGATCTGTTTCGGGACCTTGTATTTTGCCACCCGCGCGGTGCACCACCGGATGAGTTCCTCGGCGGTAAGATGCGCGCCCACCTTGGGGACCACGAAAGCCTTGCCCACCTCGCCCCACTTCGCGTCGGGGACGCCGATAATGGCGACCTCCTTGACGCCGTCGTGCTCGTAGAGGACCTTCTCCACCTCGGCGGGATAGACGTTCTCTCCCCCTGAGATGTACATGTTCTTCCGCCGGTCGAGGATGTAGAAAAAGCCGTCTTCGTCCCTGCGTCCCATGTCCCCCGTGTGGAGCCAGCCGTTCCGAATCGTCTGGGCCGTCAGTTCCGGGTGTCCCCAGTATCCGGACATGAGGATGGGGCCCGAGACGATGACCTCCCCCACTCGGTTGGCGGGCACCTCGATGCCCGCTTCGTCCACAATCCTGACCTCCCCGTGGAAGACGGGAAGCCCCACGGAGCCCATCTTTTCCAAACCGTACCGAGCCGGAAGCCAAGTGACGGTGGAGGTCTCGGTCTGCCCGAAGAGCTGGGTGATAACGATGCCGCGCTCCCCGTAGGCCTTAAGCAACGGGAGGGGAACCACCTCGCCGCCCGTGTAGTATAGCTTGACGGAAGAGAGATCGTAACGTCCCAGGTCGCAGCGATCCAGGATGAATCGGTACATGGTGGCGGAGGTTTCGAACACCGTGGCCCGGTAGCGCTGAACCGCCTCCAGGAGTTCCTCCGGGTCGAACCGCCGCTTCAGGATGACGGTGCCGCCCTTGTAGAGGAAGGGGAGGGAGTCCACCAGCAGGCCGCCGGAGTGGAAGAGGGGGCGAGAGACGACGATCTTGTCGTCCGGGGTGACGTGGTAGTAGATGTTGGCGTTCAGGATGTTGAAGAAGGTCTTCCGCTGAGTGAAGACGGCCCCCTTGGGAAACCCCGTGGTGCCCGAGGTATACATGATGATATGGGGGGATTCCACGTTCTTTTCATAAGGAATTTCCGGTTCTCGCGAGGGATGGCCGGACAGGAAGGTTTCGTAATCCTCGGCCCATGCGGGGGACGGGTCCCCGACGGCGATGTAGCGCCCGGTCTTAACGGGAATCTCCCCCTTGGTGGCGGCGATCCTATCGGTAAATTCCCCACTGAAAAAAAGGGTTTCGGTGGTGCAATCGTTGAGGATGTAGGCGATTTCCGGTCCCGCAAGCCGGAAGTTGAGGGGCACAAAGATGGCCTCGATCTTGGAGCAGGCGAAGAAGACCTCGAAGAACTCGATACAATTGGTGAGCAGAACCCCCACCCTTTCCCCCTTCTGGATGCCGAGGTCCAGGAGGGCGTTGCCGAGCTGGTTGATGCGATTGTTCAGGGCGCGGTAGGTAACGGGGGCATCGTTGTAGACGAAGGCAACCTTTTCGGGAAGGATCATGGCCCATTTCCTGATCCAGTCGGCGATGTTCAGTTTCAGCCTGGGGGGCGGGGACGTTTTTGCTTTCATGCGGCAATATCCTAAACACCGTTCTGGAATGCTTGTCAAGGAAAAACTTCCATTACGGGGAATAAACATGAGTGTCCCCAAAGAAAAAAGGCCTTCCGGAGAAGGAAGGCCCCAATGGATTCGACTGAAAGGGGATCAGCAGGTCACCTTGAAAATCATGGCGGCGCCGTTGTCGCCCGCGGCGCAGCCGGCCCACAGGCCGTATCCGCCGCCCCTGATGACCAGCTCCTCGATCAGCTCGGCGATGAGGCGACCCGCCGTGGGTCCCTGGGGATGGCCGAAGATGAGGGAGGTCCCGTAGTTGTTGATGTTGTTGACGTCTATACCCATGGTCTTGGCCATGTAGATGTCGTTGATGACGAAGGGGGCGTGGGTCTTGAAGGCCGTGATATCGGAGATTTTGAGCCCGGCGTTTTTCAGGGCCATCTGGGCCGCCGGCACGGGGGCCTTGGCCATAAAGCCTTTCTGGACCCGGGAATAGCCGTAGGAAACAATCTGAATCTCCACGTTGGGATCCTTGCTCAGCTCCTTGGCCTTTTCTCTTGTGGTGACAATGAATCCGCAGTTTCCGTCGGCGGGGTGGGTTTGGTTCCCGAAGCTCATGACGCCGCCCGGCTCCACCGGCTTCAGCTTGGCGAGCCCTTCCGCCGTGGTGGGAATGATACCTTCGTCTTCCTCGATGAGCTTGGTCTTCTTCTTGCCGATCCGGACCTCGGCGGGGAACATGTAGCGTTTCTGAAAGGCGCGGTCGTTTTTCAGGGCGTCCAGGTACTGTTCGTAACGCCGCAACGTGACTTCGTCGCACTCCTCCTTGGTCGTGCCGATCTCTTTGGCCACGTTTTCCGCCGTCTGGATCATCTTCAGCCCCGCCCAGGGGTCCCGGTTGAAGTTATCCATCAGCCAGTTTTCGGAGATGACCTCGCCTCCCGGACCCAGGGGATTGGGCCACACGGTATGGGGACCGTTGGAGCAACGGTCCACCATCAAGGCGAAGGCCGCATCGTAGGCGCCCAGCTCGATATTGGTGGCGGCGAGATAGATGCAGGTCGTAGAGGTGGTGCAGGCCTGATTGACCATGAGGGCGGGCAGGTCTTTCTGGCCGTCCACCATCATGGCGGCGGCCCAGGTGTGGCTGTAGAAGAGGTGAAGCTGGTGGATAGTGATCCCAAGATAGAGGTAATCGAACATGGTGGGATCATAGTCGCTGGCGAGCAGCCACTGCCGTGCGGTCTTGGCGCCCAGTTCAATGGAGTTTTCGTTGGCCATGGATCCCTGCCAGCGGCAGAAGGGCGTGGAGTAGTATCCCTTGTAAGGAATGTAAGTTTTGCTCAACATACGCGGTTGACCTCCTTGAGTTTTGTTTTCCCTGTATGGGAAGTAACATTTTTGATGGTGAATGTTTTCACATATCGGTCTGAAAGTCAAGGGTACCGGCCTCTTCGACGTCCTTGATAACACATAGAATAGCATGGAATTATGGATCGGGAGCGGAACAAATGAAGATGAGGCAGTAAACTTTTCAGAATTGATTGACAAATTGCCTGAATCTCGTTATGAAAAAGGAGCTTTCATATCCTTTAACCCAACAACCACAACGGTTTTCTCAGGGAGGGTGTTTTCATGGGAACGATGCTTTGGAAACCATCGGAGGAAAGGGTCAGTCAGACAAATATGTACCGTTTTCTCCAAACCGTCAATGAACGATTCGGCAAGAATTTCACCGATTATCCTTCTCTCTACGACTGGTCTGTTGAGAACATCCCGGATTTCTGGAAGACCATCTGGGATTTCGTGGAGATCAAGGCGGAGAAGGCCTATGATGAGGTCGTGGCGGATCTGGACAAGATGCCCGGCGCCCGGTGGTTTCCCGGCGCCCGCCTCAACTTCGCCGAGAATCTTCTCCGGTTCCGGGACGACCAGACGGCCGTCATCTTCGTGGGGGAAGGACAGGAACCGGTTCGCACCACTTACCGCCAACTCTATGACAAGGTGGCCCGCCTGGCCAAGTCCCTTCGCGCCCTGGGCGTAAAGCCGAAGGACCGGGTGGTCGGTTTCATGCCCAACATGACCGAGACCATGATCGCCATGCTGGCGGCTACAAGTATCGGAGCGACCTGGTCCTCCTGTTCCCCCGATTTCGGGATCAAGGGTGTCATGGACCGGTTCGGCCAAATCGAGCCAAAGGTCATCTTTACGGCGGACGGGTATTTCTACAACGGGAAACAGTTTGATTCCCTGGAACGGATCGCCAACGTGGTGAAACAGCTTCCCTCCCTGGAAAAGATCGTGGTCGTTTCCTACACAAGGCAGAAACCGGATATCAGCTTCCTGCCCGACGCGGAGCACTTCGAGGACTTCCTCGCCGACAAAGCGGAGGAGATCGCGTTCGAATACCTTCCCTTCGACCATCCCGTCTACATCATGTATTCATCGGGAACCACGGGGCTTCCCAAGTGCATGGTGCAGGGGCCGGGCGTCCTGCTAAACCACAAGAAAGAGCTGATCCTCCATACAGACCTGAAACGGGAGGACACCATCTTCTACTTCACCACCTGCGGGTGGATGATGTGGAACTGGCTCACCAGCGCCCTCAGTGTGGGGGCGACGCTGCTACTGTATGACGGGTCTCCCTTCTACCCCAAGCCGGGCATTCTCTGGGAAATCGCGGAGCGCGAGAGTATCTCCATCTTTGGAACGAGCGCCAAGTATCTCGCCGCCCTGGAGAAGGAAGGGGTCAAGCCGGGCAAGGAATACAATCTCGACAAACTGAAGGCAGTGCTCTCCACGGGGTCGCCCCTCTCCATCGAGAGCTTCGAATACGTTTACCGGGACATCAAGGGGGACCTCCAGCTTTCCTCCATCTCGGGCGGCACGGATCTGAACGGCTGCTTCGCCCTGGGAAATCCCATCGGGCCTGTCTACGCCGGGGAGCTGCAGTGCCGCGGACTCGGCATGGCGGTCCTTGTGTTTGACGAGATGGGACATCCCATCTACGACAAGAAGGGGGAGCTGGTCTGCACCCGGCCTTTCCCCTCCATGCCGCTCTATTTCTGGAACGACCCGGACGGCGAGAAGTATCACAACGCCTATTTCACCGTCTACCCGAACATCTGGCATCACGGCGACTATGCAGAGATCAAAAGCGACACGGGCGGGATGATCATCTACGGCCGCTCCGACGCCACGCTGAACCCGGGCGGGGTCCGTATCGGGACGGCGGAGATCTACCGACAGGTGGAGGCCATCGACGAGGTTTTAGACAGCCTCGTGGTGGGCCAGAACTGGGACAACGATGTCCGCGTCATCCTCTTCGTTAAGCTCCGTGAAGGCGTGGAGCTGACTGAGGAGCTGAAAAAGAAGATCAAAAAGACGATTCGGGAAAACGCCACGCCGCGCCACGTTCCGGCCAAGATTATCGCCATCGACGATATTCCCTACACCATCAGCGGAAAGAAGGTGGAGCTGGCGGTCAAGAAGGTGATTCACGGCGAGCCGGTGGTAAACCGGGACGCCCTGGCCAACCCCGAGTCGCTGGATCTTTACAAGGACCTGAAGGAACTTCAGGAATAACAAATCTCCAAGGCCTCCGGGCATGAAAGCGCCCCTTTGAGCGTTTCAAAAAGGGGCGCTTTTTCAATGCCGGTGATAATGAAAAGATGCGAGGGACATGCGCAGTCGGTGCTTCCAAATCCCTCGACGGCGGTAATGCTGGGGATCCGGGCGAGGAGACGCGCGACGTCGCATTCCCGCCGGACGGGAGACGGGAAGAGCCAGAGCGCCGCCGGCTGAAACGCGGGGAGGAGAGCGTCGATATGCCAGTGAGGCCTTTCAATGGGTTTCAGGTAGCGCCGGACCCTTCTTGCCAGCCCCCCCATGGCGGAGCCCACGTAGGCGTATGTTCCTGGGGGAAATGCGAGGGAACCGAGCCGTCCCACCTTCAGGACCCGTGGCTTCGGATTGCGCAGGACCAGGACGTAGCTTCCGGGCGTTTGAGGTATGTTTGAAGGGCGCAAACGCGTTGATCAACTCTTCTTTTTGAAGAGGTTGAAAATAGACCAACCGGGCTTTTTGACATCCCTGCCGGCCACGAGGATGGTGGACCCCGCTGGCTTGTTGTCGATGTAAAACGAGGCCTCCCCTACCTTTTCATTGGTCTTGAAGGGCGGCTTGTCTTTCAGGATTTTCACCTTTTTTTTAATCTTCCTCCCAATCTCCACCACCACATCAATGGTCTTGGACGCCACGAGAGGGAGCTTGACCACCTTGTCGGAGCCGAGCCTTACGTCGATGGTCTCAAGGGGTTTGCCCGCCTCGGCCAGGCGGATCCTCCGGTAATTGCGAAAGGCGTATTCCAACAGTTCTGTGACCTTTTTGTTCCTCAGCTTCGCGGTTGACGCCCCGAAGAGGCTGACAATGTAGCGTTGGTCTCCCCTCTTGGCGGTAGCCACCAGGTTGTAACCGGCCCTGTGGTAATAGCCCGTCTTCAGACCGTCCATTCCCGGGAAGTGTTTCAGGAGATGGTTGTGGCTCCGCATGATGAAGGTATTGTTGCGAAACCCGCGGACCTTTACGGCGGTGTACTTGAGGGTTTCCGGGTGTTTCAGGAGAAGGTAACGGGCGAGGATGGCCATGTCCCGCGGCGTTGTCACGTCATGCACGTCGGGCCTGACGTAAAGTCCACTCACGCTGACGAAATGGGTATTTTTCATGTGCAGTTCGCGGGCCTTTTTGTTCATCAAATCCACGAAGGCGTCCGTGGATCCGGCAAGGTGTTCCGCCACGGCCACGCAGGCGTCGTTGGCGGACTGGATGAGTATGGCATAGAGGAGTTCATCCAGAGAAAATTTCTCTCCTTCTTTTAGAAAAACCTGGCTTCCCCCCATTTTCGCCGCCTTGCGTGACGTGGTAACGATTTCACTGAGTTTGGCCTTGCCTTGTTTGACAAAGTCGAGAGTTACGGCGACCAGCATGAGTTTCGAAACGGAAGCGGGTTCCACTTTGATGTCGGGATGATCCGCTTTGATGATAGTTCCGGTAAAGGCTTCCATGACCACGTAACCGCGGTAGGCGATTTGGGGTCTTTTCTGTCTCTTTGCCCGATGTCGTCTCGCAAACGATGGCGTAGAAGCAGCGAGTATAATAATGAAAAAAATGATGGCTTGCAGGATAAAAACAAATGAGTTCGAAGGGTGTTTTTTATTCAAAGGGCCACTTTTCCTTTCTTGAATTATTAAATAGTGTTATCCTTCATCCGGAATAATTTCTCCCGGCCGACATGTACCAGGAGGATGCTCATTCCCTATCAAACTTTAAAAAACGAGTCAAGAAAAGCGTGAAAAAATCTTCGGGATGGATTTCCCGCCACCGATTATCATGCTTCAATACATAGTCGAAATAAAATTCTTTGACGAAACTATGGTTATAGATTAGACTTGATAATAAAAGGTTTAAATTGTATCAAGCGGGGATGAATATGGATAACAACTTCAACTTTCAAGAGATGTTAAAGGATTTTATTGAAAATATACCCATGGGATTGTTATGTCTCTCGGCGGGCATGGACCTGGTAAAAGAAAGCAGGGTTTTCAGAGAAATGATTGAGCGGTATGCCTCGCGATATCATGAGAACGGGGGAGGGCTTCATGCGGCAATTCTCCAAGAGGTTCGAGAACGCATTGAGGCTGGAGAAGAATCGGGTAAGATCGGAATCCGCCTAAGAACGCACAAACTCATCATGGACTACCGGGTGGGGCAACAGGAAAATCATCATGGTAATTACTATCTTGTCTCGATAAAAGACATCTCAGAACAAATGAAGGCGAAAGAGATGCTCCAGAAGAGTGAGGCGGAGTATCGTTCTCTGGTGGAATCCACGGATGACAGCATTTACCTGGTGGACAGGCATGGGAAATATATCTTCATGAACGAGAAACATCTAAAAAGACTCAACCTGCAGAGAGATAAAATGGTAGGGTGCACATACGGCAGCCTTCATTCCGAAGATGAGACAAAAGTATTTTTAAACCTGGTAGAATCTGTTTTCAAAAACGGAAGCTCGATACACCATGAACATGTAAGCAACAGAGATAACCGGATCTTTTTGAGAACCTTGAGCCCCATTAAGGATATAAATGACAATGTCATCGCCGTTACGGTTATCTCCAAAGAGATTACAGAGCGTAAAAGGGTGGAAGAGAAGATGCGATACATGGCTTTTCACGACGCACTGACGGGGCTTTACAACCGCGCGTATTTCGAAGAGGAGATGGCACGCCTTAACTCGGAAAGAAAATTCCCTGTCGCTATCATCATCCTTGATATCAATGGGTTGAAACGTGTCAATGATGCCATGGGACACAAGATGGGGGACGAGTTAATAAAAAGTGCGGCGAAGACGCTGGAATCCGTGTCCCGGAAAGGGGACGTGGTAGCGAGGATCGGGGGAGATGAATTCGCCGTGATTCTACCCCGGTGTGGCGAGAAAGCCGCCCGGGCCTTCTGCGACAGGTTCAGGGGCGCATGCCGTATCAAAAGCCTGAGTTTTGCGAGTCACTTGAACTTGAGTGTTTCGCTGGGATACGCGGTCCAGAATGGCCAATACAACGACATGGAAGAGGTTTTCAGAAAGGCGGACGCGAACATGTATGTGGATAAGATTTCGAAGGCCAGAGGCTGGAAGACCCGTAACGCTTCTACCGAAAAACCGATTACATCCGAGAAAGATCCACATACCGAGAAACCAGGGGAGAGCCCTCAAGATCTGGCGGAGATCATGGGACGAGAACTGGGCCTCTTGGATCCCGAGGTGGAAAGATTGAAACTCCTCGCATTGCTGCATGATATTGGGAAAATAACTGTCTTGGATAATATTCTTTTGAAACCTGGGAAATTAACGGAAGAAGAATGGGAAATCATGAAACGACATGTGGAAGAGGGATATCGTATAGCAATAATGATTCCCCAGATGGCTGCTGTCGCGGAGGAGATTCTACATCACCATGAACGCTGGGACGGAAAAGGGTATCCAGATCGCTTGAAAGACGGCGAAATCCCATTGCTCTCCAGGATCGTCGCTATTATCGATGCCTATAATGCTATGATCAACAAGCGTGCATACAGGAAGGCGCTTTCTAAAAAAGAGGCCATCCAAAAGATAAAAGAATACGCGGGCATTAAGTTTGACCCATTTCTCGTGGAAAGATTTTTAGATATAATTGAAGAAAAGACCCATAATTAACAATTCCATTTAAAACTATATTTTAATTTGTAGATATTAATTATAAACCCATGTGAATCTATGGGATCTCGTCTGATTTACGTGTTTTATATGGAGACAGATTCAGTTTAGCGCCGTCGTAAGGCACTTTACGCGCGCCAGCTGGAGGAACGCGAGAAACATTCAAGATTGAACGATAAATCATTCCATAGTTAAATCTTACCCTCAAGGTGCGGGGTAAGGAAACGTTGAGCAGCGAGATAGCAGAAAAAGGTCTTTCCTTGACAATGATTGGGTGAAAAGGTAGATTTTAGTAAATATGCGTTTATTGAAGATATAGGGGTTAAAGCGGGTTTTCCCTTGAATCATCAAGGGGAGAGAACCAAACCGATAAAGGATGCGGTGAGGATTCTTGGGGATGAACGGAAAACGCCACAAGAGGCTATTGCGGAGTGGGAATGTTTCAAGGGAAAACCGTCGATTTGTTCGATGGGATGGCTCCCCCGCGCGACGCTGGAATTTCACTGGTTGCCGTCAACATCATCGCATTATAATTGAGAGAAACACGAGTGTTTTGAATTTAAGCGTCCCGATTGTTAACGGGTTGTTGCACGTTGGTGGGGAAAATGAATTTCGTTAAGGCTAAAAGCAGTTGAAATAGCAGTTTGCGCCCAAGGATATTCGATGAAAAGCATTCTGAACACGATTGGAATGGGGGTTATCAATATCGTCTCGGAAATGGGACGGATGATGCTCCTGTTCATCGAAAGCCTCCTCTGGGTCTTCCGTCCCCCCTACCGCCCCTTTTTGATTGTCAAGCAGATGGAGTTCGTGGGGGTCAAGTCCACCCTCGTAGTGATCATCACAGGCCTGTTCACGGGGGGCGTCCTGGCCCTGCAGACCTACTATGGATTCAAGATGTTCAGCGCGGAAAGCCTCGTTGGGGCCACCGTAGGACTCAGTATGACCCGGGAATTGGGGCCCGTCCTGACCGGCCTGATGGTCACGGGGCGCGCGGGATCGGCCATGGCCGCGGAGATCGGAACCATGCGGGTGACGGAGCAGATCGACGCCCTCTCCGTCCTGGCTGTAAACCCGGTGGAATACCTGATCGTTCCGAGGATCGTGGCGGGCGTCATTATGCTGCCTGTTCTCACGGCCATCTCGGATTTCCTGGGAATTATCGGCGGCTATTTCGTGGGGGTCAATCTCCTTGGAATCAGTTCCGGGGCCTACATCAACAAACTGATCCAGTATGTGGACTTGAGTGACCTCTACAATGGGCTCGTCAAGGCGGCCTGCTTCGGGCTCATCCTTGCCTTCGTCGGGTGTTACAAGGGATATTATACCACCGGCGGAGCGGAGGGCGTGGGGCGCTCGACGACCCAGGCGGTGGTCATGGCCTCGGCCATGATCCTCATCGCGGACTATTTTCTCACGGCGTTGATGTTTTAGGTGCCAAGATGATTCGTCTCGTGAAACTGGAGAAATCATTTGGGTCTCAAAAGGTCCTGGACAAGCTGGATTTGACCATCGACGACGGGAAGGTAACGGTCATCATCGGCCGCAGCGGCGAGGGGAAAAGCGTCCTTCTGAAACACATTATCGGCCTGTTGCGTCCCGACGAGGGAGAAATATGGGTGGACGACAGTGAGATTACCCGCCTGAAACCGAGGGAGTTGAACAAGGTCCGGAGAAAATTCGGAATGCTGTTCCAGGAGGCGGCCCTGTTCGATTCCATGTCAGTAGGCGAGAACGTGGCCTTCCCCTTGCGGGAACACACAAAGAAAAAGGAATCGGAGATCCGCGAGACCGTGGCCTCGCTCTTGAAAGAGGTGGGGCTTGAAGGAACGGAGGGAAAGATGCCTTCTCAACTCTCCGGCGGGATGCGAAAGCGGGTGGGGCTCGCGCGGGCCCTGGCGCTGAATCCCCAAATCGTTCTGTTCGACGAGCCCACCACGGGCCTCGACCCCATCATGACGGAGGCCATCGCTGACCTCATTTTGGAAACCAAGGAGAAATTTGGGATTACCGCGGTGGTCATCAGCCATGACCTTCCCCTCACGTTCAAGATAGCCGACGAGATAGCCATGCTTCACAAGGGAAAAATCATCGAGAAGGCCCCGCCCCGCGAGTTTTCCCGGTCTGATTCCGAGATTATCCAGAAGTTTTTGAATGCGCAGAAACTCTCCATACCGAAAGGGAACGGGAGGGAGGAACCATGAAAAAGGAAAAAATCGCGTTGGAAGCCAAGGTTGGCATCTTTGTGCTGATCGGCTTGATCATCCTCTTTTACATGTCTTTTCGCATCGGCGAGATGGGAACGAAGCTGAAGGGGGGCTACCAAGTGACGACCGTTTTCGACTCGGTCACGGGGCTGACACCGGGTGCGGACGTGAATATCGCCGGGGTCCAGGTGGGAAAGGTTTCCTCGATTGAACTGCAGGGCGGCAAGGCGAAGGTGGTCATGACCATCAAAAAGAACGTGAAATTGGGAAAAAACGCCGTGGCGAAAATCCGGACACACGGCCTCATGGGAGACAAGTTCGTTTCCGTTGATCCCGGAGACCTGACCAAAGGAAGGATTCCGCCGGGCGGAGAGATCGCCAAAACGGTTCCCACCGTCGACCTCGACCAATTGCTGAGCAACCTGGGAGATGTGGCGAAGGACCTGAAATCGGTCATGGATACCTTTCAAAACACTCTCGGGGGGAAGAAGGGGGAGAAATCCATCCAGAACATCGTAACCAATTTCGAGGAATTCAGCGCCAACATCAACAAGTTAATCAAGGACAACAGCGACCGGATTACCACCATCGTCAAAAACTTTGAGGCCTTTTCCACAAAGCTTTCCAGGATTGACAAGAAGGCGAACACCCTTCTGGACAACCTGGTCACGGTTTCCCAGAACCTCAAGGAGGGCAAGGGGACCATCGGAAAACTCCTCGTGAGTGACGAACTCTATAACAAGCTAAACGATGCGGTGCAGGGATTCCACAAGATGTCCGTGAAACTCAACAGCAACCAGGGAACCCTCGGGAAACTCATCAACGACCCCACGCTCTACGACGACGCGAAGAAGGCCCTGGCCAATCTGAAAGAGATCACCGCAAAGATAAATTCGGGCAAGGGAACCCTCGGGAAACTCGTGAACGACGAAACGCTCTATACCGAGGCGGAAAAGACCCTGAGGAAGGTCCAGATTGGGATGGAGGGCCTGGACGAACAGACCCCCATCATGGTTCTGTCCTCTATGTTCAGCCTCTTCTTTTGATGCCGGTTCCTGAATGGTCGGTGTCGCACGGAATAAATCTTCTTGCAAGGTGGGCAAAGCCATTGTGAGTATCCCGGAGTTCAATATCCAGGCGAAGATGCGGAGAAGGATCTTTTTCCCATTTTTATTGCTGGCCGCCTTTTTCTTTTTTTCGGGGTCCCTTGTCGCTGGCGAACCGAGACCCATGCCCCTCATCACGAAATATGGATTCAGCCCCATCTTCGGTGTCCTGAAAGTGAAGTCTCCCTCCTACCGGGAATTCCAGGCCCTGGGCCCTTTCCTCTTCAGCAAACGTTCCAAGAAAGAAGAGATTTTCGGCCTCCGACCCCTCTTTTCCAAGAAGGTGGAGAGAGACACGGGGAACATCCGGTGGGATTTCTTGTATCCCCTCTCCCGGTTTCAAAGCGGCGAAAAGGATCAGAACTATTTCATCCTGTTCTATCGTTCTGACACCTACAAGAACAGCGACGCGGAGCGATTCTACTTCTTTCCCTTTTTCTGGGGAAAAACCAAAACGGGAAAAACCTACGGCGGTTTCTTTCCCTTTTACGGCCACCTGATAAACCGGTTTGAGAAAAAGGATATCCGGTTTGTCCTTTGGCCCCTCTACGCGCGTTCCGAGCGGGACGGCGTGGTCAAGACGCGTTACCTCTGGCCCTTTTTCACCAGTTACTCGGGAGAGAAGGGTGAGGGATTTCGCTTCTGGCCCTTTTTCGGCCATGAAGTCAAACGGGGATACTATCAGAAAGACTTTGTCCTATGGCCCTTCTTCTTCAAGACAACGCTCGACCTGGACAAGAAGGAGCCCATCACTGCCAAGGGATTCTTCCCCTTTTACGTCAAGCGAAGCCGCCTCCCCGACTATCATGAAACGGTTTTTTTGTGGCCCATCTTTCGCCACGTGAGGAACGAAGCGTTTAACCGGACCCGGAACGACGCGTGGCCCATATACACGCGGGCCAAGAGCGATTACGAGAACTGGTTGCGGGTTTTCCCTTTTTACGTTCACCGAACGGCGCCGAATTACGAAAAACGGACGGTGCTGTGGCCGCTTTACCGGAACAAGCACTATTGGGAAGGCGACACGGAGGTGGACAACACCTTCTTTCTCATCTGGAGCCGGTTCCGCCACGAACGCAAACCGGGGGAACCCTGGGAAATCACCCGCCAGAACCTGTGGCCTATCTTTTGCGACGCCCGGTTGCGGGACGGCCGATCCTGGGCCTTTCCCGATCCCATCCCCATCGTTTACGAAGGCTACCGGAGGAACTGGCGTCCCCTCTGGACCGCCTTCGGGGGATTCGAACGCCGGGGGATCCGTCGTTGGCGGTTTTTATGGGGATTGTATGACCATGTTGAGGCGGGGGAAGCCTCCCTGACCGATATCGCCGGCCTCGTCCAATGGGAAACGGAGGGAAAGGACGTGGCCCGGTTTTCACTCTTGCAAGGACTTTTGAAATATGAGAATATGCGCGGGCATGCCAGCCTGAGGTTTTTCTTCCTTCCTTGGCGGGTGCGTTGGGACGCCACAGGGGGCGTGGAATGGCCGGAGGAGGAGTCATGGAGCCTGAGATGAAGCGGATATTTATCAAGGGAACGGGATCCTACCTGCCCGAGGGTATCATAACCAATCAAGATGTGGCCAGGATGATTCAGACGGACGGTGAATGGATCAAAACCCGGACGGGGATCGAGGAACGCCGGAAAGCCAGGCCGGATCAAGCGGCCTCGGACCTCGCCCTTGAGGCCTCGAAACAGGCTATGGAACAGGCTGGTGTCGGCGCGGAAGACCTGGACCTCATCGTGATGGCCACCATTACGCCGGACACGCACTGCCCCGCCGGAGCGAACTGGCTGGAGGCGAAACTGAGGGCTGAAAAGGCTGTTTCTTTTGATGTGACCGCGGCCTGTTCCGGTTTCATCTTCGCCCTTTCCGTGGCAGACAAGTTCATGAAGGCCGACAACGTGAACACCGCCCTGGTTTCCGCGTCTGAGGTGATGACCCGCGTGCAGGACTGGTCTGATCGAAAAAATTGTATTCTCTGGGGGGATGGCGCGGGGGCCGTCGTCCTTTCCACGGAACCGGGGGGGCACGAGGTGAAGTCGATTCACCTTCACACGGACGGGGAGGGGGGCAAGACCCTTCTCATGCCGGGCGGAGGCTCCGCCACGACTCCCATCACACATGAATCGGTGGACGCCAAGAAGCATACCCTGAAGATGATCAAGGCCAACGAATCGTTCCGCGTGGCCGTGACCAGGTTCGCAGAGGCTTGCCGGGAGGCCGTGGAGGAACAGGGCATCTCCCTGTCGGACGTCAAGATGATCATCCCTCATCAAGCGAATCTTCGCATCATCCAAGCCTTCGCAAAAAAGTTGGGTTACCCTATGGAGAAGGTCTTCGTCAACATTGAAAAGTATGGGAACATCTCTTCGGCGACGGTTCCCATCGCGTTGGACGAGGCGGCCCGTTCCGGCAGGCTTAAACCGGGGGACTGGGTCATCCTCGTGGCCTTCGGGGGCGGACTCACGTGGGGAAGCGCGTTAGTCAGGTGGTGATCTGACGGGGAATGTATACCGACTATTTCAATCTACGGGAAGAGCCGTTCCAGGTTACGCCGAACCCAAGATTCCTTTTTCTCAGCAACATACACAACGAGGCCATTCAAAGACTGGTTGACGGTATCCGCCGCCGGAAGGGCTTCATCGAACTGGTGGGCATGGCCGGCACGGGCAAGACACTCCTATGCAAGGAACTTGTCCAGATGCTGGCTTCCGAGATGGACATCGCCTATATCTTCTACCCGGTCTTGAGCGAGCAGGCCCTCTATTTCTCCATCCTCAAGCAGTGGGGAGTTGTCCTCGACGAGAACACGCCCGTTCCCGCCCTCCTGGAGCGCATTTCCGCCTTCCTGCGGGGGCGTTTCGCGCGGGGACGAAACGCCCTTATCATTCTCGACGAGGCGCAGAATCTTTCCCTGCCGCTGCTGGAAAACCTCCGACTCCTCTCCAACCTCGAAACGGACTCCGAAAAGCTCCTCCAGATACTCCTGTCGGGACAGCCGGAGTTCCACGCCCTGTTGAAGAGCGGGAAGATTCCCCAGCTCGATCAGCGGATCCGCGTGCGGGTCTTCCTGAAAGCCCTGGACCGGCAGACCCTCCCCCTCTATGTCTATCATCGCCTCAACATGGCCGGCGCGGGCAATGTCGTCTCCTTCACGGATGAGGCCTTCGACCTCATCTACAAGACGAGCGGCGGGATTCCCCGTTTGATCAACGCCGTGTGCGAGCGTTCCCTGGAGGAAGCGGCCCTTCGGAAAACGGGCGAGATAGACCGCGCGATTGTCCGGGCGGCGCTCGAAGAGCTGGAGGGGGAAGAGGGAATCACGCGGAGATTGGGAATGACCGGTCAACGTGGCGTGGGACGGGGAATCGCGTCCGCCGTGGGTGTACTGATTCTCGTGGCGCTGGCTGGAGGTGCCGCCTGGTACGCGCGGAGACCGGTGCCACCCTCTCCCGAGAAAACGGAAACCAAGACGGTTGCCAGGGCTGTGGTCCCAAAAAGTGTGGAACCCTCCCCCACGAGGGGGGGGCCAGCGGCGCGCCAAGCGGCGGGGCGGATGTTGCCGCGCCTCAGACCGCTTGCGGCCATGCGGGCCTTTCTCGATGGCATGCTTCCCGTCCCGGAGAACAAGCGTCTCTACTGGGGGAGATTGCGCCTGTCGAGGCGGGACATCGCGGGGTTTGTCACCCCTTTTCTCCTCCACGTGGCGCGGTCGGACGGAACGGCGGGCTGGCTCTGCGCGAGAAAGGCCAGGTCGGGCGGGCTGCAGTTCTGGCACCGCGGGGACTGGGCGCCGATGGAAGAGGCGGCCCTCGCCTCCTGGACGGGAAGGTGTGGCGTTCCCTACTGGATAGCACCTTTGCCGGATGGCGAAAGGGCCCTGAGAAAGGGAATGAAGGGCGCGGCTGTGGCGGATCTTCAGGGGTGGCTCGTGACCCTTGGGGACCTGGCAAAGATCACTGGAATCTACGATGGAGAGACGGAAGCGGCCGTCAGGCGGTTCCAACTGCGCCGAGGGCTGACCCCCGACGGCGTGGCGGGGGCACAGACCCTGGCCTTGCTTTTCCAATGGGGACACCCTGGAAATTGATATCAAGAAAGGGAATATATGATGCGTGAGGACAACGGGAACGAAACGCGGTATTTCCCCGACGCCCTGGCGACGGGCGTGGGGAGCATGCCGCACGTGAAGGCTGAAGATGCCTGCCGGTTCGTGGCGGATACCTTGACAACGGCCCCCTTCTGGCCGCAGCTTCCCAAGCGGTCCTTCAGGGAGAACATGTACGTCCAGTACAGCGAGGGATTTCCCGGCTTTCAAATAGACGAGGCAGAACAGAAAATGTGGGTGGATACGGCCCGGATGATGGAGGGGCTCGAGGCCTTCTACGAAAAGGTACTGGCAAACGATCTGGAGGCCTTCGCCATTTCCCGGGAATACGCGGAGGGTCTTTACGCGATGCCGGGGATGCTCCGGCCCCGCCACCCGGACGGCCCGGTCCTCTACAAGGGACAGGTGACGGGTCCCGTCAGCATGGGGCTCACCGTGACGGATGAAAACCGCCGCGCCATTATCTACAACGAGGCGGCGGAAGACGTGGTCGTAAAGACCGTGGCCATGAAGGCGAGATGGCTGGAATCCTACATGCGAGGGTCCGTCCCGGCGGAGAAATATCTCATGTTCTACGACGAGCCCTACATGGTCTCCTTCGGCTCCGCCTATCTCAACATGACCCACGAGCAGGTGGTCGGCTATCTGAACGACTGCTTCGAGGGTGTTTCCTGCCTCACGGGGGTCCACTGCTGCGGAAACACCGACTGGTCGGTGATCCTCGACACCACTGTCGACGTGGTCAACTTCGACGCCTACGAATTCGGAGTGGGCCTGACGTTATACGATAAGCACCTGAAACGGTTCCTCGCGCGCGGAGGCATCCTCGCCTGGGGTATCGTGCCCACCAGCGAGGCGGTCCGGGACGAAAACTACCGGACCCTCGCCGGCCGGCTGGAAGGGCTGCTCGAAAGGCTCGAGGCCAAGGGATTCGACCGCGTGGAGGTCCTGCGCCGGTCGATGATCACCCCCAGTTGCGGAACGGGCTCCCTGCCCGTGGAACTGGCCGAAGAAATCTTCACCAAGACGGTGGAGGTCTCAGATTTTATCCGGGAGCGTTTCCTCCGGGAGGTGTGATCGCGCCGGTGGGCTACACTAGATCTTCCAGCTCGAACAATCGGAGCGTCTCGGGTGTGGGCGTCCCCATCTCCGGGTCCCATCCCATACCCTCGTAATAGATTCTCCGGATTTTTTCCCAGAACGGTAGGATGCTTTTCCCCCTGGCGGGCCCGTCTCTGGGAACGGATCCGTATCTGGGTGAAGGCCGTTCCAGTGATGGCGTCAAACCACATCGAACATTGTACCAGCGCATGAGATGGACGATGCGCTTTCCCGCAAAGGCGGCCGATTTCACGTCCGTCTCCCGGCCGGTTAAGGCGGAGAAGGCTTCGCAGACCTCTTCTGGGGCCTCGTTTGTACAGAACCGGCAGGTTCCGAGGGCGTCCTCGAACTGGCGCCACCCGTTGATTTCCGCGAGAGTTTTCGCGATAGCGGGGGCGTCGAAGAGGTCCCGCAGCGGGGGGGCGAGCGCCCCAGGATACCGGCTGCCGAACGAGGCCTCGATTGAACCCGTGTTGGAGAAGCAGGTATCCATCAGTTCGATCCAGCGGGCGCGGTGATCGTGTCCCCTGGGAGAACAGCCCTTGAGGGTGTAGATGCCGAGGGCTTCCGCCTCCTTCCCGATGCGCTTTGAGGCGACACGCACCCCCTCGGAAAGGAGCATGCCGGCCTTTCCGCGGCGATGGGCGATGGCCTCGATAAGTCGGGAAATTCCTTCAGTGTCTCCCCAGCCTTTTGGGAAATCACCCATGGAAGAATCGAGGTGGCCGCGTTCGAGGCATTCCAGGCACCAGGAAACCGTCCATCCCGTCTCCGTTGCATTGAGTCCCAGGTCGTCGGCGAGGCGGGTGAGAAAGATAACATCGGCCGGGTCGAAAATCCCGAGATTCGACCCCAGCGTTGCGAGGCATTCGTATTCGGGTTCCTCGACCTCCTTTCCTTCGAGGGGGCCCTTTCCCACCTTGATCCAGGCGTTGTGCGCGATGGGACAGCGGTGGCATGTCTTGGCCCGATGGGGGAAGCGCGCGCGGATTCGGGTACCGTCGAGTTCCTCGATACCCTCCATTCGGTTCACCTGGTAATTCCTGATGGGCAGCTCACCCTTTTGATAGGCGGGAATGACGAGCCCCGCGGTGCCGTAGGTGTGCAGGAGACCCTTGAGATAGTTCCGCGCCTTTTTCCGAATGGTCCCGACGGCGGCCTCCCAGCGCACGGAGTCCTTCGGCGGAAACAATACCTTTCCCCGGGTGACGACGATCGCCTTGACCCTTTTGCTCCCCAGAACGGCCCCGATGCCGTTGTGCGCGGCCACGTGCCCCTCGTCACCGACAACGGCGGCGAAACGAACGGCGTTTTCTCCGGCGGGACCGATGCTGTAGACGCTGGCCTCACGGGGAGAATAGCCGAGCCTTTCCAGGAGGGCGGTCTCCGTTTCAAAGGTTCCCTTCCCCCATAGGTGCGCGGCGGGGCGAACCTCAACGCTTCCGTCGTGAACGAAGATATAGACGGGAGTCTCGGAGACACCTTCCAGGATAAGACCGTCGAAACCGGATGATTTCAGCCGGGCGCCCATATAGCCGTTAGCCTGGGCGGTCCCCGTGAAGCCGGTCATGGGACTTCGAGTCACCCAGCAGGAGGTTCCCGAGCCCGGCATGCTCGTTCCCGACAGGGGCCCCGCGAAGATGTAAACCGCGTTGCGAGGTTGTAGGGGGTCGGTTCCGGGGGGGATTTCCGTCGCCAGGAAGTAAACTCCCAGGCCGACGCCGCCGATGAAACGTTCGAGGAGTTCCGCGTCGAGGGTTTCCAGGGACCATCGACCGCGCGCGAGATCGACCCGGGCGACGACACCGGCGTATCCGCCAGGAAACGCTTTAGGATTCATGATGTTTTATCCATTCCAACAGGGTTTTTCTCATGATGTTTTCGGGAGGTTCGAGTCCCGTCCAGAACCTGAAGGAATCGGCGCCCTGGGCGACCAGCCACTCGGTTCCGGAGATCACCCGGCACCCGACCTTCTCCGCTTCCCTGAGGAGCCGCGTGTGAACCGGCGCATAGACGGCATCCATGACGACGAGATCCTTTTGCAGCAGGGAGACCGGCAGGGGAAGCGCCTCCGTATCGGGGGCCATGCCCACGGGAGTGCAGTTGATGACGGCTGCCGTCCCTTCCGGGATCGTGATGGATTCGAGGGGATGGAAGGGACAGTCCAGGTCGCGGCTCAACGTCACGGCAAGGTGCCTGTCCAGGTTTCGATTGTAGATGGAGGGTTTCGCCCCGATGGACTTGAGGGCCGTGACCACGGCCCGGGCCGCTCCCCCGGCGCCCAGGACGATGACGGGTTTGTCCCGCCAATTGAACCCCTTCTCCCGAAACAGGCGGAGAAGCCCGGTGACATCGGTATTCGTTCCGATCAAGCGTTTTCCCCTGTTTGCGACGGTATTGACGGCCCTGGAGATCCGCCCGGTCTCCGAAATCTCATCGAGAAGGGGGAGGATCTCGTGTTTCCAGGGCAGGGTGACGTTGACGCCTTTCAGGTTCAGGCCCCTGATGCCATCGACGGCCCGAGGCAGGTCTTCCACGTCGAAGGTCACGTAGACCGCGTTGAGGTCACACGCCCTGAACGCCGCGTTCTGGATGAGCGGGCTGAGACTATGGGCTACCGGATGACCGATGAGTCCGTAGATTCCCGTTTTTCCGTCTATTTCCATCCCGATCAATACTTGTAGATATCGAGAATGTCCCAGTAGCCGTCCGTCGGAACGGGGATGTCACGATCCATCAGCACGTCCAGCAGGACCGGAACTTCCGACGCGAAGGCGTCTTTCAGTGCCCTTCGTAGTTTCCCTGGATGCTCGATCCGCTCGGCCCGTATCCCGAAAGAACGGGCGATTCCCGCGAAGTCCGGGGTGTATTCTTCCCCCGTCTTCGCGTCGCGGAACTGGGTACCGAAATCCCTCCCGTAAGCAGCGTGCTGGAGCCCGTAGATGGTTCCAAACGCCTTGTTGTTCATCACGATCCACGTCACGGGGATGTTCTGTTCCCTGGCGGTGGCCAGCACGCCCAGGACGGAACTCATCGCGCCGTCCCCGATGAGGGCCACGACGGTCTTCTCGGGAGCGCCGATCTTGGCCCCCAGGGCAGCGCAGGGACCGAATCCCATGGTGGCCAGACCACTTGGAGGAAAATGCGTTTGGGGGGTGAGAATCGGAAACTGTTGGCCGAGCCCGTTCTTGTTCCAGCCCACGTCGGTGACCACGATCCCGTCCTCCGGCAGGAGATCGCGCACCTCGGAGAGTATCCGGGCCGGATGAATGGGAACCCGCTCGGACCTCCCTTCTTCCCTGACCTTTTCCCACCAGGCCTGCCGTTCTTTCACAAGCCCGGATACCCGCGCGTCTTTTTTCCAGTCTTTCGGAGGCATCCGCTCGGCGAGGGCGTCGAAGAGCTCCCCAAGGACCGCCCTGGCGTCCCCGATGATGGCCACTTCCGTGGGGTAGGTTTTCCCGATTTCTCCGGGATCGATATCGACGTGGATCAGTTTCGTCGGCGGGATGGCAAACGTGTATTCAGGAATCCATGAGGAGCAGTCGGCCTCCGCGAACCGGGTTCCGACGGCGAGGAGGACATCGGCGTTCCGGGCAACCTCGTTGGAAAGCCTGGTTCCCCAGAAACCCGTCATGCCCATGGAGAGTGGATGGTCCTCACGGATGGCGCCTTTGCCCATGAGGGAGGTGACGACGGGGATGCCGAAGGTTTCCGCGAGGCGGGTGAGTTCTCCAGAGGCCCCGGAAAGGATGACCCCTCCCCCGGCGTAGATGGCGGGCGAGGCGGCGCCGGAGAGGAGTTCCGCCGCTTCCTGGATTCGGCGGGTGTCTCCGCGGTCCCTCGAAACGGGAAAAACCCGTTTCGTGAGGGTGTCGTCCACCTGGATCTCTGCCCTGCGGGAGAGGAGGTCCATGGGGATGTCGATCAGGACGGGCCCCGGCCGCCCCGATACGGCCGTGTTGAAGGCCCTGGCCACGATGTCCGGGATCGCCTCGACCCGGTGAACCCGCCAGGCGCGCTTGACGAAGGGTTTGTAGATCTCGAACTGGGTGGCGTCACCGTGCATCTTGACTTCCTGGTGCGCGTCGTGGCCGAAATGCTGGGTGGGGATGTCCCCCGCGATGACCACAAGGGCGGAGGAATCGAGGGCGGCGTTGGCCACGCCCGTCACGGCGTTGGTCAGGCCGGGTCCCAGGTGGGTCATCAGGATTCCCGGTTTGTGGGTGGCGCGGAAATATCCGTCCGCCGCGTGCGCGGCGAATTGTTCGTGCCGGAATGTAATGTAATGGATGGATGAATCGGCCATGGCGTCCATGAAGGCGATGACGGTATGCCCGCAAAGCCCGAAGACGGTTTCGACACCCAGGGTCTCGAGGCAATCGACGAGAATTTTTCCTCCACTGTCTTTCATTGGTTACCCCCTTACGGTTTCAGGTTGTATCCGCGGGATTTACCGGGTTGGCATGTCGCCCGGAGGGGCGTAGGCCCAGAGGAGCCAGAGGGGTTCCTCGCCGTTGTTGTAGTGGACGTGTACCACCCCGTCGGGGATGAAGATGAAGTCGTTGGTCTTGAAGGGCGTTTCCTTGTCGTGGGTGACGTCGATGGCGACCCCCGTTCCCTTGATGACGTAATTGAATTCCTCGGACCCGGGGTGAGAATGCGGGGCACACCTTTCTCCGGGCTCGAAAATGGTCAATCCGACCACGAGACGTTCCGAGTTGACGAGTTCCTTGTCGATAACCCGGAATACCTTTCGACGGAGTCCTTCCTCCTCCAGACCGAGCCAGAAGTGGTTGCCTTCCTTGAATGGGTTGATGATCCTTACCTCTTCCATGGTTGCCTCCTTTTCCCGTTGATTTTCATCGATTTCATATTTTCATGCTTCGTGCGCAAGCTGGAACGCGGCCCGCAGGCCCAGGAGGTAGCTGCTTACGCCAAATCCCGTGATCTGTCCCTTGGCCAGGGGAGCTACCAGGGATTGGTGGCGGAATGCCTCACGGGCGTGGATGTTGGAGAGATGCACCTCGACGATGGGGATTGCCAGGATGGCAAGGGCATCGTGGATAGCGTAACTGTAGTGGGTCCAGGCCCCGGCGTTGATGACGAGGGCGTCCACGTCCGAGGAGTGGGTTTCGTGAATCTTCTCGACGAAGGTTCCCTCGTGGTTGCTCTGGAACGTTTCCACCTCGATTCCCAGTTCCCCGCCTAGCTCACTGAGTTTTTGGTTGATCTCTTTCAGGGTTACGGTGCCATACTGGGTGGGATCACGCATCCCCAGCATGTCGAGGTTTACCCCGTGCATGACCAGTATCTTCATGGCGCTTCTCCTTTTTTTATTTATTTTGCCAGAAATCCCCCATCAACTACGAGGCATTGGCCGGTGATGAAGGAAGCCGCCCCGGAACAGAGCCAGACCACGGCCTCGGCGATTTCCCCCGGCTGGGCCAGGCGCCCGAGTGGATGGGCGCGGACGAGATCGCGCTCCCTTTCGGGATTTTCATCGAGGTTCAGGAGGGAAGTCTGTGTCGCCCCCGGGCAGACGGCGTTGACGCGGATCCCGCGGTCGGCGTATTCCAGGGCCGCCGTCCGCGTCAGGCCCAGGACGCCGTGCTTGCCGGCCACGTAGGGACCGGCCTGAGGGGCGCCCACGAATGACCAGGTGGAGGCGGTGTTAACGATGGCACCCCCCGTGTTCTGCGAAAGCATGGCGCGGAGTTCGTGCTTCATGCAAAGCCATATCCCCTTCAGGTTTACGTCGATTACCGCGTCCCACTCGCCTTCCTCAATGGCGTCCAGAGGTTTTCTCGCCCCGGCGATGCCCGCGTTGTTGTGGGCGGCGTTGATGGGACCCAGCGTTGCGACCGCGTGGGCCACGGCCCGGGACACCTCCTCCTCCCGAGAGACGTCCGCGCGGAAGAAGCGGGCCTTGCCTCCTCCTTCCCGGATCTTCCAGGCCGTGTCTGCGCCGCTTTCTTCGGCATGGTCGAGAACGGCGACGGCGGCCCCGCGTTTCGCGAAGGCAAAGGCACTGGCCCGGCCGATTCCGGAACCGGCTCCCGTGACGAGGACGACCTGATTCTTAAAACTATTATTCATTTCAGACGTTCCTCTCTTTACGCTTCACCCTGGCCGCGCAGCGTTCCCACAATGGAGTCTGCCCGATGATCATGGCCAGGATGAGGAGGGTCAGGATGAGGGAAATCGGGTTCCTGACGAGGTCCAGAAAGAAATATCCGGGCTGGTTCCTGACCGACATCATGGCGCGGCGGTAGGAGAGGTCCATGAGGGGGCCCAGGATCATTCCCAGCACAATGGGGCCCATTTCGATTCCGTAGGTTCTCAGGATGTAGCCCGCGATGCCCAGGCCAAGCATCCACCAGACCTCCATCAGGTTGTTGTGGATGGAATAGGTACCCACCACGGAGAGAACCACGATGATGGGAATCAGAATACCCTTCGGGAGCTCCACCATCTTCGTGAAGATGCGGATTCCCGTCAGACCGAAGACCAAGAGGAAAATGTTGGCCAGGACAAGGGAA
>JALSPC010000118.1 GCA_026986155.1 bacterium
CTGCACATGCAGGATCGGGACATTAGCCTCGACCAGGTGGGTGGTGTAGGAATGACGGAACACGTGGGGGTGGACATGCTTCTTGATGCCGAGCCTTTTGACGGTTCGCCGTAACGCCCCCTGCACGCCGGTATCGCTTACGGGCTTTTTGGCGCTTCCGGCAGACCTCCCGTTGTTATGCCCGAGGGCCGGGAAGAATGCGCAGGGTCGCGTCGCTCCATCCGTACTGGCGCTTACAGGCCAGCCAGTATTCCCGCAAATCCGCCGCCGTGATCCGGGTCAGGGGCTTGTTGCAGAATCGCTGAAGCTGCCTGACGGATTTTACGTAAGAATCGATACTCCTTTTCGCGTAGCCTTTTAGCTCTAATTGTGATATGAACTTGTCATAGAGTTTTGTGCTCATGGCACCTCCCTCCTCTGGCTTGTCCAAAGGCGGGAAATTCCTTGTCGGGTCTTTAGTGTGCCATGAGCACACCCTGAATTCAACTGCCGCGTAGCGGCTTACTTGAACAAGGCGCTGCACCTGACCGCTATTCCGCTGGCGCTCCATAGCGGCAGGTGAGCTTGGTCGTTATGCCGATTAAGGAGAAGCAATGATCAGCAAAGAAATCGCTATTCGGTTTGCTAATGAATGGGTAGAATCTTGGAATTCCCATGATATTGAAAACATCATGAAACATTATGCTGATGATGTGACTCTTGTCTCACCGATAGCAGGCAAGTTGCTTGGAAACCCAGAAGTTAAAGGCAAAGATGCGGTTAAAGACTATTTTATCAAAGGGTTACAGGCTTATCCTGATCTAAAGTTCACTATTTTAGATGTACTTCATGGCGAGCAAAGTATAGTGATTTTCTATTTCAATCAGAATGGCAATAAAGCTGGTGAGTTTATGGAAATTGATAGCAATGGCAAAGTTTACAGGATGTATGCTCATTACAGTGAATAATTGGAACCTATTCATGAGAAAGCTAATTCTAAAATCAAAGCAAATAGAAGAATGGATGGTGAATTGCGTATTCATTTCATTAATTCAAATGCGGTGCGAATAAGAAAGTCTATTGGCGATGAGGTTGGATTGAGTAGCATAACAAACTAAGGATTAGAGCTGACGAATAGCGTCAGTTCTAATCCATGGTTCATGAAGCCGCGGGTTATCCCCGTTTCCTCGCCTTTCCGATGATCTGCAGGGAGAGGCTGACGATGAGGATGGCGCTCCACTGCCAGAACGGGACGGCGGCAAAGACAAGCCCCGCCTGGGGGTCGGGGTGCAGGTAGAAGGCGTCCGCGAACATGACGAGTCCGAACACGCCCACGAGGAAGGTAAGAACACTCAAGACGAAGAGCGAGAGGCGTCTTTTCGTGAATTTCACCAGGATCATCAGAAGGAGGTAAGGCGAGAGGGCCCATCCGATGAACCCTATGCCCGCGAGGGTTAAGGGCGTATCCAGGTTCGTCATCCCGATGTAGCCGGTGATCACGAGGGCCAGGAGTGCCACGATCGTGGAGAAAACCTTCATGCCGCCTACTGTGGGCCGGAATGACGTGATTGTCAAGCCTCGGCGCCGCTGCAGGAGATGGTTCTGGGATTTCCTTGACATGCCCGAAGGGGTTTTCTATAAAGACCCCAAACGGCCACGAAGGCCGGAACTGAATAAAGCTTGGGAAAAAAGAAAAGAAAACAAAGACCAGGAAGGTCGTGCGGCCGAAACCGCAGGCTTCCTGGTTTTTTCGGCCGGGAGGCAACCATGAGCACGAATCCAAGGCATGAAATCCAAGAAAAGATCGAGGAGGGAGACCTTCGCTGGCTCCTCCTGAAGACCGGCGAGCTGCACGGCCACTTCTGCCCCTTCGTGGCGCTGGGGGTCAAGGCGTCGGTCATCGCCATCCGGCGGCTGAGGGCATTCACGGAGGGAATCGACGAGGACATCCTCGCCATCGTGGAGACCAACAACTGCTTCGCCGACGGGGTCCAGATGACAACCGGCTGCACCTTCGGGAACAACGCCCTCATCTTCCGGGACGTGGGAAAGACGGCCATGACGCTGGCGCTGCGCGGCGGAAAGGGGATCCGGGTTTTGGTGAAGCCCGGCTACCCGGAGGCCATGACGGCGGACAACCCCGAGGCGAAGAACCTCTTCGAGCGCTTCATCCGGCGGCGAGAGAAGGGCACCCCCGAGGAAATGAGGCGGCTGAAAGACGTTTGGGAGGCCCTCTCCTTCGCCCAGCTGGAGGTCCCGGATGACAAGCAGTTCAAGGTCGAGGAGGTCACGGTAGCTCTGCCGGGCCACGCCCCTATCCATCCCTCTCTCGTCTGCGCGGAATGCGGCGAGGCCTTCATGGAGACGCGGGGCCGCATGAAAAACGGTGATCCCGTCTGCCTGCCCTGCTCGGGCGATTCCTATTTCGTCCTGGAAGGCGGAGGGATAAGGATGATATAAGGGAAGCAAAAAAGGAGAAACGTCCATGATCCTCGTCAGCCGGCCCTACGTCTCCGGGTTTCTCCGGGAAACGGCCGGGAGAAATCGCATTCCCATCATCCTGACGGAGGAGGCCCGTGCCCTGGGAATCACGGACGGCCCTCACATCCTAAAGGAGGACGCGGCCCTTGAACGGTTGAGGTCTGACGGCCATCACCGCCTCTACACCACGTCCGAAAACGCCATCGGCTGGATCGCCCGGAACCTTTCGTTCACCGATCTGCCGGAGAAAATCGACCTCTTCAAGAACAAGGTGAAGTTCCGGAAGCTCCTGGAGCCCGTGAATCCCGGTTTCTTCTTCAGGGAAGTGGCCTGGGAGGAGCTGGAAGACCTGGCGCCCGAGAACCTGCCCCGGCCTTTTGTCATCAAGCCCGCCGTCGGCTTTTTCAGCATGGCGGTCCGGAAGGTGAACCGCTCCGGGGATTGGGACGGCGTCAAGAAGGCCATCCGAACGGAGATCGTGAAGGTGAAAGATCTCTATCCCAGCGAGGTTCTCGACGCGACCTCCTTCATCATCGAAGAAAACATCGAGGGGGAGGAATTCGCCGTCGACGCCTACTTCGATGCCTCGGGAGAACCGGTCATCCTCGGGATCTTCCACCACCTCTTCTCATCGGGGGAGGACGTGAGCGACCGCGTCTATTACACATCACGGGCGGTGGTTCTGGATAACCTCGAGGAATTCAGCCGTTTCCTCGGTACCGTGGGGGAATTGAGCGGGGTCCGGGACTTCCCCGTCCACGTGGAATTGCGCCGGACGGCGGCCGGCGTCCTCGTTCCCATCGAGATCAATCCCATGCGTTTCGGGGGATGGTGTTCCACCCCAGACATGACCTAACACGCCTACGGCGTCAATCCCTACCTCGCCTATTTCCGCCAGGAACGCCCCGACTGGGAATACCTCCTGAAAAACAAGGCGGGGAAACGTTACTGTGTCATCGTCCTGGACAATTCCACCGGTATCGACGGCGGTCATATCGCCGCGTTCGACTACGATCGGCTGGCCTCCCGGTTTACGCGCCCCCTCGAATTGCGAAAGATCGACTACAAGACGTATCCCGTCTTCGGTTTCGTGTTTACCGAGACCCGCGAGGAAGATTTTTCGGAGATCGAGGAGATCCTGAAATCGGATTTGAGGGAATTCGTTACGGTTGATGAGTGAGTGTTTGGCCCCGCCGCCTTGAATATTACGCCGAAATCTCCTAAACTACACCTCGGATTTTTGAATGAGAATGAAAGGGAAGACCTCGTGAACAAGATCTTGAAGGCGTCCGTATCCCTCAGCCCCGTTGTCATCAGTTCCCTTTTGATCGGGGCCCACTTCCTTCGCCACGGCCGGTTTGTTCTCATGGGGATTGGATTGGTCCCCCTCGTGGCCCTTCTCATCCGGCATCCCCTCGCCGTGAGGCTCGTCCAGGGGATCTTGATTGCCGCAAGCCTCGCCTGGATTCGCACCGCCTACCTCCTGGTGTCCCAGCGTGCCGCCACTGGGCTTCCCTACACGAGGCTGTTGGTCATCCTTTGCGCCGTGGCGGGATTCACCTTTGCCTCCATCTTCGTGTTCCAGGCAAAAACCCTCCGTGAATTCTACAAGTTGTGATTCGCGTCCCGTTCAATTTTACTTTGAGGAGTTTCCTTGCCTGCTTTGTCCTGGCCTTTTGGCTGGCCGATCCCTGCCTGGCGGGGGGAAAGCGGGCACCTTACCCGGTTCACAGGAAAGTCACGGCCTCGGTCTTCTGGGTGGGTGAAAACGACGCAGGGCGTCCCGGCCGCGGAAATACCGTGAGCGCCTGGGACAAGTACTGGGTGGCCCATTACGGCGGTATTGATACGCCCCATGACCGCTGGGGGTATTTCCCCGCGGGATTCTTTCCAAAGGAAAACCCTTTTTACGTGGCGCTGCCTTACAACGATTTCAGGGGACGCCGGAAACGTTCGGCCCATAGGGTTGTCTACTGGGCGGGGGAAAAGAAATGGGGGTCCCGCGAATCCATGTGCAAGAATCGCTGGGTGAAAATCGTGAAAGGGGGGAAGACCGCGTATGCCCAGTGGGAGGACGTGGGGCCGTTCTTGGACGATGACGCGGCGTATGTCTTCGGGACGAGGCCCCCGGGAAACCGCCGCAATCACCGGGCCGGGATCGACGTGTCACCCGCCGTGCGGGATTACCTGGGTCTCAGGGATATCGACAGGGTGGACTGGCAGTTCGTTCCGGCCGGCCAGGTTCCCGAAGGCCCCTGGACGGTCATCGTTACGACCTCGCAAACTTGCTGGAAATAGATTCAGGGAAATTTAGGAATCATGCTTGAATCACGCTTGTTTCCTTTGGCAAACCGCGGAAGGTAATAAAAGTCAGATTTTTTCATAATCATCCTTGTAAGATACAATATTGAGTATTAGAATACCCAATAATCTTGAGTTCATGGAGGCAACCCTTATGGCACGGAAACTTATCGATCTTAGTATCACCATCGAAGACGGTCTTCCCAGTGATCCCCCCATCATGATTCCGAAGATTGACTACATGGATCACGAGGCGGGGGCCGAGTCCATGAAAACCTTCTTTCCGGGCATCACGGAGAAGGACCTCCCGGAGGGTTTGGGGTGGGCGGTGGAATTTATCACCCTTTGCACCCATTCCGGCACCCACCTGGACGCCCCCTATCATTATCACCCCACCATGGGCCGGGGGGAGCGGGCCCTGACCATCGATGAGATCCCCCTCGAGTGGTGTTTCGCGGACGGGGTGGTGCTCGACTTCCGGCACAAGCCGGACGGCAGCCGCATCACGGCCGCCGAGATGGCGGAGGCGGAGAAGAAGATCGGTTATACCATCAAGGCGGGCGATATCGTCCTCATCATGACGGGGGCGGACAAGGCCTGGGGCAAGCCGGAATACCTGACGAAGGGCTGCGGCATGAGCCGGGAATCGACCCTTTGGCTGACCGACCGGGGCGTCAAGGTGGTGGGCATCGACGCCTGGAGCTGGGACCGGCCCCTGCCTTTCCAGGCGGAGGAGTTCAAGAAGACCGGGGACAGCAAGGTCATCTGGGAGGCGCACTTCGCGGGGATCGAGGCGGGCTACTGCCACATGGAGAAACTGGCGCACCTGGACGAGATTCCCGTGCCCCATGGGTTTACCGTCTGTTGTTTCCCAGTGAAGATCAAAAAGGCGAGCGCCGGCTGGATACGTCCGGTGGCCATCGTGGACCTGTAACCCGTTACCCGACTGGAGGATATCATGGAAAAACTGATACTCACCGCCGCCATCACGGGGGCGGCCACCGTTCCCTCCCAAACTCCCTACCTTCCCCTTACCCCCCGGCAGATCGCCGATTCCGCCATCGAGGCGGCCGAGGCCGGGGCCGCCATCGTCCACATTCACGCCCGGAGGCCCGAGGACGGCCTGCCCTCCTCCGACCCCGAGCATTTCCGACAGATCGTTACCCGCATCAAGGAGAAGAGCGACGTGGTTATCTGTCTCACCACGGGAGGGTCTGTCCTCATGACCGTGGAGGAGCGGGCGCGGGTGGTGCCTTTGTTCAAACCGGAGATGTGTTCCTTCAACCTGGGCTCCATCAACTTCGCCCTGCACCCGTCCATCGACCGGATCAAGGAGTTCAAATACGATTGGGAGAAACCCTACCTGGAGAAGAGCAAGGACTTCGTTTTCAAGAACACCTTCAAGGATTTTGAGCATCTGTGCCGGGTGGTTCGTGAGAACGGGACAAAGCCGGAGCTGGAGGTCTACGACGTGGGTCACCTGTACAACCTGGACTACCTGGTTCGGACGAAGCAGTTATCCTTTCCGGTACACCTCCAGTTCGTGATGGGTGTGCTGGGCGCGATCCGTGCGACACCGGAGGATCTCATCTATCTGAAGAACAAGGCGGAGGCGCTGTTCGGGAGAGAGAACTTCACCTGGTCGGTGATCGGGATTGGGGCGGCGCAGTTCAGCCTGTCGGCGATGGCCATCAACATGGGCGGCCACGTTCGGGTTGGCTTGGAGGACAACATCTACATCAAGCGGGGGGTCTTGGCAAAGAGCAACGCGGAGCTGGTGGAGAAGGCGGTATCCCTGGCGGCGGCATTCAACCGGGAGGTGGCGACGCCGGAGGAGGCCCGCAAGGTCCTGGGCCTCAAGGGAAAGGACAAGGTGAATTTCTGAAACCCATGCTCAAGGGGATCGGCCTCACCAAGTCTTTCGGCGGCCTCAGGGCCGTCTCGTCACTCGATTTTGAGATCCGCGCGGGTGAGATCGTGGGGCTCATCGGCCCGAACGGGTCGGGAAAGACGACGCTGTTCAACCTCATCTCCGGGTTCTACCGGCCCGACGCGGGGCGGCTCTTCTTCAAGGGGAAGGAGATCACCGGGAAGCCCCCGTATGTCATCGCCCGGCTCGGCATCGGCCGCACCTTTCAGATCGTTCGTCCCCTTCCCGATTTCACCCTGATAGAAAACGTCCGTATTGCCGTCCTCTACGGCCGTTCCGGAACCAGAGACATGCGGGAGGCCACGGAAAGGGCCGAGGAAATATTACAAGTTTCCGGGCTCGCGGAAAAGCGGCACCGCTATCCTCTGAACCTGGCCCTGGAGGACCGCAAGCGGCTCGAGATCGCCCGCGCCCTCGCCATCGACCCGGACCTGCTCCTCCTCGACGAGGTCTTTGCCGGCCTGAACGAGAAGGAGATAGAGAAGGCGGTGACGTTCACCTTTGAGATTAAACGCCGCTTCAACCTGACCATCTTCATGGTGGAACACGTGATGAAGGCCATCATGGGGACCTGTGATCGAATCATCGTTCTGCACCACGGGGCGAAGATCGCCGAAGGGCTTCCGGAGGAGGTGGCGCGTCACCCGGACGTGGTTTCCGCCTACCTGGGGAAGGGATATGTTGCGCGTCTCTGACCTGACCGTCTTTCACGGGCATCTCATGGCCTTGCAGGGGCTGAGTCTCTACCTGGAGGAGGGGGAGATGGTTACTGTCATCGGGTCGAACGGGGCGGGGAAATCCACCCTGCTCAACACCCTTTCCGGGCTTGTTTCCCCACGGTCGGGCTCGATCCGATTCGAGGAGAGGGAGGTCGCGGGCATGTCACCGGAGGAGATCTGCGGGCTTGGGATCGTGCAGGTCCCGGAAGGACGGAAGCTTTTCGCCGGGATGACCGTCCTGGAAAACCTGGAGATGGGGGCGTACCTGCCCGGGGCGCGGCGCCGGTTCCGGCGCGAGGTGGAAAGGGTGTTCGAGAAGTTTCCCCGCCTGAAGGACCGGCGGCACCAGGTCGCCGGCACCCTGAGCGGCGGGGAGCAGCAGATGCTGGCCATCGCGCGGGCCATGGTGGCCCTGCCGAGAATCCTGATGCTGGACGAGCCCTCGCTGGGGCTCTCGCCCCTCATGGCGGAGGAGATCTACGGGGTGATCCGGGACCTGAACCGGGACGGCATGACCATCCTCCTGGTCTCCCAGGAGGTCCACGTGGCCCTTGCCATGGCATCCAGGGGTTACGTCCTGGAAAACGGCCGGATCGTCCGTGAGGGCGAGGGGAAGGCGCTGCTGAGGGACCCGGGAATCCGGTCTGCCTACCTGGGGATATGAAGCGTGGAAGGGGAGATTCCCTTTCGGTGAACGTGTAACAATTTAATTAAGGAGGTTTGTGATGAAGGGATTGAAGGCAACACTGATTTTGATTCTGACGGCGGCCATGATTCTCATGGGGTCCGGCCTGTCGATGGCGGCCAAGCCGATTCTCATCGGGGGCTCCCTGCCGCTGACGGGAAAGTTCGCGGAGACCGCCAAGTGGATCGCGCGCGGCTACCGCTACTGGGCGGAGGAAATCAACAAGAAAGGCGGTCTCCTGGGACGGCCGGTCAAGTTTATCATCTATGACGACGAGAGCAACGCTACCAAGGCGGTGACCTACGCGGAGAAGGCCATCACGGTGGACAAGGTGGACCTCCTCTTCGGGGGTTACCCGGGCACGGCGGCGCGGGCAGTCATGCCGGTGGCCGAGAAGTACAAGATGGTTTATGTCTCCATGGGCGGCCACATGAAGAGCTTCAGCCAGGGCTACACCTACTCCTTCGGGGGGCCGCCGCTGATGGGGGAATGGTGGTACCTGGGCTTTATGGACTGGATGAAGACCATCCCCAAGAAGGATCGTCCGAAGCGGGCGGCGGTCTTCACCATGAACAACCCCATCGGGGCGTCCCTGCTCGACTCCATGAAGACCCTCGAGAAGGACCTGGGAATCAAGATCGTCATCAACGAGAAGTACAACCTTCCTCTGCCGGACGCCACGCCGCTGATCATGAAGGCCAAGCAGATGAAGTGTGATATCCTCTTTTCCAACGGGTTTTTCGCCGACGGGGTCATGACCATGCGGGCGGCCAAGGCCCTGAACTACAATCCCAAGGCCATCGTCCAGGGCGTGGGGAGCGTGATTCCCGCCTGGACGAAGGAGCTGGGCAAGGACGGAGACTACGTCTTTTCCGGCACCGCCCTGCACAACAAGTTGAAGTTCCCCGGCAACAAGAAACTAAACGAGGTGGTGAAAAAGCGCTGGGGACTCCCCGCCTATCCCGTCTACTTCGGCTTCGGATACTGCTGGATGCAGACCCTCCAGCAAGGGGTGGAGGGGGCGAAATCCCTCGACCAGACCAAGATCAGGGACTGGCTCAAGAGCCACGAGGTCCACACCATCGCGGGGAACTTCCGGTTCGACAAGCGGGGACTTCCCAAACCCTACAACTACCTGACCCAGGTGATCGACGGCAGGGTAGAGCTCATCTGGCCGCTGAGCGTGAGAACCCACGACCCGGTATATCCCAAACCGCACTGGAAGTAGGGGGCCGGTGGCGCGGCGCGGCCGTTTCCGGCCGCGCCGCGTGCCCTCCCGAACCGGAGACAGAAACGTGACGGGAATTCTCGTTCTCCAGTCCGTCATCAGCGGGCTGATGATCGGGGCCATCTACGGCCTGCTCGGCGTGGGGTTTTCCCTCGTCTGGGGGGCCATGAAGGTCATCAATATCGCCCACGCGGCCTTCGCCGTGCTGGGGGCCTACCTGGCCTATTTCCTGCTCAAGGCCTTCGGTGTCGATCCCGTCCTGGGTTTCTTCGTCATCCTTCCTTTCCTCTTCTTCGGCGGGATGGTCGTCTACCGGTTCCTCATCTTCCCCGTGATGCGGGCGCGGGACATCGTGGTCAGCTCCATGGTGCTGACCTTCGGGTGCGCCATCGTCATCGAGAACTTCATCTCGCTGATTGGCTCCCCGGACCCGCGGGTCTTCACGACCCGCTACACGGGAAGGGCCTTCTTCCTCGGCCCCTTCGCCTTCCAGTGGCCCCAGACGGTAGGGGCCCTGATGGCGCTGGCGGGGATGGCCGTTCTCTACGTCTTCCTGAAGAAGACCCACACGGGAAAGGCCCTCCGGGCCTCCTGGCAGCAGCCGGAGGCGGCCCGGCTTTACGGCATCAATCTCAGGCGCATCAGCATGATCGCCTTCGGCCTGGCCGTGGCCTCGGCGGGGCTGGGCGGCATCGCCATGGGTTTCGTCTATTCCTTCGACCCCCACACCCACAACCTATGGCTCATCTATATCTTCCTCGTGGTCATCCTGGGCGGGGTGGGAAACGTCTTGGGGACGGCCCTGGCCGGGCTGCTCATCGGGCTGCTCAACGGGCTCAGCCTGGCCTTTTTCCCCTACCAGTGGGTCAACGTGATTACCTTCGGGATGCTGATTCTCATCCTGCTGGTGCGGCCCGCTGGTCTGTTCCGGTCGGAGGTGTAGGAAAGGGCGTGAAACCGTATCTGAAAAGCCTGCTTTTCCTGGCCGTCGCGGGGGCGTTCGCCCTGCCGTGGCTGTCTCCCCCCGTCTATTTCGTTTCGCTCCTCTTCGTCGTCTTCATGTACGTGGTTCTGGCTGAAAGCTGGGTCCTCATCGGGGGATTCGCCGGCTACCTCTCTTTCGGCCACGGGGCCTTCTTGGGGATCGGGGCCTACACGACGGCGCTTCTCATGAACCACTTCCACCTCTCCCCCCTTTATGTCCTCGTCTCCGCCCTGCCCGCCGGGGCGGCGGCGGCGTGCGTCGCGGCGGTGATCGGCTACCCGGCCCTGCGCCTGCGCGGCCCCTATTTTGCCCTCATCACCCTCTGTTTCGCCTTCGTGATGGAACTGGCGGTGAAGAACCTCGACTTTCTCGGCGGCCCCGAGGGGCTCTGGCTCAAGGCCATGGGGATCGAGGTGGGCCTGGCCCGGGGAATCTTCTTCGAAGTGATGCTCGTGCTGATGCTCGTGACCGTCCTCGTGGTCCGGCGCGTCGAATCATCGCGGTTCGGCGCTGGGTTGAAGGCCATCAAGGAGGACGAGGAGGTGGCCCAGACCCTCTGCGTCGATACCCCCCGGGTCAAGCTCTCCGCCTTCATCCTTTCCGCATTCTTCCCTGGCGTGGCGGGAGGGCTCTACGCCTACTACCTCTCCTACATCCACCCGGAGACGGTCTTCAACATCGACATCTCCATCCTGATCGTCCTGATGGCCCTCTTCGGGGGCGGATCGTCCTACGTGGGGCCCATCGTCGGGGCCATCTCCCTGTCCCTCGTCAACGAACTCCTCTCCGCCTTCCTGAAGGCAGAATACGCGCGGGTCATCTACGGGCTCTTATTCGTCGTCCTCATCCTCTATCTCCCCGACGGTGTTATCTCCTTCTTCCGGGGGCGTAAATCCGGGGCCGGGTGAGGGATATGCGGGCGGATTCGTTCGGAAAAGCGGCTATTGACAAAAGATTTTCGTTGTAATAGGTAAACGCAACAGCCTCAAGGGGGAATAACGACAAATGAGAGTAAACCAGATTCCCGAGGAGGGGAAGGACGTCACCCTCAAGGTGGACGTCAAGAAGGCGAACCGGTACTTTTCCCTCCTGAAGAATTCCGATTTCTCCGCTGCTTCAGACGTGGAAGGACGGGTCCGCGTCTGGAGCAAGGACGGCATGGTGATCGTGGAGGGAGATGTCTCGGTGGAACTGGAGCTCACGTGCAGCCGTTGTCTGGGCCATTTCAGGTACCCGGTTCTTCACCACTTCCGGTCCATCTATTCCCCGTTCCAGGAGATATGCCAGGAGGAAGACCTGGAGCTGAAGCCTTATGACATGGACGTTTCCATCTACAACGGAGTGGAATTGGACCTGGAGAATGTCCTCTACGAACAAGTCTTCCTGGGCATGCCGGCCCAGGCCCTCTGCCGCCCGGAGTGTAAGGGGCTCTGCTCGTCCTGCGGCGCTAACTTGAACGACGGTCCCTGCAGTTGCGCGGCCGCCCCGCGGTTTTCCCCCTTCGACGTGTTGAAAAACTTGAAATTGAAAGGATAGAATCATGCCAGTACCCAAAAGAAGGACCTCGAAAACGAGGAGAGATAAGCGTCGTTCCCATCACGCCTGGAAGGGCGTCGCCCTTTCCGTCTGTCCTCAGTGCCTGGAGCCCAAACTGCCTCACCACGTTTGCCCGCACTGCGGCTCCTACAAAGGCAGGGAGATCATGGAGGTTGAGGAAGGGTAGGCGTCATGCGCCCCTTTCTTTTTCCTTGTCATGAAGGTATGCGTGGATGCGATGGGGGGAGATCACGCCCCGGAATGGGTCGTGAAGGGGGCCTTGCAGGCCTCTTTCAGCGGCGTGCCCGTCATCCTCGTCGGGGATGAAAAGCGGATAAGGAAAGACGCCAAGCGGCTGGGAGGCATCCCTTCCAACGTGGAGATTGTTCACGCCTCCGAGGCCATCGGCATGGACGAGGCCCCCACCGTCGCGGTCCGCAAGAAAAAGGATTCCTCCCTGCGCGTCGGCTTCAAGCTGGTTCGTGAGGGGAAGGCCGATGCCTTGGTCAGTGCCGGGAATTCTGGGGCCATCATGGCGACGGCCATCATGACCCTTCGGCGAATTCCGGGGGTCGATCGGCCGGCCATCGCAACCCTGATTCCCACCTTCAAGGGTCACATGGTCCTTCTCGACATCGGCGCCAACGTGGACTGCCGGCCGGACCACCTCCGGCAGTTTGCCGTGGTGGGGACGGTTTTCTGCCGGACGGTTCTGCATATTCCCTTTCCCAGGGTGGCCATTCTGAGCAACGGGGAGGAGACCTCAAAAGGCAACACCCTCACGCGGGAAACGCATCAACTCCTCTCTCGATCTTTCCTCAACTATATCGGCTACGTGGAAGGCCGGGATATATTCAGCGGGGACGTGGACGTGGTGGTCTGCGATGGATTCGTGGGAAACATTGTTCTGAAACTCACGGAGGGCCTGAGCAGCGCCATCTTCGGATTCATGAAGAATGCCATGAAGGGAAGCCTGTCCGCAAAGATTGGCTACCTTTTTATTCGCGGTGCCTTGCGGGGGCTTCTCCAGTCCTTCGACTACTCCGAGTATGGGGGGGCCCCGCTGCTTGGAGTTGATGGCGTCTGTCTCATCGCCCATGGAAGTTCCCCCCCCAAGGCCATCAAGAACGCCGTCTATCACGCCCATGAATTGGCGACTCAGGATCTGGTGGGCAGGATGAGAAGAAACATCGAGAGGTTGGGCGTGAACGGAAAACCAGAAAAGACCGCGGAAAAAACGAAGGAGTGAGCGATCTTGCCGGTTTTTCTGATTTTTCAGGGGTATGGAAATCTTTACCGCATGCTTTAATTGTGATACTCGGATATTGTTAGAGAAACAAAAAAGGAGGAAGGCGTGGCACTCGATTATTTTTTGACGGAAGAGCAGAAAATGATACGGGATTTGGCTCGGAGAATCGCAGAGGAGAAGGTTCTCCCGGCCAGGGCGGAACTGGACGAAAAGGAGGAATTCCCTTGGGACCTCATGAAGGTCTGCGCGGACGCCGGCCTTTTCGGAGTATGCCTCCCCGAGGAATACGGGGGACTGGGCGGCGGCGTCTTCGAGCAGTGCATCGCCGTGGAGGCGTTGAGTTGGGCCTGCATCGGGGTCTCCGTCAGTTACGCGGGAAGCGGTCTTGGGGCCTACCCGATTCTCCTGTATGGAAACGAGGAACAGAAGAAGAAATACCTGCCCCAGATCGGAAGCGGCAAGCGCCTGGCGGCCTTCGCCGTCACCGAGCCGGGAGCGGGAAGTGACATTACGAACCTCAGCACCACCGCCACGAAGGACGGGGATTACTACATCCTCAACGGGACGAAGCAGTGGATCACCAATGGGGGTGAGGCGGAGATCTATTCTGTTTTCGCCATGACGGACAAATCCAAGGGGCCCCGGGGTTGCACCGGCTTCATCGTGGAAAAGGGGATGGAAGGATTCAGCTTTGGGAAAAAGGAGAAAAAACTGGGAATCCGGGCCTCCGCCACCCGGGAGCTGATCTTCGACAACTGCCGCGTTCACAAGGAGAACGTGATCGGCCGCGAGGGACAAGGGTTTTTCGTCATCCTGAAGACCTTCGACCACTCCCGTCCCGGGATCGGTGCGCAGGGGGTTGGCCTGGCGCAGGGCGCCCTCGATTACGCCGTGGCCTACGCCCGTGAACGGGAACAGTTCGGCCGGCACATCTCTTCCTTCCAGGTCATTCAACACATGCTGGCGGACATGGCCATCCAGATAGAGGCGGCCCGGGCCCTGGTCTACGCGGTGGCGCGTCACATCGACAGCAAGCCGAAGGAGATCTCTCAATACGCGGCCATGGCCAAGACCTTTGCCAGCGACATGGCCATGCGGGTCACGACGGATGCCGTCCAGGTCCTTGGAGGCTACGGCTACATGCGCGACTATCCCCTGGAAAAGATGATGCGGGACGCCAAGATCCTTCAGATATACGAGGGGACCAACCAGATCCAGCGAAACGAGATCGCGGCGGCCCTGATCAAGGCGGCGGCGCGCAAGAAGAAAAAGAAGGTGGCGTAGGGAGATATCATGACGACGTGGGCGTTTGTCTTTCCGGGCCAGGGAGCCCAGAAGGTGGGAATGGGACGGAGCCTGGTGGAAAACAGCCGGGCGGCGAAGGAGGTCTTCGAGGAGGCCAGCGACGCCCTTTCCCTGGACATGGAAAAGCTGTGTTTCGAGGGACCGGAAGAGACGCTGCGTCTCACGGAGAATACGCAGCCGGCCATCCTCACCGTCAGCATCGCGGCCTACCGGGCCTTTTGCGAGGAAGTGGACGTAACGCCCGCCTACCTCGCCGGTCACAGCCTGGGGGAATACGCGGCCCTGGTGGCGGCCGGGGTCTTTAGGTTCCGGGATGCTGTCTACGCGGTGAAACAGCGGGGAAAGTTCATGCAGGAGGCGGTGCCCGTGGGTGAGGGCGCCATGGCGGCGGTCCTGGGCCTTCCCAGCGAAAGGGTCACGGAGATCTGCGAAGAGGCCGCCGAAGGCGAGGTGGTGGACCCGGCCAACTTCAACAGCCCGGGGCAGGTGGTCATCTCCGGTCACAAGGGCGCCGTTAAGCGCGCGGGTGACCTGGCGAAGGCGGCGGGCGCGAAGAAGGTCATTCCCCTTTCCGTGAGCGCTCCCTTCCACTCCAAGCTGATGCGGCCGGCGGGCGAGCGTCTCGAGGGGGTTTTAAAGAGATTCGAAACGGGAATGATGACGATTCCCGTTATTGCGAACGTGACGGCAAAGCCTTACGATGCGGAAGACGATGTCATCCCCATGCTGGTAAAACAGGTCAGCTCTCCCGTCTATTGGGAGCAGACCATGGCCGTCATGAAGGACCTAGGGGTGGACCGGGTCGTCGAGATGGGCCCCGGGAAGGTGCTCTCGGGCCTTTTCAAGCGGTTCGACAAGGCCTTCGCCCCGGTTGCCATCCAAACCTATGACGATATCGTCAAGTTCCGGGAGGCGATGGAAGGATGAACGTGGACCTGAAAGGGCAGGTGGCCGTTGTCACGGGAGGCAGCCGGGGAATCGGCCGCGGGATCGCTGAGGCGCTCGCTCGCAACGGCGCCACGTGCGTGGTAACGGGCAGGAACACGCAGCGCCTCAAGGAGGTGGAAGCGGTTCTTCAAGAAATCGAGCCGACCTGCCGTGGGGCGGTTCTCCACGTGGAGGACATGGCGGAGGTGGCGGCCTTTGCCAAGGAGACCTTTGGAGATTTGGGACGGATCGACATCCTCGTCAACAACGCCGGGATCACGGATGATCAGCTTCTCCTGCGGATGAAGGAGGAGCAGTGGGATCGGGTCCTCGAAACGAATCTGAAAGGCGTTTTCAATTGCACCAAGGCGGTGGCCCGGTACATGCTGAAAAAAAAATACGGCCGCATTGTGAATATCTCGTCCGTGATTGCCCTCATGGGAAATCCCGGCCAGGCCAACTACGCCGCCTCGAAGGCGGGCATCATAGGCTTTACCAAGGCGGTGGCGCGGGAACTGGCGCGGAAGCAAATAACGGTCAACGCCGTCGCCCCGGGCTATATCCAAACGGATATGACGGAAAAGATGGAGGATAAAGCCCGAGACGCGATCCTTTCCCTCATCCCCCAGGGGCGCCTGGGCCGGTCGGAAGATGTGGCGGGCGCCGTGTTGTTTCTCGTCTCCGATGCCGCGTCCTACGTAACGGGGCATGTATTGAATGTTAGCGGCGGTTTGTATATATAAGATGAAAACCGTGTGGTAGCCTTAAAAACGCAAAAGGAGGATTTTTATGTCTATCGAGGAAAGAGTCAAGGAAATTATTGTGGATCAGTTGGGTGTGGACGAGGGCGAAGTAACGCCGGACGCGAAGTTTATCGACGACCTGGGCGCGGATTCCCTGGATATCGTGGAGCTGGTCATGGCCCTGGAAGAGGAATACGATATCGAAATATCGGACGAAGAGGCGGAAAAGATCCAGACGGTCGGCGACGCCATCGAGTTCATCAAGTCTCACCAGTCTTAAGGGGTGGGATTGCGTTTTTACGGGGTTTATTGATTCCATCTTAGAATCACAGGGAGGAGTGGCGTGAAGAAGCGTGTCGTAATCACGGGATATGGTTTGGTGACACCCCTGGGAATCGGCTCGAAGGAACCGTGGGAAAATCTCATAAACGGGAAGTCAGGGATCGATTACATCACGCGTTTTGACGCCACGACAATGAAGTCCAAGATCGCCGGGGAAGTCAGGGATTTCAACGAAAGGGACTTCATCGATCCCAAAGAAGCCAAGCGCATGGACCTTTTCACCAAGTTTGCCATGGCGGCGGCGAAGCTGGCTCTGGAGATGTCCGGCCTGGAAATCACCGAGGAAAACGCGCCTCGTGTCGGTGTCCTGGTGGGGGCGGGTCTCGGCGGCCTGGAGACCTTCGAGCGGTTTCACAAACGCTTGCTCCAGACGAACAATCCCCGGAAGGTCAGCCCTTTTTTCATTCCCATGCTCATTTCCAACATGGCCTCGGGCCAGATCGCCATCCGATCGGGGGCCAAGGGCCCGAGCATCAGCATCTCCACGGCCTGCGCCACGGGGGCCCATTCCATTGGCTACGCGCTCAGGACGATCCAGTACGGGGACGCGGACGTGATGATCACGGGAGGCTCAGAAGCGGCCATATCGGCCATATCGGTCAGTGGTTTCGATGCCATGCGGGCCTTGGCGGAGTTGAAGGACGATCCCAAGAAGGCCAGCCGCCCCTTTGATAGGGAGCGCACAGGATTTGTCATCGCGGAGGGGTGTGGGGTTGTCGTCCTCGAGACCCTCGAACATGCCAAGAAGCGCGGGGCGCCCATCTACGGGGAGATTGTCGGGTTCGGACAGAGCGCGGACGCCTACCACATCGCCGCGCCGTCCCCCAACGGTGAGGGGCCTTCCCGGTGCATGGCCTCGGCCCTGAAGGATGCCGGCATTACCCCGGAGGACATCGACTACATCAATGCCCACGGAACCTCCACCCCTCTGAACGATATTGCGGAGACAAAAGCCATCAAGAATGTTTTCGGAGATTACGCCTACAAGATTCCCGTCAGCTCCAACAAGTCGATGATGGGGCACCTTCTGGGGGCCGCGGGGGCGGTGGAATCCATCTTTACCATCCTGAGCCTCAAGGAGGGAATCATCCCTCCCACCATCAACTACGAGCATCCCGATCCCGAGTGCGACCTGGACTATGTTCCCAACGAGGCCCGGAAAGCGGATATCAAATACGCCATGAGCAATTCCTTCGGATTCGGCGGAACCAACGCCTCGTTGGTCTTCAAGCGGTTCGAGGGATAACGGGGGCGGGGGACGTTTCCCCGTTCGCGCGTGGGCTGGTTTCCGGTCCCTTCTTGAAAGGAGAGCTTCGTGAAACATAAAGTGGCGATCGTGGGAGCTGGACAGGGAAGGTTCGGCGTCCGGGAGGACGCCTCCCAGCGGGAACTCGCCTTCGAAGCGGTGGCCGCGGCCCTGAAGGATGCCGGGACGACCCTGAAAGACGTCGACAGTATGGTCACGGCGGTGGCGGCGGATGAGTTTTCCTTCGCCCTTCAACCCTCCGCCCAGATGCACGACTACCTGGAATTCTTTCCCAAGGCGAACTTTCGCGTGGAGGGGGCCTGCGCCAGCGGATCTATGGCCCTGCGCGTGGGATGGATGACCGTCGCGTCGGGCCTCGCGGACGTGGTGCTGGTCCTCGGCGCGGAGAAGATGACGGAGGTATCCACCTCCCAGGCGACGGAGATCATGGGAAAGGGTGGGGATGCCATCTGGGAGTACCCTTTCGGAATGACCTTTCCCGGCTTCTACGCCATGGTGGCGCGGGCGCACATGGCGGCCTTCGGAACGACGGAAGAACAGCTCGCCATGGTGGCCGTCAAGAACCATTTCTACGGGAGCCAGAATCCCTTGGCGCACATGCCCAAGGAGATTACGCTGGAGAAGGCGCTGAATTCCTTTATGGTGGCCTATCCCCTGAAGCTCTACGACTGCAGCCTGATAACCGACGGCGCCGCCGCCGTTATCCTCGCCAGCGAGGAGCGCGCCAGGGACTTCGCGAAATCCCCCGTCTGGATCGAGGGGATCGGTACCGCCACGGATACCATGAGGATCGCGGACCGGGATGCCCTTCATACGCTGCGAGCAACGGTAGAAGCGGCGAAAAAGGCATATCGCCTTGCCGGGATTGGCCCGGAAGAGGTGGACGTGGCTACGGTCCACGACTGCTTTACCATCGCGGAGATCTGTGCCTACGAGGACCTGGGGTTCTGTCCCAAGGGGGAGGGCGGGGCCTTCATCGAGGACCGCCAGACCTATATCGGCGGAAAGATCCCGGTCAACGTGGACGGGGGCCTGAAATCCAAGGGGCATCCCGTCGGGGCGACGGGGGTGGCCATGGCCGTTGAGATCATGAAACAGCTCCGGGGGGAATGTGGCTCCCGGCAGGTTCCCGGCGCCGAGGTGGGCCTGACCCACAACGTGGGGGGAAGCGGCCAGGTGGTCGGCGTAACCATTTACAAGAAAGACTGACATGGAATTCAAGGACTTTTCGCTTTTCATCAAAGACACGAAGATCGGGTCCACCTTCACCGATGCCTTGGTCAGCGGCAAGATCTTCGGCACCCGGTGCGGCCGGTGCGGACGAACCTTCTTCCCGCCGAGGGCGGAATGCCCTGACTGCCTGGAGGAGTCGATCGAATTCGTGGAAATTCCCACCCGGGGAAGGCTTCTTTCCTTCACCGCCATCTTCGTCCCCCCCGCCCACTACGGGATTCCCCGGTCGAAAATGCCCTTCGCCAAGGTTACCCAGATTCCCTGTCCCGTTGGCGTGGTGGAGGTGGAAGGCGGTCTGCGGGTCATGGGATGGATCCCGGACGTGGATCTGAAGGCCCTGCAGGTGGGAGACCCGTTCGAGGTTCAGGCAAGAACCCTCAAGAATGGCCAGGTGACCATCGTTCTATCACCCATTTGAGGGGACGTGCCTCCAACGCAACCCATCTCTTGAAGGAGGTGTGTTATGGATCGTCCCTGGTACAGGTTTTACCAAGAAAACGTTCCCCGCTCGTTCAACTATCCAAGGATTCCCCTGTTTTCCCTCGTGGACCGGACCGCGGAGCATTTCCCCGGGGCCGTCGCCATGAGCTTCTTCGGGAAGAAGATACGTTACCGCGAATTCCAGTCCCTGACCCGGAAGATGGCGGATGTCCTGCGCCGCCTCGGCGTGAAGCGGGGAGATCGGGTGGCCATCATGCTGCCCAACTGTCCCCAGACGGTCATCGCCTATTACGGTGCGCTCCGTCTCGGGGCCGTGGTGGTCAATACAAACCCGCTCTACGTGGAGCGGGAGATGGTGCACCAGTTCAACGACGCGGGGGCTGAGACTCTCATCACTCTCGATCTCTTTTACGAGAAGTCGAGAAAGACCATGCAGCAAACCCGCCTCGAACGGATTATCTTTACCGGCGTCCAGGACTTCCTTCCCTTCATCCTGAGACTCCTCTATCCCCTCAAGGCGAAGAAGGAAAAGCAGTGGGTGGAGATTCCCGACGAGAAGGGGATCTATCGCTGGCGGGACCTCATGAAGAACGCGACGGATCAGGTTGTGAACGAGGCGGTCGACACCGAGGATATTGCCCTCCTCCAGTACACGGGCGGAACCACGGGCGTGGCCAAAGGCGTGATGTTGACCCACCGGAACCTGGTGGCCAACGCCTACCAGGTCCGGCTCTGGATCCCCAGCGCGGTGGAGGGGCAAGAAAAGGCCCTGGCCGTCCTTCCCTTCTTCCACGTTTACGGGATGACGACGGCCATGAACCTGGCGGTCCTGATGGCGGCAGAGATGATCCTCGTCCCCCGGTTCGAGGTCAAGCAGATTCTCCAGATCATCCACAAGGAACGTCCCACCATCTTCCCGGGCGTGCCCACCATGTATCAGGCCATCAACACGATGGAGGGCGTCCACAAGTTCGACCTCTCCTCCATCAAGTACTGCATCAGCGGGGCGGCGCCCCTGCCCCTGGAGGTGATGCGGCGTTTCAAGGAGTTGACGGGCGCGAAACTGGTGGAGGGCTACGGGCTGACGGAGGCCTCTCCGGTCACCCACGCCAATCCTCTCGACGGGGTCATCAAGGAGGGGAGCATCGGGATTCCCTTTCCCGACACGGACAGCAAGGTGGTGGACCTGAAAACGGGGGAAGACCTGCCGGCGGGAGAGGTGGGGGAGCTATGCGTGAAGGGCCCCCAGGTCATGAAGGGCTACTGGAACATGGAGGACGAAACAAAGAGGGTTCTCACCGCGGACGGGTGGCTCAAGACGGGGGACATCGCCCGTATGGACGAGGACGGCTACTTCTTCATCGTGGACCGGAAGAAGGACATGATCATTGCGGGGGGCTACAACATCTATCCCCGGGATATCGACGAGGTTCTCTTCACCCATCCGAAGATCCTCGACGCCGTGGCCGTGGGCGTTCCGGACCCCTACCGCGGGGAAACGGTCAAGGCCTTCGTGGTGCTGAAGCCAGGGGAGACGGCCACGGAGGAGGAGATTATTGCCTACTGCCGGGAGCGGCTCGCCCGCTACAAGGTACCGAAGCTAATAGAATTCAGGGATGAGCTTCCCAAGAGTCTGATCGGCAAGGTTTTGCGAAAGGTCTTGCGTGAAGAGGAGATCAAAAAGTATCAGCAACAGAAGGAGAAGTCGCGGGAGCCCTCCGCCGGGTAAGGCGGCAAGCCCCGCGGCAAGACGTTACGGGAGGACGTTATGAAAAGATTTGCGCGCGCGGCCGTACTGGGCGCGGGGGTCATGGGCAGCCAGATCGCGGCGCACATGGTCAACGCCGGCTTGGAGGTTGTCCTGCTCGATATTGTTCCGGATTCCCTGGCGGAAGAAGAGAAAGAGAAGGGGTGGGACCTCGCCTCACCCCGGGTGCGAAACCGGTTCGCCCTCGGGGCCATCGAGCGCCTGAAAAAGACGAGGCCTTCCCCCCTCTTCCGGCCGGAATGGGCCGGGCGGATCGTGCCGGGAAACTTCGAGGACGACCTGAATCGCCTGAAAGACGCGGACATCGTCGTCGAGGCGGTGGTGGAATCGCTTCCCATCAAGCAGTCGCTCATGGCGAGGATCGCCCCGTTCGTTTCGGAGGACGCCGTCGTGACCACCAACACCTCCGGGATTCCCATCCACAGGATCGCGGAAGGGATGCCGGAGGATCTCCGACGTCGCTTTCTCGGAACCCACTTCTTCAACCCTCCCCGTTACATGCACCTTTTGGAGGTGATTCCCACCCGGTGGACCTCTCTGGAGGTCATCAACCGGGTGAGGGGATTTGGAGAAAGCGACCTTGGGAAAGGCGTAGTGGTGGCCAAGGACACCCCCAACTTCATTGCCAACCGCATTGGGATCTTCGCCTTTCTCTTGACGTTCCGGCTCATGGAAAAGTGGGGCCTTTCCATCGAGGAGGTGGACGCCCTGACGGGAAAGCTCATCGGGCACCCCAAAACGGCCACCTTTCGCACCGCCGACATGGTGGGACTGGACATCATCGCCCACGTGGCCGCGAATGTCCACGAGATGGCCCCGGATGATCCCTTGCGGGAGGTTTTCGCCTTGCCGGAAAAGCTACAAGCCATGGTCGACAAGGGATGGCTGGGCGGCAAAACTGGGCAGGGATTTTACAAAAAGACCCGGGACGGAATCGAGGTGCTGGATTTAAATGAAATGACCTACCGTCCAAAGAAAAAGGTGGTCCTATCCATCCTCGACAGATTACAGCCATACGAAGACCCGGTCCGACGTATTGAACTTCTTATGGATGACACCTCATCCGCCGCGCGTTTTGTTTCCGACCTGCTCCAGGGAACCTTGCTCTATGTGGCCACGCAGGGACCGGATATCAGTGACAGGATCGAAGACATTGACAACGCCATGAAGTGGGGATTCGCCTGGAAACAGGGTCCATTCGAGCTCTGGGACGCCCTCGGTGTGGAAAACCTTTCCCTCCGGATCAAAAATGAGGGTGGTCCCCTCCCCCCCCTCATTGAGAAGGTTCTCCAGACCCCTTCCAAATCCTTCTATACTTTCAAAGAGAATGTCCCCTATGTCTTCGACCCCGTGGAAACGTCGCATCGACCTCTCCAGCGCCCCAACTGGATTCTCCTCCTCACGGAAAAAGGGACAGCCAACCGAAAAATCAAGGAAAACCCGGGGGCGACCCTCTGGGATATCGGCGACGACGTGGCGTGCCTGGAATTTCATACCAAGATGAACGCCATCGGGGGGGACATCATCACCCTGATCGACGAGACTATCGAGCGGGTATCGGTGGAGATGCGGGGGCTGGTGGTTGCCAACCACGCCTCCAATTTCTCCGCCGGGGCGAACCTCATGCTCCTGCTGTTCGAGATTGAGGACGAGAACTGGGAGGAGATCGACTTCGCCATCAGGCAGTTCCAGGACGCCTTTCTGAAACTCAAGTACGCCCCCATCCCCGTCGTGACGGCCCCCGCGGGCATGGCCCTGGGCGGCGGCTGCGAGATTTGTCTGGCCGCCGACCGTATCGTGGCGCACGCCGAGACCTACATGGGCTTGGTAGAGGTGGGGGTGGGGCTCATCCCGGCGGGCGGCGGCTGCAAGGAGTCCCTCGTGCGGGCCTTCGAGGCCCTGCCGGAGGAATACGAGGGGGACATCTTTCCCTTCGTCCGGAAGGTCTTCGAGACCATCGGCATGGCAAAGGTCTCCACCAGCGCCGAGGAGGCGCGGAAATACCGTTACCTGCGCCGGGAAGACGCCGTCTGCATGAACCGGGATGCCCTGATCCACCAGGCGAAGGCGATGGTCCTGGCCCTGGACGCCCAGGGCTACCGTCCCCCGAGACCACCGGAGACCCTCATCGCCATGGGGGATGGCGGGCGCGCCCTCCTGCAGCTGGGCATCTACTACATGGAGGAGGGCCGGCAGATCTCTCCCTATGACGCCCATATCGGGCGGAAACTGGCGTGGGTTTTAACGGGCGGGGACGCGTTGCCGGGATCCCGGGTGACTGAACGCTACCTCCTGGACCTGGAGCGCGAGGTGTTTTTGAGCCTCTGCGGCGAGGGAAAAACCCAGGAGCGGATTCGTTACATGCTTCAAAAGGGAAAACCCCTGAGAAATTAGAGAGGACAGGAATATGAAAGAGGCGGTTATCGTTACGGCGGTAAGGACGGCGGTTGGAAAGGCGCCGAAAGGAACCCTGCGTTATACACGTCCCGACGAAGTGGGGGCCACGATCTTGAAGGCGGCCGTCGAGCGGACGCCCGGACTCGACCCGAGGGAAATCGACGACGTGATCATCGGCTGCGCCTTTCCCGAGGTGGAGCAGGGGATGAACCTGGGGCGCATCCTCACCCAGCGGGCCGGGCTTCCCGAGAGTGTTCCCGGCCAGACCGTCAACCGGTTCTGCGCCTCCGGCCTGCAGTCCATCGCCATCGCCGCGGAGAAGATCATGTGCGGATTCGCGGAGGTGGTGGCGGCGGGGGGCGTGGAATTCATGAGCTATATTCCCATCGGCGGCCTGCGGCCCGCGCCGAACCCCGCCCTCATGGAGACCTATCCCCAGGCCTACATCTCCATGGGCCTCACCGCGGAGAACGTGGCGGAGCGATACGGTATCTCCCGGGAGGAGCAGGACGCCTTCGGCTACCAGAGCCAGATGCGGGCGGTCGAGGCCGTCACCTCTGGACGGTTCAAGGAAGAGATCGTTCCCATCAAGGCACGGGTTCCAAAGATGGGCGAGAACGGGATTACCTTCTACGAGGAGAGGGTATTCGACACGGACGAGGGGATCCGCCCGGATACCACCCTGGAGCGGCTGGCGAAACTCCGGCCCGTCTTCAAGGTGGGGGGCTCGGTCACGGCGGGGAATTCTTCCCAGACCAGCGACGGCGCCGCGGCCGTGGTGGTGATGAGTAAAGAGCGGGCGAAGGCCATGGGATTGACGCCCCTTCTGACCTTTCGCGCCTTTGCCGCGGCCGGGGTGCCCCCCGACGTGATGGGCATCGGCCCCACCGCGGCCGTGCCGAAGGTCCTGAAACTCGCGGGCCTCAAGGTGGAAGACTTGGATCTCGTCGAGTTGAACGAGGCCTTCGCCTCCCAGGCCCTCTACTGCATCCGGACCCTCGGCCTGGATCCCGAGAGGGTGAACGTCAACGGCGGCGCCATTGCCCTGGGACACCCTCTCGGGTGTACGGGGACGAAACTTACGGTGACGCTGCTTCACGAGATACGACGCCGAAAGGGGCGCTGGGGACTGGTGACCATGTGTATCGGCGGCGGCATGGGCGCTGCCGCGATTTTTGAGAACGAAGCGGTGTAAGGAGGAAACGACGATGGAAAAGAACGCGGGTGGTAGTTTTTTGATAGAGGCGGCGGATCCCGAGGATATCTTCACCCCCGAGGACATGACAGAAGAACACCGGCTTGTGGCCCAGGCGGCGGAGGAGTTTCTCCTGGGTGAGGTGGCCCCCGTCATTGACGACCTGGAGGCCAAGAAAGAGGGCCTCATGGAGAAACTCCTGAGGAAATCGGCCGAGGTTGGCCTGATGGGGGGAGATATCCCGGAAGAATACGGCGGTATGGGCCTAGACAAGATAAGCTCCCTCATTATCACGGAGAAGGTCCCCCTGGGAGGGCCCTTCGCCGTGGCCAACGTGGACCACACGGGGATCGGCAGCCTCCCCATCGTCTACTTCGGCAACGACGTGCAGAAGAAGCGCTATCTTCCCGGCCTTGCCAGCGGGGAGCTCATCGGGGCCTACGCCCTGACGGAACCGGAGGCGGGGACGGACGCCCTGAACGCCAAGACCACGGCGGTCCTCTCCGAGGACGGGAAATTTTACATTTTGAACGGGGAAAAACAGTTCATCACCAACGCGGCCTACGCGGACATCTTTATCACCTACGCCAAGATCGACGGGGAACAGTTCACGGGGTTCATCATCGACCGGGACTCGGAGGGCCTTTCCCTCGGCGAGGAGGAGGACAAGATGGGAATCCGGGGAACCTCGACCCGGAGCCTCATCCTGGAAAACGTCAAGGTTCCGGTGGAGAACCTCCTCTTCAAACCGGGCAAGGGACACGTGGTGGCCTTCAACATCCTCAACATAGGCCGGTACAAGCTGGGCGGGGCCTGCGTGGGGGCCGCCAAGCTGGCCCTGGGCGACGCCATCCAGTATGCCAAGACCCGGGTGCAGTTCAACCATCCCATCGCCGATTTCGGCCTCATCAAGGAAAAGATAGGCGAGATGGCCATCCGGACCTTCATCGCGGAGAGCATGGTCTACCGCAACGCGGGCCTCATCGAGGAACGCCTCAAGGGGATCGACATGACCTCCCCTGAGGCGGGATACGAATCGGCGCGGGGCATCGAGGAATATGCCACCGAATGCTCCATCAACAAGGTTTACGGGTCGGAGATGCTCGACTACGTGGTGGACGAGACGGTTCAAATCCACGGGGGATACGGCTACATCAAGGACTACCCTGTGGAGCGGTACTACCGGGATTCCCGCATCAACCGCATTTTTGAGGGAACCAACGAGATCAACCGCCTCCTCATCCTGCGGATGCTCTTCAGGAGGGCCATGAAGGGACAGCTTCCCCTCATCCAGGCCATGAAGCAGGCGGCTGGTGACCTTCTCAAACCGAGTGGGTTGCGTCAGGTTCCCCAGGAGGGTATGGAGAAACTGGACTACCTGGTGGAAAATGCCAGGAAGATCGCGCTCCTCACGGCGGGAGCGGCCTACCAGGCCCATCCGGATGACCTGGAGACCCAGCAGGAGATCCTGGGCATGATCAGCGACATCATCATCGAGGTCTTTGCCATGGAGAGCGGCCTGCTGCGGGTGAAAAAGATGCGGGCCAAAGCCGGGGAAGACGGCGCTGAGATCGCCGAGGCCATCATCCAGGTCTATTCGGTCGACGCCATGATGCGCATCGAGCGCTGGGCGAAGCTAATCTTCGCCGCCATTTCGAGTGGGGATACCCTTCGAACCCAGCTTTCGGCCCTGAAGCGCCTCACCCGGTACCTGCCGGCCAATAGCGTGGCCCTCCGGCGGAAGGTCGCAGATAGAATGATAAAGATCGGCAGGTATGTGGTCCAATAGGCGGTCTGCCGGGGCGCGGAGGCACAGCGAAAACCTTCGGTCCCTACTTGCCTGCCCTCTCACCTCAGCGACAAAGGTTGCGCCATTTGTCCGAAGAGGTGCAGAGGACGCCTTGAAGCCCTCCAGGGGGACGTGATATAACCCGGCCGATATCATTTCGAGGAGCGAACGTATGGGACTTGTGGATACACTGCGTCAGCGGGGATTTCTCTACCAGGTGACGGACGAGGAAGGTTTGAAGGCCCTGGAGGCGGAGGGGCCCGTCACGGGATATATCGGCTTCGACCCCACGGCGGACAGCCTTCACGTGGGTTCCCTGGTGCCCATCATGGCCCTGATGCACATGCAGCGGGAGGGTCATGTCCCCATCGCCCTCCTGGGAGGCGGGACAGGCATGGTGGGGGACCCCAGCGGGAAGACCGAGATGCGGAAAATGCTGCTGAAGGAGCAGATCGAGGCAAACGGGGAGAAACTGAAACGCCAGCTGGGCAAGTACCTCGATTTCGAGGGAGGGAAGGCGGTGTTTCTCAACAACGCGGACTGGCTTCTTTCCCTGAACTACGTGGATTTCCTGAGGGAGATCGGTCGGCACTTCAGCGTCAACCGTATGCTGACGGCCGAGTCCATCCGCCAGCGCCTTGAGACGGGACTTTCCTTTCTCGAATTCAATTACATGCTCCTGCAGGCCTACGACTTCTATCGACTCTACGTGGACCACGGCTGCCGGCTCCAGATGGGGGGGCAGGACCAATGGGGAAACATCGTGGCGGGCATCGACCTGATACGCCGCATGACGGGGGGCATCGCCTATGGAATGACTTTCCCCCTTCTCACCAATGCCGGCGGGGAAAAGTTTGGAAAGACGGTAGCCGGCGCCGTGTGGCTCGATGCGGAGAAGACCTCGCCCTACGACTTCTACCAATTCTGGCGGAACACGGACGACCGGGATGTGGAGAGATTCCTTGGCCTTTTCACTTTCCTGCCCATGGACGAGGTCAGGCGGCTGGGAGGCTTGAAGGACCGGGACCTGAACCGGGCCAAGGAAATCCTGGCCTTCGAGGCCACGCGCATCACCCACGGCGAGACGGCGGCGAAGGAGGCCTACCTTGCCGCCATCCGGCAGTTCGGTTCCGCAGATCCCGAGGGGAAAATCGAAACCTCCTCCGCCATCCGGAACGTGGCGATGGACCGGGATGCCTCCATTCCCATCTGTTACTTTCGCCCGGAGGGTAGCCGGGAGGAAATCCCCGTCGTGGACCTCTTCGTTGCGGGAGGCCTGGCGAAGAGCAAGAGCGAGGCGCGCCGGCTCATCAGGCAGGGCGGCGCCTATCTCTCCGGTCAGAGGATCGGAAACATCGAGGCGACCGTTTCCGCCAAGGCGCTCGCGGGGGAAGGCGTCGTCCTGCGGGCGGGAAAGAAACGGGTCGTCCGAATCAAGATGGAGGAAAACGGTCATGTCCAGTGAAGTCTCCCTCAAAGCGGTGACGGAAATCGTCAAGAAGATAGAGCATCCCGAAATTGCGGCCACCTTCCACGAACTGGGAATGATGGGGACAATCGACAAGGTGGGGGAAGGGCTGGTTATCGAGATCCGGGTGCCGTTTCCCAACATCCCCATCAAGGACTACCTGGCTGGGATGATTCGCTCGGAGATCGCAAAGGTCTACCCTGGGACCACCGTCTCCTTCAATTTCACTGTTATGCCGGACGACGTCCGGTCGCGCTTTTTGACCCTTGCCCGCTCTCGCTGGAAGGGGGAGATTTGAGAGGCTGTTCGCCTCGGAATGATATCAATATAATCATCTAATTATTTTAATAAGTTGTATCATTCATCTTAGATCTGCTCATGGTTTTTGTCGTAATTCCTTGACATAAAAGGGAAATTGTTTTAATAATTAAAAAAAGGGGAATAACCTCACGTTCACGGGAACCCCTGAAAACGTGAAAAAGGAGAGAAAGATGAAGAGATTGAACGGTGTGAAACATTACGGGGTCCTGGCCCTTGTCATCGGGATGCTCCTTGTCACCCTGTCTGTGACGGGATGTTTGACTACCAACGCCCAGCAGGGAGCGGTGGGCGGCGCGGCTGCCGGGGCCCTGGCGGGCCAGATTATAGGGCGGGATACTGCAAGCACCTTGATCGGCACAGGGGTCGGAATGGGGCTGGGCTACATCATCGGCAACGAGATGGACAAAAAGAGAGCCCAACAGCCAAAGTAATTTACTCGAGGTCTCCCTGCAGTTGTGGGGAGAATTAATGTAAGACATTTTTAATGGGAGAAAATTTCAGGCGGGAAAGACAAGCATTGTCTTTTCCGCTCTTTTGTTGGCAAGGGAAAATTAGATGTAATCAGATGTTGAAAAACCTTGATTGTCTGGGTATGCTAAAATTCAAAACACCAAAACGACATTTGAACGTAACACATGATGGTGTAAAAAGTTAAACATCTCAAAACATTCGATTGCCTGGTTTATTGACCTGTGCCTCTATATGGCATAAGATCAAAATAATTATGGTGTTGCCTGAGGTGTTTATGAGAAAGGAGTTTAACAGAAAAGATAGTTGCCCTTGTCACGTTTCGCCTTTGGCCTCCTTGAGGACCGGGGGTTTGTTGTCGGTTTTCTGGGTGATGACTTTTTTTATGGGTGTTGTATGGGCGGCGCCCCCTTTGCACGTCGCGGTGAGCATCCCGCCACAGGCCTACTTTGTGAAACAGATTGGGGGGAAATTCGTTTCAGTCCAGGTTATGCTGCCGCCGGGGGCAAATCCGGGGACCTTCGAGCCCAAGGCACGGGCGCTTGTCTCTCTCGCCACAGCCGCCGTCTATTTCCGGATTCACGTGCCGTTTGAAGACGCGTGGATGGACAAGTTCCGTTCGGTGAACCCCAAGATGAAAATCGTCGATACCACGGAGGGGCTCGAGGGCCGTGTCAAGGGCGACCCGCACGTGTGGCTTTCTCCCGAGATGGTCCGGCATCAGGCTGAGATCATGGCCGCTGCCTTAGCCAGCCTCGATGCAGGCCGCGCAAAGGTTTTCGAGAAAAACCTGGCCCAGCTTGAACGCAGGCTCAACACCCTGACCCGAGAAATCAAGGGACGTCTCGGTTCCCTCAAGCGAAGGACGTTTCTCGTCTACCATCCCTGCTGGGGCTACTTCGCGAGGGAATTCGGGCTCACGCAGGTGGCAATAGAGCGCGAGGGAAAGTCCCCGGGGGTCGCGCATCTCGCTAAGATCATCCGGATGGCCCAAAAGAAGGGGCTCCGGTGCATTTTCGCCCAACCCCAGTTCGACGCGCGAAGCGCCGAGATCATTGCCCGCCAGATCCATGGTAGGATCGTTTTCCTGGACCCCATGGCGCGGGACTGGGACACGAATCTGCTCAAAGTCGCCGAAAAGATCGAGGCGTGTTTGGAGCAATAAGGAAACATGACTATGAGCAAACCGGTCATCCGCCTCTCGAACGTGACCGTCCGCTATGACGGCCACCCGGCCCTGGAGGGCGTTTCTCTCACGGTCTATGCGGGGGACTTTCTCGGGATCATCGGCCCGAACGGCGGGGGAAAGACCACTTTGCTCAAGGTCATCCTGGGATTGGTAGTCCCCGTCACCGGGCGCGTTGAGGTCCTGGGGATGGCCCCGGCCCAGGCGCGCCACCGCATCGGGTATGTCCCTCAGGTCATGGACTTCGACCCCGATTTTCCCATCCAGGTGGCAGACGTGGTAAGGATGGGTTGCCTGAAATACCTGCGATTTGGCAACGAAAGCCGGCGGCAATGTCTGGAAAACGTTGAAGAGGCCATGCGCCGGATGGGGGTCTGGGAATTGCGGGAACGCCAAATGGGGCGGCTTTCGGGAGGCGAACGCCAGCGGGTCCTGATCGCCCGCGCCCTCGTGACGGAGCCGGAGATCCTCCTCCTGGACGAACCGACCGCCAGCGTGGACAGCCGTTTCCAGGTAACCATCTATCAAATCCTGTCCCGGCTGAACGAGACCCTGACCATCTGTCTCGTTTCCCACGATATTGGGGTCATCTCCTCTTACGTGAAAAAGGTCGCGTGTCTGAACCAGCACCTCTTCTACCATGGGGAGAAGGAAATCACCGAGGAAATGTTGATGAAGACCTACCGCTGTCCCGTGGACCTTATCGCCCACGGGGTGCCCCACCGCGTCCTGAAACGCCACGGGTAGAAACGATGGAACTTCTACACTTCGAGTTCTTCCGAAACGCCCTCATCGCCGGGCTGTTCGTCAGCGTGGCCTGCGCCATCATCGGAACCTACGTGGTGATTAACCGCATCGTCTTCATCACGGGTGGTATCGCTCACGCCGCCTACGGGGGTATCGGCCTGGGGGTCTTTTTCGGATTAAATCCCGTCCTTGGAGCGGTGGTCTTCAGCCTGGCGGCGGCCTTCGGCATGGGAACGGTTTCTTACAAAACAAAACAGCGCATCGATACTCTCATCGGGGTTATGTGGGCGGTGGGCATGGCCATCGGAATTGTTTTCGCCGATCTCGCCGGGGGCTACACGGCGGGGCTGATGAGTTATCTCTTTGGGAGCATCCTCACCATCTCGAAGACGGATCTATTGCTCATGGCGGGGCTGGACATCTTAGTACTTATCACGACGGGCCTTTTCTACCAGCGTTGGCTGAGTATCTCCTTCGACCCGGAGTTTTCAGAAATTGTGGGGCTTCCCGTCAAGCGCTACTATCTTCTCCTGCTCGGCCTGACCGCTCTGACGGTGGTGATGGTGATGCGCATGGTGGGCATCATCATGGTCATCGCCTTACTGACCATCCCTCCCGCTATCGCCAACCGTTACTTTACCTCGTTGAAGAAGATCATGGCCTTTGCCTGCCTGCTGGGCGCGCTGTTCACCGTGACGGGGATGTTCATCTCTTTCTATCTCGATCTTACGTCGGGGGCCATGATCATCCTTGTGGCGGGAATTGCCTATTTCATTTCCCTGGGCATCAACCCAAAACCCCGCAGCTCCCGTTCAATGGTGAACACGGGAGAAGGAGGAAAAGATGGAATTGCGTCTTAAACCCTTCGAGGAATCTTTTGGAAAGGAGTTTACGCACCCGGGCACCTTCAACGGTCAATGGGGCGTGGAGGGTGCTCCCGACTTCGTCGAGAGTATCAGCCCCATCGACGGTGCGGTGATTGGACGGGTCTCCCTGACCACGGAGGTGGAATTCGAGGAAACGGTCCGAAAGGCCCGCAAGGCCTTCCTGACCTGGCGAAAGGTCCCGGCGCCCAAACGCGGGGAGATCGTGCGCCAGATGGCCCTGCGATTCAGGGAATACAAGGAGGAGCTGGGAAAACTTATCACCCTGGAGATGGGAAAGATTCTTCCTGAGGGGGAGGGAGAGGTCCAGGAACTCATCGACATCGCGGACTTCGCCGTGGGGCTGTCCCGCCAGCTCTACGGGATGACGACTCACAGCGAGCGTCCCCATCATCGCCTCTACGAGCAGTGGCATCCCTTGGGGCCCATTGGGGTTATCACCGCGTTTAATTTTCCCGTTGCTGTTTTCGGGTGGAACGCCATGATCGCATTGGTCTGCGGCGACACCCTCATCTGGAAGCCTTCCTCCAAGACCCCGCTTTGCGCCGTCGCCGTGATCCGCGTCATGGACGAAGTCCTGAGGGAAAACGGGATGCCGGAAGGCATCGTCAACCTAATCGTCGGCTCCGGCGCCACAATAGGGAGGCGCCTGGTTGAGGAACCGCGTGTCCCTCTCATCAGCGCCACGGGAAGCGTTCCCATGGGGAAAAGGGTCGCCCAGGCCGTGGCGGCCAGGCTGGGCCGGACGATCCTTGAACTGGGAGGGAACAACGGTGTCATCCTCATGGAGGACACCGACATGGAGCTGGCCCTCCAGGCGGTTCTGTTCGGCGCCGTGGGAACGGCGGGCCAGCGGTGCACCACCATCCGGCGGCTGTTGGTGCATGAGGCCATTCTGGATACCTTTACGGAACGCCTCGTTGGGGCCTACCAAGCCATCCAGGTGGGAAATCCCTTTGAATCCCGCACTCTGATGGGACCTTTGATCGACGCAGAGGCGGTTCGCCGGTTCGAGGCCGCCGTCGCGCGCGCCGAAAGGGAAGGCGGCAAGGTCTTGACGGGTGGCAAGGTCCTGAAGGAAGGCGATTACGCCAGAGGGTTCTACGTGCAGCCCACCCTGGTGATGGCCCATCCCGACATGCCGGTCATCGAGCAGGAGACCTTCGCCCCCATCCTCTACATCCTTCCCTTCAAGACGGTGGAAGAGGCCATCGCCCTGCACAACGCCGTGCCCCAGGGGCTGTCTTCGGCCATGTTCACCCGAAACCTCATCCACGCCGAGACCTTCCTCGGGCCGGAGGGAAGCGATTGCGGCATCGCCAACATCAACATCGGAACCAGCGGGGCGGAGATTGGCGGGGCATTCGGCGGCGAGAAGGAAACGGGCGGGGGCCGCGAGGCGGGCAGCGACGCCTGGAAGGCCTACATGCGCCGTCAGACCTGCACTATCAACTGGGGACAGGACATGCCGCTGGCCCAGGGTATCCGGTTCGGAAGCGGCTGCACCACCTGATATGGCATAATGCATATAAAAAGAAAAGGGGGCTCATACGAGCCCCCTTTTCCGGTTCAGGTTTAGGAGAAGGTTACGACGATGCACCGGCGCGCTGGGGAGCCTCCTGCGAAGGTTTCCCCAGGACGATGATGCTCTCGATGACCATCCAGATCTCCAGGAGGAAAACGATCAGGCCCACGAAGAAGAGCAGCCACTTTCCACCCGCATAGAACTTCGTCAGGTTCAAAATCATGGCCCAGCCGGTCATGATCAGCATGAAGATGAGGGGGATCCCGGAATAGATGAGCGATTTCCCCTTTTTTGCCAGGTAAACCGTAATCACGAGAAGGGCCAGGGCGGCCAGCAACTGGTTAACCGTCCCGAACAGCGGCCAGAGGACCAGGGCGCCCTTTCCGTTCCCGGAGTAGAAGGCGAGAATAACGGCGCTGATCACCGCGATGAAGGTGGCTACGTAGCGGCCGGAGAGGAAATCGAGATTCAAATCGGTGGTCAGCTCAGAGACGATGTAACGCTGCACGCGCGTCGCCGTGTCGAGCGTGGTGCCCGCGAACGAAACCATGAACACGCCCATAATGGTGATGGCGATGGCCTTGGGGATTCCATAGGCCTCCATCATGTTGGCGGCACCCCAGATAACGGCGTTCAGCTTGGAGCCCAAACCCTTCGCGGCGGCCCAGCTGGCGTAGTGATGGGAGAAGGCGGCGACACCCGTCAAGGTCTGTCCCTTCACGACCAGGGCCATGCCTAACCCGCCGCAGACGGCGGCGATGACCAGCGTGGAGAGAACCCCCTCCATCAGCATGGAGCCGTATCCCACGAACTGGGCGTCCTTCTCATTGGCCAGCTGTTTGGACGAAGTGCCGGAACTGACCAGGCTGTGAAACCCGGAGATGGCGCCGCAGGCGATGACCACGAATAGGAAGGGCCAGATGGGGGGCGCGCCCTTCGCGCTGGGATTGAAGGCCGGCGCCACGATGGCCGGGTGGGCGACGATAACACCGAGGAAGATGAGCCCCAGCATGATGATCAGCTCGTGGGCGTTGATGTAGTCACGGGGCTGCAGGAGCGTGGTCACCGGAAGGGTGGAAGCGATAAAGGCGTAGATGAAGAGGATGATCATCCACACCATAATGGGGTTCAAACCTAACATAGCCGGCATCTTCAGCGGCCAATAGGCTCCGATGATGATGGTCACATACATGGCGATGATAGCCACAATGGAAAGCGCGGTGATGTTTCCGTTCTTTTTGTAAACCATGTAGCCCAGCCAGACGGCGATGGGGATCTCAAACCACACCGGGAAGACCGACTGGGGAAACAT
>JALSPC010000119.1 GCA_026986155.1 bacterium
GCGGGGGCTTGGATTCTCTGGCTCCCCGGGCCGGACTCGAACCAGCGACAAGGTGGTTAACAGCCACCCGCTCTGCCAACTGAGCTACCGGGGATCGCGACCGTTTTCAGGTGAGGAATTCTTCCGCTATCTCTTCTTCCTCCACCTTCTTTCCGGTCATTATCTTGTGCAGGTATATAGCAGGTCCGGACAAAATATACAAGCAAAAAATCGCGAACAGCATGATTTCGGGCTCGGAAATCACGACCACCAGGGCCAAAACCGCCAGGACGAGGGTGCTGAAAGGTTTACGCCGTATGAGGTCGAATTTCTTGAAGGAGTAGAAGCGGATGGAGCTGACCATGAGGAAGGCTAGGACGTAAACCAGCAGGAGAATGATGATCGACCGGTTGACGAGAACGATGTTCAGCCGGTGGATGAAGAGAACCAGCGTGGCGATCATGGCGGCGGCCGAAGGGATGGGCAGACCGACGAAATGAGTGGACTCGACGGAGTTGACCTGGACGTTGAACCGCGCCAGGCGGAGCGCGCCGCAGGCGAGAAACAGGAAGGCGGCCAGCCATCCGAACCTGCCGAAGGGCTTGAGGGCCCAGGTGTAGGCCAGCACGGCCGGCGCGACACCGAAGGAGATGAGGTCCGCCAGGGAGTCGTATTCCACACCGAAACGGCTCTCGGTTCGCGTAAGACGTGCGACCCTGCCATCCAGGCCGTCCAGGATGGCGGCCAGAAGAATCGCGATGGCGGCGCGCGTGTAATCCCCTTGGAATGAGTGCAGGATGGCGTAGAACCCGAGGAACATGCTCCCCGAAGTCAGCAGGTTTGGTAAGATGTAGATGCCTTTTTTCATGCTTCGCCCTCCCCGGGCAGGGTGGCTAAAATCGTCTCTCCGGCACGAACCTTTTCGCCCACCTGGATGTGAACCGTGCTATTTTCAGGCAGGTAAATATCCAGGCGCGAACCGAACTTGATCATTCCGAAGATAGTCCCCCGTTCGATTTTCGTTCCAACGACCGGATAGCAAACAATTCTTCTTGCTATCAATCCCGCGATTTGAACGACCGCGATCAACGTATCATTTTTCGTCTTGATAATCAAGGCGTTCTGCTCGTTGTCCTTGGAGGCCTTGTCAAGATTGGCGGAGACGAACTTGCCGGGGTGATATTCGATGGCCTCCACGGTTCCCGTGACGGGGACCCGGTTCACGTGCACATCGAAGAGGGACATGAATATTCCGATTTTCCGGCACTGCATTTTCAAGTACCGATCATCGAAGACGATTTCGTTCTGCACCACCTTCCCGTCCGCGGGAGAAAGGACGTCGTTTTCCCCTCCCTGGGGCGTCCTGTCGGGGTTTCGAAAGAAATAGAGGCTGAAGGCGAGGAAGACCGCGAAGATGGCCGAGGCGACCCACCAGTGCTGGGCAAGACTGAAGAGGAGGAATATCACCCCGATACCCACGATGGGGCGGCCTTCCCTCGCGAACTTGTCTATTTCTCTCGTTACCATCACATCAAGCGTCTAATTTTTCTTCTTGTCGATAATCTTTTCCTTCGTGAGCCATTTCATCATGCCGCGAAGTTTCGCCCCCACCTCTTCCACCATGTGGTTTTCCGCCTCGCGCGTCAGGGCGTTGAACACGGGCCGGCCCGCCTGGTTTTCCAGGATCCATTCCTTGGCGAATTCCCCGGACTGGATGTCGGAAAGGATTTCCCACATGGTTTCGCGGACGTGCTCGTCAATGACCCGGGGGCCGCGCGTCAGGTCGCCGTACTGAGCGGTGTTGCTGACGGAGTAGCGCATGTCGGAGATGCCGCCCTCGTAGATGAGATCCACGATGAGTTTCATCTCGTGGATGCACTCGAAGTAGGCCATTTCCGGGGCGTATCCCGCCTCCACGAGGGTCTCGAAGGCGGTGGTCATAAGGGCGCTGATGCCGCCGCAGAGGACGGCCTGCTCCCCGAAGAGGTCCGTTTCCGTCTCTTCACGGAAGGTGGTTTCCAGGATGGCCGCCCTGCCCGATCCCAGCGCGGAGGCGTAGGCGATGGCCAC